>NZ_JAGYGG010000061.1:0-20190 GCF_019947335.1 Pseudomonas sp. BF-R-24
GCCCAAAGCGGTCTGGCCGAAAATGCCGCAGGCGATGCCGCCCCACACGCCGCACAAACCATGCAATGGCCACACACCCAACACATCGTCGATGTGCCATTTGCCTTGGGCCGCGGTAAAGCACCAGACAAACAGCGCCCCCGCGACGGCACCGGTGACCAGCGCCCCCACAGGATGCATCAGGTCGGAACCGGCACAGATTGCCACGAGCCCCGCCAACGGGCCGTTGTGCAGAAAGCCGGGGTCATTGCGCCCGACAATCAGCGCCGCCACCGTACCGCCAACCATGGCCATCAACGAATTCACCGCCACCAGTCCGCTGACACCTTGCAGGGTTTGCGCGCTCATGACGTTGAAGCCGAACCAGCCAACAATCAGGATCCACGAGCCCAGTGCCAGAAACGGGATGCTCGATGGCGCGAACGCGACCAGCCGACCGTCGCGATAGCGGCCATTACGCGGTCCGAGCAACAACACCGCCGCCAGTGCCAGCCAACCGCCCATGGCATGCACCACCACCGATCCTGCGAAGTCATGGAAACCGGCGCCAAAGCGCTCCAGCAACCAGGCTTGCAGACCCAGGTTGCCGTTCCAGACAATGCCTTCGAAGAACGGATAGATGAACGCGACGATCAACGCGGTTGCACACAACTGGGGAACAAACCGGGCGCGCTCGGCGATGCCTCCGGAAATGATCGCCGGGATCGCCGCGGCAAAGGTCAGCAGGAAGAAAAACTTCACCAGGCCATAACCATGGTCGGCATTGAGCACCGCCGCTGGTTGCATGAACGTCACGCCATAGGAAATCCAATAGCCTATAAAGAAGTAGGCCAGTGTCGAAACGGCGAAATCGCTGAGGATTTTCGACAACGCATTGACCTGGTTTTTCTGTCGCACGGTTCCGACTTCGAGAAAGGCGAAACCGGCGTGCATGGCCAGAACCATGACCGCACCGATCAGAATGAACAGCGTGTTGGAGCTATGGACCAGGGTGTCCACAGCGCTTTGCAGGTTTTCCATGGGATGGGCAGACCTTATGGCAGAAAAAAGCACCAAAGCAGTTCGCGATGACTGGCCATGCACCAAGTTGCAGCTTCAAGACATCAGCGCACTGATCTCGTTGAACCACTTTGGCGCACGGACGCCGTCCAGGAAAAACGCGCCCCCGGACGTTTACGCGAGTTTTTGATTGTTGGTCCTACGGTTTTACTGAAATCATGCCCGGCAATAGCGCAATGGTGCGGACCGGCGCACCACGACTCAGCAAAAGTTGTACCAGCCATTTGTACTGAACCTTCGCCGAAGGCTCATACTCGAACGCATCAGAAAGCCACTTAAGGAGATCCACCATGGCCCGCCACCAGGCAAAGACTGCTCAAGAAATCCTGATGAACGACTTTCAGACACTGGTCAGTGACACCGAACGCTTGCTGGAGCACACCGCGACCCTGGCCGGCGATCAGGCCGACGAGTTGCGCGAGCAGATCCACGAAAGTCTCTTGCGTGCCCGTGAAACCCTGAAGCTGACCGAAGACTCCCTGCGCGAACGCGGCAAGGCTGCTGTCACCGCCACGGAAGACTATGTCCAGGCCAACCCTTGGCAATCTGTCGGGATCGCGGCCGGCGTGGGTTTCCTGATCGGCCTGCTGGCCAGCCGGCGCTGATATGTCGATCGGCGAATCCGGCCCGTCCGTGACGGGAACAAGCTCCTCATCGCGGCGCCTGGGTGCTGCCTTCCTTGGGTTGCTGCACAGCCATGTCAAGCTGTTCGGCATCGAACTGCAGGAACAAAAAGCCCGCACCGTCAGCCTCTTGCTGTTTGCGGGCCTGGCGCTGGTGTTTGCGTTGCTGCTGTTGGTGGGGCTGTCGACGCTGGTGCTTATCGTGTTCTGGGACACGTATCGCCTGACCGCCATCATCGGGCTCTGTGTGTTCTACTCCCTCGCCGCCATATTCTGTGGAATGCGCTTGAGAGCGGCGATTTTCGATGAGTCCTCGCCCTTCCATGGCACCCTGGAAGAGCTGGCCAACGATCGGGAGCGCCTGCTGCCATGAACCTGCCTGAATTGCCACAAAACAGCTCACGCACGGAAATGCGCAAGGCCCTGATCCGCCTGCGTATGGAAATGCACCGCCAGGAAATCCGCCACGAATCCTCGCAACTGCTGCAGCCCTTGCAACGGGTGCGCGGGATGACGCAAAACCTGCAGGACGGCTTCGGCATCAAGCACGCGCCACTCTGGGGCGTGGCCGCCGTCACCTTGCTGGGCTTTCTGACCGGCAAGGGTGCGAAAAACGGGGGTGGCCTCAGCAGTCTGACCCGGCTGATCCGCCTCGGCACCACACTGGGGCCGCTGATCAAACTGATCATGCAGGGCTCTTCGCGCAAAGACTGATCAGTTTCTTTCTGGCTGCATGCTTGCAAAGTCGACGGGATGCGCTCCTCTATCGAGGGGTGCAATCCTGTGCGCCTACCCGGTCAACAGGCACCCTCCAGAAAATGATCTTGCAAGGAGGCCTCGATATCAACGCCGCCGGGTTGTAGTTCCGCTTGCAGGTCATGGCGCGAAACGGGAAGCTAGGCCATCAGACACCTGACGGAGTGACCCGCCTTGGATTGGCATACCCTGCTTACCCGCGAACGCCTCGGAAAACCTTTGCACAGCCCGGAAGAACTCGGCCGCAGCCCTTTTCACAAAGACCACGACCGCATCATTTTCTCGGGAGCTTTCCGCCGTCTCGGGCGCAAGACCCAGGTCCATCCGGTGTCCAGCAACGATCACATTCATACGCGCCTGACCCACTCGCTGGAAGTCAGTTGTGTGGGTCGCTCACTGGGCATGCGCGTCGGCGAAACCATCCGCAGGACCCTGCCCGAATGGTGCGAACCCAGCGATCTGGGGATGGTGGTGCAATCGGCCTGCCTGGCACACGACATCGGCAACCCGCCGTTCGGCCATTCCGGTGAAGACGCGATCCGCCATTGGTTCCAGCAAGCCGCCGGTCGTGGCTGGCTGGATGCAATGAGTGAAGCCGAGCGCAATGACTTCCTGAATTTCGAAGGCAATGCCCAAGGCTTTCGGGTGCTCACCCAACTTGAGTATCACCAGTTCGACGGCGGTACCCGCCTGACCTATGCAACGCTGGGCACGTACCTGAAGTATCCATGGACGGCCAGGCACGCCGACTCGCTGGGCTACAAGAAACACAAGTTCGGCTGTTATCAGAGCGAGCTGCCACTGCTGGAGCAGATCGCCCATAAACTCGGCCTGCCACAACTGGAGGAGCAACGCTGGGCGCGGCACCCGCTGGTGTACCTGATGGAGGCCGCCGACGACATCTGCTATGCGCTGATCGACCTGGAAGACGGCCTGGAAATGGAGTTGCTGGAATACGCCGAAGTCGAATCCCTGCTGTTGGGCCTGGTGGGCGATGACTTGCCGGAGACCTATCGCCAGCTCGGTCCCGACGATTCGCGCCGACGCAAACTGGCTATCCTGCGCGGTAAAGCCATCGAGCACTTGACCAATGCTGCGGCCCGCGCCTTCGTCGAGCAACAGGATGCGCTGCTGGCCGGTACTCTGCCCGGCGATCTGGTGGAACACATGCACGGTCCCGCCAAGCGTTGCGTGCTCAATGCCAAGGACATGGCCCGCAAGAAAATCTTCCAGGACAAGCGCAAGACCCTGCATGAGATCGGCGCCTACACCACGCTGGAAATCCTGCTCAACGCCTTTTGCGGTGCCGCGCTGGAACAGCACAATGGGCGTACACCGTCGTTCAAGAGCCGCCGCATCCTTGACCTGCTGGGCAACAATGCACCCGATCCTCACGGCCCGTTGCACACTTCGTTTTTGCGCATGATTGATTTCATCGCCGGCATGACCGACAGCTATGCCAGTGACATGGCCTTGGAAATGACCGGCCGCGCCAGGCACTGAGGTGTATCGATTGATCAGCCATTACGGCATTCGTTATGGCTGATACCCCCTTCAGCATCCAACTGCACTCAAGTTTCGTCGAATTGCCCTACAGCACATGGCGAGCAAACTGATCGCTTGCCCGGTACTCTCGCGGAACAATCGCCCTCCCTTCCGTTCGACAGATGAAGTGCGCGCCATGGCCGAAGACGATCTACGCATCCTCGTGGTGGAAGACCATCCCTTCCAACTGATAGCCACTCAATGCCTGCTGGAAAGTTATGGCTTCACCCGGCTGACGACCACCGACAGCGCCAAAGGCGCACTGCAGCAACTGCTCGGGGCCGACCAACCGTTCGACATCCTTTTATGCGATCAATGCCTGCCCGACCTGACGGGACTCGATCTGGTCCGGTTCGCCAGCCAGCGAGGGTTGATCAGGCAGGCGATCATTCTCAGTAGCCTGACGACATCTGAACTGGATGAGCTTGAAAAAACGGCCTCTGAACAGGGGCTGCCATTATTGGGTTACTTGATAAAACCACTGAAACAATCTGAATTTAGAGACTTGTTGACCTCAGCACCACTATAGAAAAAAACATATAAAAACCGACAAACACACATTGAAAAGCTTACAAACAACTTCCATTTAAAGCACACCCGCATGCTGGACTTCTTTCAGCCTTCCTAATAAGAAACCTAGTTAATACGTAGTCCAATTCTTTTTCATCTGTAGGATTTCTCCTATATTGCTGCTACAGACTGGTCAGTTCATGCGTCCCTTCAAGTATCTGAGCTATGGTGCGCGCTTTATTTGAGCTCGCATGGGACTTGATTATGAACTCCGTTTTTATTGTCGACGATCACCCGGTTATCCGCCTTGCCGTTCGAATGTTACTGGAACATGAAGGTTACAAAGTCGTCGGCGAAACTGACAATGGGGTCGATGCCATGCAGATGGTTCGCGAATGCATGCCCGACCTGGTCATTCTCGACATCAGCATTCCAAAACTGGATGGCCTGGAAGTGCTATCCCGATTCAATGCAATGAGCACCCCTCTTAAAACCCTGGTACTGACAGCGCAATGCCCGACACTTTTCGGTATTCGTTGCATGCAATCGGGTGCATCGGGCTATGTCTGCAAACAAGAGGACATCAGTGAACTGGTCAGCGCCATAAAAGCGGTATTTGCAGGTTACAACTATTTTCCGAGCGAGGCTTTGAACCCCATCCGCGGAGATGAAACACGCTGCATGGAACTGGAACTGTTCAAATCCGTAAACGACCGGGAACTGATGGTCTTGCAACTTTTTGCCCAAGGCCGCACAAACAAGGAAATAGCCAAGGGCATGTTTCTGAGCAACAAGACCGTGAGCACCTACAAAAAGCGCCTCATGCAGAAACTCAAAGCCAAATCCCTGGTTGAACTGATCGAGATGGCAAAACGTAACGCACTCGTGTGAGAACCTGGATGCCCAGACGTTTGAAGGTCTATCTGATTCAATTGACCGCAGGTCTATGCGTGAGCACCTCGTTGTTCGGGGCACCGGGCAATGAAAACTACACGCTGCTCAGCCGCTCGAAGGTCGGAGCGCTGGAGGTTCGGCTGGATGAATCCCAGCGACAATGGATCAAACAAAAAAACCAACTGACGCTCGGTACGTCGGCCCCGGACTATCCCCCATTCGACCTGACCACCAGTGGTCAGGACTATGAAGGTTTTACCGCCGATTACGCCGGTCTCCTGGAAAAAGTAACCGGTCTGCCCATCACGGTTCAGCGTTTCGATTCCCGAGGGGCCGCGATCACTGCGCTGGAAAATGGCGAAGTCGATCTGCTCGGCACCGCCAATGGATTCGAAGCTGGCAACGCCGACATTGCACTGTCCATACCCTATGCCGTCGACCAACCCGTATTGGTCACCCGCGAAGGGGAAACACGATCCCTCACCGATGGCCTGGCCGGATTGCGCCTGAGCATGGTGTATCACTACTTGCCGCTGGCCGAAGTCAAGGCGTTGTATCCGAAGGCGATCATCACGTCTTATCCGTCCTACCAGAATGCGATCAATGCCGTTGCTTTCGATCAGGCGGACGTGTTTCTCGGTGACACCATTTCAACTCACTACATGATCAACAAGGGGTATCTGAACAACATCCGCATGGCCAACTTCGGCAAACATGAAGCCTTTGGTTTCAGCTTCGCCGTCAACCGGAACAACCCTGAGCTGCTCGGCATCATCAACGCGATGATCACGGCCATCCCCTCCAGTGAACGAGAAAACATCGCCAAACGCTGGAGCGCCGGTAGCGACATTCTGCTGACCGATCAAAAGCTGCAACTCACTGACCGTGAAGAACGCTGGCTGAGCCACCACCCGATTGTGCGCGTTGTCGTCAACGAAGCCTTTGCGCCACTGACATTTTTCGATAGCAATGGCAATTTTCGCGGGGTCACCGCAGATTTGCTTGAGCTTATCAGGCTGCGTACCGGCTTGCGCTTCGATATCCGGAGCAGTCGAAGCGATGACGAGATGATCAAACAGATCAAGGACAACAAGGTAGATGTGATCGCCGCGTTGCTCCCCAGTGCCGAACGTCAAACCCAGCTGAACTTTACCCGCCCCTTTCTGGAAAATTCCTACGTCCTGCTGACCCGCAAGGCCGCCGACAGCTCGACCAACCTCGCGCAGCTACAGGACAAGCGCCTGGCCATTGCCCGCGGCAATCCAATCATCGATTACCTGCGCAGAGAGTTTCCCCGAATCAATTTGATCGAAACCCCGGACACCTTCAGCGCCGTGGAGTTGCTCGCCGAAGGCCAGGCAGAGGGCGCGGTGAACTCACTGGTCATTGCCAATTACTTTATTTCCTCGCGGCTGTTCGAGCACACATTGCAAATCAGCACCACCATCGGCACCGAGCAGGCAGCGTTTTCCCTTGCCACCGCTCGGGGCGCCAAAGAGCTGAACGCCATTCTCGACAAGGCATTGCTGAGCATCTCGCCGGAAGAACTGGGCATCATCAACAGTCGCTGGCGCGGCTATTCGGCGTCCTCGCAAAGCACCTGGCGCAACTATCAAAGACTGTTCTACCAAATCGTCATCGGTGCCGGCGTGCTATTGCTGATTTCCATTGCGTGGAACGACTACATGCGACGCCAGATCAAGCAGCGCAAGGCCGCCGAGCGTGCGCTGAACGACCAGTTCGAGTTCATGCGATCGCTGGTCAATGGCACGCCCCATCCGATCTACGTACGTGATCGCCAGGGGCTGCTGCAAAGTTGCAACGACAGTTACCTGCAAGCGTTCTGCGCCCGGCGTGAAGATGTCATTGGCAAAAGCGTCATGCAGGGATCGATGAGCAATGTGTTCGAAGCCCGGGAGTACCAGGCCGACTACCAGCGCGTAGTGGCCGAGGGCAGACCGTTGATCGTCGATCGCGAGCTGCACATTGGTGGCCGGCGGCTGACGATCTATCACTGGATTCTTCCCTATCGGGATTCCAGCGCAAAAGTGCAAGGCATTATCGGTGGCTGGATCGACATCAGCGAACGGCGGCAACTGCTCGACGATCTGCGTTGCGCGAAAGAACGCGCCGATAACGCCAACCGGGCCAAAAGCACGTTTCTGGCCACGATGAGCCATGAGATCCGCACGCCGATGAATGCAATCATCGGCATGCTTGAACTGACACTCAAGCGTCTTGATCATCAGCACCCGGAGCGTCCGGCCATCGATGTCGCGTACAACTCGGCGAAAGGGTTGCTGGAATTGATCGGCGACATCCTCGACATCGCCAGAATCGAATCAGGACGCTTGAGCCTGACTCCGGAGCGGGTTGACCTTGGTGAACTTGTGACCTCGGTCGTGCGGATTTTCGAAGGTCTGGCCCGACAGAAGGAACTCGAGCTGCTGCTGGAGTTTTCATCGGCGAACCCGACCTTCGATGTGTTGCTGGACCCATTGCGCTTCAAACAGGTGCTGTCCAACCTGATCAGCAATGCCATCAAGTTTACCGAGCAAGGCCAGATCCGGGTCATTGTCGACCTGCACCCGGCAACGCAACCTGAGCATGTGCAGATGCGGGTGCAGGTTCACGACAGTGGTATCGGGATCAGCGAACAGGATCAACAACGCCTGTTCGAACCCTTCGCTCAGGCCGACCACGCCATGCAATCGGCCAGGGGAGGCGCAGGGTTGGGGCTGGTGATCAGCCGCAATCTCTGCGAGATGATGGGCGGCAGCCTGCAATTGCGCAGCGAGCCGGGCATCGGTACCCAAGTGGAGGTGTTGCTGCAGCTGGAAACGTTGCCGCTGCAACAGTCGGCCCGTGCGGTCGAAACCCAAGTCGTCGTCGCCACAACCCCATTGAATGTTCTGGTAGTCGACGATCACTCGGCCAATCGATTGCTCACGTGCCAGCAACTGGAGTTTCTTGGGCATCGATTTACCGTCGCGGCCGATGGACAGGAGGGATTGGAGGCATGGAAGGACCAGCCTTTTGATCTGGTGATCGCCGATTGCAACATGCCGGTCATGAACGGTTATGAGCTTGCCCGTGCCATTCGCCAGCATGAGCGACAACTCCATCGTCCTCCCTGCACCGTTCTCGGCTTTACCGCCAACGCCCAACCGGAAGAAATACAACGCTGCAAACAGGCCGGAATGGACGACTGCCTGTTCAAACCCCTCAGCCTCGGAGCCTTGAGTCAATGGGTGCAAGGCATTGAACCAACCCATGTAGCCCCGGCGTTCAGCCTTCACGGGTTGAAACTGCTGACCGGGGGCAACCCGATATTGAACCGACGATTGCTGAACGAGTTGGTGAACAGCAACCGCCAGGATCTGCCAACGCTGCTGTCGCTATCCAGCTCTGGGGATACGCAAGCGCTGCAGGACATTGCCCACAAAATCAAAGGCGCAGCCCGGATAGTACAAGCCTCCCGCCTAATCGACCGCTGCGAGGCACTCGAAGCGGCCTGCCATGAGGATTCCGATCGCGAAAAAGTGGCCGGATGCTGCAAATCCATGGAGCGCACCATGCTCGAACTGGAGGACGCGTTGCTACGTCAGATCGAGCATTACGACGAAGGCAAACTGCCAGAGCCTTAACTATGCTTGGTCCCTCAGCGGTGTGTTGACCATCATGGAGAAACCCGCAATGCCTGACCCACTGCGCACGGATCCACGCCGGTTTCCGCTGCATGTCCATATCAGCGTGATGTTCACCTTTTTGCTGTTGCTGACCGGGGCGGTGCTGGGGCTTTTCAACTACCGGCAAACCACACAGATCATCTTGTCCAGCAGCGAAAAACTCTTCAACCGCATTGAGCAGGATGTCCGCCTGGACCTGCACGCGACCTATGACCCCATTCGTCATCTGTTGAGCCTGCTGGCACTCAATCCGGCGGGCCAGTCCCCTGATCTGGAACAGCGCCTGGCACTGCTCGAACCGTTCAGCCAGTCACTCGAGGACAACCCCAACCTGGCTTCACTGTACCTGGGTTACGACAATGGTGACTTTTTCATGGTCCGCCCGCTGCGCACCCCGGAGGTCAAAGCCCTGGTCAAGGCTCCGGACACGGCGGTTTTCCAAGTCTGGAGCATCGAGCACGACAGCAACGGCCAGCCCCACTCCCAATCGTTGTTTTTCGACCGGAACCTGGCACTTGTCAGCCGTCAGGACAACCTGAACGACACGTACGACCCACGCAACCGCGCCTGGTTCACCAGCGCCCGCGGCGACAACGACCAGATCACGACCGAACCCTATATCTTCTTTTCCACCCACAACATCGGCGCGACACTGGCACGACGCAGCGGCGACAAGGCAATCCTGGCCGCCGACCTGACTCTGGCCGAACTCAGCGCGACCCTGGCCAAGCACGTCGTGACCCCCAGTACCGAAATCGTGCTGTTCGACGCCGAAGGCAATGCCATTGCCTACCCCGACAGTCGCAAGCTGATCATCGATGATCAGACGTCCCGCCTGGTCAAGGCGGCGGACCTGAGCCCCGGTCTGGACGCATTGCTCAACAGTCCCCCTCAGGGCA
Organism: Pseudomonas sp. BF-R-24; assembly: GCF_019947335.1. NCBI lineage: Bacteria > Pseudomonadati > Pseudomonadota > Gammaproteobacteria > Pseudomonadales > Pseudomonadaceae > Pseudomonas > Pseudomonas sp. BF-R-24. The sequence goes on from NZ_JAGYGG010000061.1 coordinate 9,976, forward strand.
GTCGCCTGAACGCCGACGGCCGGCAGTGGATCGTGGCCCGCAGCCGCATGCAGGAAGGCGGCCCCCAAGGCCTGCAATTGGCGCTGCTGGTACCGGAAGACGAGTTGCTCGTCGACGCTTACCGGATGCGCTGGCAGGGTGCGCTGATTACCCTGGCAACCTTGCTGTTATGCGTGCCGCTGGGTTGGCTGACATCAAGAATCCTGGTCAAACCCTTGCGCGCCCTGGTGCAGGAGGCCGATGCGATTCGCAGTTTCGATTTCAATTTTCCGCTTTCCCGCCGCTCGCCGGTGCTCGAAGTCGACCAGTTGAGTGTGTCGATGGCACGAACGAAAGACACCCTGGCGAGCTTCTTCCAGATCACTGACAGCCTCAGCGCCGAAACCCGTTTCGCACCGCTGCTGGAACGGGTGTTGTTTGAAACCGTGAAAATCGGCCAGGCCCAGGCCGGCCTGATCTATCTGCGCGAAGGTGATGGCCAGCACATGAAACCCCACGGGCTGGTCATCAATAACACCGCCGAAAACCTGCAAGACTTCGACATCCGCGGACACTCGCTCGAGAACCCGCAAAGCCCCCCATGGCTGCACCAGTTGGCCAACGTCGACAATGTCGTCAGCAACCTGGGGTTCGAGCAAGCGGGTGATCTGCAGAAAATCCTGCTCGCACTGGAAAGTCCTCGGGTCCATCTGATCGGGATCCGCCTGCACAATCGCCACAACGAAACCGTGGGTCTGCTGGTGTTGCTCTTGGCCGACAGCGGCGAGCAGAGCGATCTGGACAAGCTGCGGCCGGACCGCATTGCGTTTCTCCAGGCGGTGTCCGGCGCGGCTGCCGTGTGCATCGAAAGCCAGCGCCTGCAAGCCCGGCAAAAACAGCTGCTGGACGCCTTCATTCAACTGCTGGCCGGCGCCATCGACGCCAAAAGCCCCTACACCGGCGGCCATTGCCAGCGCGTGCCGGAACTGACCCTGATGCTCGCCCAAGCGGCGGCAGCGAGCCAGGAGCCCGCCTTCAGCGCCTATCAGCCGACCGAAGATGAATGGGAGGCACTGCACATCGCCGCCTGGCTGCACGATTGCGGCAAGGTCACCACCCCGGAATATGTCGTCGACAAAGCCACGAAGCTGGAAACCCTGACCGATCGTATCCACGAAATCCGTACCCGCTTCGAGGTACTCAAGTGCGATGCCTGGATCAGCTACTGGCGGGGCATTGCCCTGGGCGGTGACGAGCAACCGTTGGCGGAACTGCGCAATGCCAGCCTGGCCGGGCTCGATGATGATTTCGCCTTCGTTGCCCGCTGCAACCTCGGCGGCGAAGCCATGGCCGACGCTGACCTGCAACGCCTGCACCGCCTGGCTGAACGAACCTGGACCCGGACCCTGGATGACCGGCTGGGCGTGTCCTGGGAAGAAAACCGGCGTCAGGCCCGAACGCCCGCCCCCAACCTGCCCGTCAGCGAACCGTTACTGGCGGACAAACCCGAGCACCTGTTCGAACGCAGCGAAAACGAAGTGATACCACAAGACAATCCCCTGGGCTTCAAGCTCGACGTTCCGCCCCACAAATACAACCGGGGCGAGTTGTACAACCTGAGCATTGTCCGGGGCACCCTGACGAGCGAGGAGCGTTATGTCATCAATAACCACATCGTTCAGACGATTCTGATGCTCAACCATCTGCCGTTCCCCGAGCACTTGCGCAGCGTCGCGGAAATAGCCGGCGGGCACCACGAAAAAATGGACGGCACCGGGTATCCGAAACGCTTGAAGCGAAAAGAAATGAGCCTGCCGGCGCGGATGATGGCGATTGCCGATATTTTCGAAGCGTTGACGGCCGCCGACCGCCCCTACAAAAAAGCCAAGACCTTGAGCGAGGCGCTGGGCATCATGGCGCTCATGTGCCGTGATGCCCACATCGACCCGGAGCTGTTCGGGCTGTTCATCAAGGCACAGATCTATTTGCAGTACGCCAGGCGCTTCCTCGACCCCGGGCAGATCGATGCGGTGGACGCGTCGGGCCTGCTGACCAAGGCCGGCCTGGTGTCTTGATCAGCAGTCGGTCAGGCGCAGGAAAATCGCCGCCAGCTGTTCGATTCCAGCCTGGTCCTGCGCGGTGAAACGCGCGAGTTTCGGACTGTCGAGGTCGAGCACACCGATCAATCGGCCGTCCTTGACCAACGGCACCACCAGTTCGCTGTTCGAGGCGCTGTCGCAGGCAATATGACCGGGAAACGCGTGCACATCTTCGACTCGTTGAGTCTGCAGGGTGGCTGCCGCCGCCCCGCAAACGCCACGACCGAACGGAATCCGCACGCAAGCGATCTGCCCCTGAAACGGGCCCAGCACCAGTTCTTCATTACGGTTGAGGTAGAAACCGGCCCAGTTCAAATCATCGAGTTGATTGAACAGAAACGCCGAGAACTGTGCGGCATTGGCGATGAAATCCCGCTCGTCCGCCAGCAATGATTCCAGCTGCGCGTGTAGCATGCCGTAGCCTTCGAGGCCCTGGCCGCTCTTTTGTAAATCGATCATGCCTTGTGCTCCAACAGTTTCAGCCCGACCCAGTAACGGGCAAATTGATAGGCGCAACGCCCATTGCGGTTGCCTCGGCCGGTGGCCCAACGTACCGCCAGAATGTCCAGCTCTTCGGTGCGCCGCCACGCCAGTCCGGCCTTGCCGGCCAACTGGCCGATCCAGTGCTCGACGACGTCGAGGAAGTGTTCCTGGGTAAACGGATAGAACGACAGCCACAGGCCGAAGCGGTCCGACAGTGCGATCTTGTCTTCCACCGCCTCGCTCGGATGCAGTTCGCCGTCGACCCGTTTCCAGTTTTCGTTGTCACTTTCCTTTTCCGGCACCAGGTGGCGACGGTTGGACGTGGCGTACAACAAAACGTTGTCCGGCGCCTGTTCCAGGGAGCCATCAAGGACGCTCTTGAGCACTCGGTAATCCCCCTCGCCCGACTCGAACGAGAGATCATCGCAAAACAGCACGAAACGCTGGGGCAGTTTGCCGATCTGTTCGACCACCCGCGGCAGGTCTGCCAGGTGATCACGTTCAATCTCGATCAAGCGCAAACCGGCGTGAGCGTGTTCGGCCAACAAGGCGCGCACCAGCGACGACTTGCCAGTGCCGCGCGAGCCCCAGAGCAAGGCATGGTTGGCTGGCATGCCGTCAAGGAATTGCCGGGTATTGCGCCCAAGCTGCTCGACTTGCCGGTCGACGCCGATCAGGTCCGACAAACGCATGTCGAGGCTGACCTCCAGCGGCATCAGATAACCGCCGCGCGACTCACGCTGCCAGCGCGCGGCCAGACATTGCGTCCAGTCGATGGCTGGCCGTGGCGCCGGCAGCAACGGCTCGATACGGGCCAGAACGGCATCGGCGCGTTCAAGAAAAGCATTCAATCGGGAATCCACGACTTCTCCTCGGGCACGTTCACAGTAATGATGGTGATACAGCGACGAAACACAGCGTCACACAAGCGGCTACCCCCGCGGTACAGCACTCGCGAGAACATCAGCAGGCAGGCATGATCGACTATGCTTGAGCAGCGAAAGGAAACGGAAGTGGTTCACCCCCCCATGGACATCAAATTCACCAACCGGCTGTCATTCAAGCAAGCCCGGCTTACCGTGCTGGTCGGTTTCATTCTGGGCACGCTGCTCAGCCTGCTGCAAATAGGCATCGATTATGCCAGTGAAGACGCCTCCATCAATCGTGAAATCCTTTCATTGCTGGAAATCAGCCACAACCCGGCCTCGCGAATCGCCTACAACATCGACGCCGAACTCGCCAAGGAACTGACCCTGGGCCTGCTGCGCTCGCCAGCGATCATTAGCGCAAAACTGATCGACAACAACGGCACCGTGCTGGCCAATGTCAAGCGACCCGGTGTGGAAAACGGTTACAGGATGCTCAGTGACTTCCTGTTCGGCGCCAACCGACAGTTCGAAGACCGGCTTTACCTGGATAATTTACCCAACGAATCCCTGGGTACGCTGCGCCTGAAAGTCGATACTTACGCCTTCGGCAACCGGTTCCTGCGCCGGGCCGAAGTGACCCTGCTCAATGGTTTCGCCCGCAGCCTGCTGCTGTCCGGCATCCTGCTGGCTCTGTTCTATGTGATGCTGACCAAACCCCTGGTGCGGGTCATCCGTGAACTCAGCGGTCGCGACCCGAGCAGCACCGAGCCGACCTCGCTGGAGTGTCCCGCCGGGCACGTCAACGATGAGATCGGCGTGTTGGTCAAGGTTGCCAACCAGCAATTCAGGAACATCGCCACCGAAATCCAACAGCGGCGCAATGCGGAAAACCGCCTGACCGAATATCTTGGCCAACTGGAAAACATCGTCTCGGCCCGCACTGCCGAACTCAAGGCGATCAACGACCGGCTGAGCCAATCCAACGAGGAACTGGAAGTCGCCCGCAGTACCGCCCTCGATATGGCCGAAGCCCGCTCGGTGTTCCTGGCCAACATGAGCCATGAAATCCGCACGCCCCTCAATGGCTTGCTCGGGATGATCGCGCTATCCCTCGACGGACCGCTCAATGCCGAACAACAGCAGCAACTGTCGATCGCCCATGACTCGGGCAAAGTGCTGGTGGAATTGCTCAACGATATTCTCGATTTGTCGAAGTTCGATGCCGGCCAACTCGAACTCGAACACATCCCCTTCGACCTGGGTTCGCTGATCGAAGACACCGCCAACCTGTTGTCGCAGAACGCCGCCCCCAGCGTCGAACTGACCTGCCTGATCGATCCGTATTTCCCGGCACTGGTGCTCGGCGATCCGACCCGGGTGCGGCAGATCGTCAGTAACCTGCTGTCCAACGCCCTCAAGTTCACCCGTTTCGGGCGGGTCGACGTACGCCTGTCGACGTTTGGCGACGGCGTCAGAATCGAAGTCTGCGACACCGGCATCGGCATCCCTCAGGAGGCGCAGGTCAAGATCCTCCAGCCTTTCACCCAGGCCGGTGCCGGCATTACCCGTCAATTTGGCGGCACCGGGCTGGGCCTGGCCCTGACCTATAACCTTTGCGAAGCCATGCAGGGGCGTCTGACCATCAGCTCCGAGGCGGGTTTTGGCAGCCAGTTCTGCGCGGAGTTGCCATTGCCCAGCCATACCCGTGCAATGCCAGCTGTTTCACTCAGGGGCAAAGTCATTGCCATCACAGCCGCCAGCAGCGGACTGGGGGAACTGTTGAACAGCCTGTTGCCTGTCTGGGGGCTGGACTATGAACGGCGTTCCATGGATGACCCATTGCTTGGCCTGGCAGCCGACGTGCTCATCACCGACTGCCCCGAATGCCTGTTCAGTTTGCGCCCCACCCTCAGCGCGCCAATCCTGCTGATCACCGCGTATGGCAACTTCATGCCCAGCGAAGAGGTCAACGCACTCGCCCCCTTGCAACAGCAGGCCCGCCCTTTGGCCCGCAGTATGCTACTTCAAACGTTGCGCAGGATCCTGCAACCGCAAACCCAACCGGTCAACGAGGCTCGACTCGACACACAATGCCCGCAACGCCGCGGGCGCGTGCTGTTAGTGGAAGACAACCCGGTCAACCAGTTGGTGGCCAAGGGCATGCTCGGCAAACTCGGCTGCGAGGTCACCACCGCCGCTCATGGTGGCGAGGCACTGGATCAACTCGAGCAACGGGATTTCGACCTGGTGCTGATGGACTGCAACATGCCGGTAATGGACGGCTATGAAGCCAGCCGGCAAATCCGCCGCAGCGGACGCTGGCCCCAACTGCCCATCGTTGCCCTGACGGCCAACGCCATGTCGGAGGAGCGTGAACGCTGTCGTGCCGCGGGCATGAGCGACTACCTGGCCAAACCCTTCCGGCGCGAAGAACTGGCCGCCCTGCTGGACCTGTGGATCCCCGCTATGACAGCGCCTTGATCTGCCCCAACAGGTGATCGAGGCCATCGCGCAATTCGTTGAGACGATTCAGATCGACCCCGCTGTCGCACAACAGGCGCGCCTTGAGTGGCCCGACCTGTTCGCGCAAGGCCGTGCCGGCTGGCGACAGGCTCAGGTGCACTTCACGTTCATCGCGCGCCGAACGCTGACGCTGCACCAGTTGCAGTTGTTCCAGGCGCTTGAGCAAAGGTGTCAGCGTGCCGGAATCCAGGGCCAAACGCTCGCCCAATGCCTTGACGGTAGGTTGCTCCGGGGTCGCTTCCTGCCACTCCCATAAAACCAGCATCGCCAGGTACTGAGGGTAAGTCAGGCCCAACTGATCGAGCATTGGCTTGTAGCCGCGAATCACCGCCCGGGAAGCCGCGTACAGCTTGAAGCACAACTGGCTGTCGAGCTTCAGGGAATCGACTGACAAGGTGTTCATTTGAGCAGGGCTTCGATCTCGCGGGTCAGGTCCTGCGGCTTGGTCGCCGGAGCGAAGCGCTTGACCAGTTGCCCGTCCTTGCCGATCAGGAACTTGGTGAAGTTCCACTTGATGCCCTGGGAACCCAGCACCCCCGGTGCGCGCTTTTTCAATTGCACGAACAGCGGATGGGCATCGGCACCATTGACGTCGATCTTTTTGAACAGCGGGAAGCTGACACCGAAGTTCAGCTCGCAGAACTCGGAGATCGCCCCTTCATTGCCCGGCTCTTGCTTGCCGAACTGGTTGCAGGGAAAGCCGAGCACCACCAGGCCCTGGTCCTTGTAGGTCTGCCACAGCTCTTCCAGACCTTTGTACTGCGGAGTGAAACCGCACTTGCTGGCCGTGTTGACCACCAACACGGCTTTGCCGGCGAAATCCGCCAGGGTCTTTTGCTCACCCTTGATCGTGGTGCAAGGAATGCTCAGCAGGTTGTCGCTCATGTTTGAGGTTCCGATTGAATGGAAGAGATAACAAAATAGCGAGCAATTTAATTGTGTGCAATTTAAATTATCGAACGCCAATCCACTGTAGGAGCGCGCTTGCTCGCGATGGACCAGAGAACAACTCGGGGCACCAGGCTTCCCGCGTTATCGTTGACGACCATCGCGAGCAGGCTCGCTCCTACAGGGCTCGCATTACACGCGCGGCACGAGGTCCAGGCACACCGAATTGATGCAATAGCGCAGGCCCGTTGGCGGCGGGCCGTCGGGAAAAACATGGCCCAGGTGCGCGTCGCATTTGGCGCAGACCACTTCGGTGCGGATCATGCCGTGGCTGACATCACGGATTTCGGTCATGGCGCTGTCGCCGATCGGCGCGTAGAAGCTCGGCCAGCCGCAACCCGAGTCGAACTTGGTTTTGGAGTCGAACAGCGGCTCGTTACAGCAGATGCAGTGGTAGATACCGTCGGTCTTGGTGGCGTTGTACTTGCCGGAAAACGGTCGTTCGGTGCCTTTGAGGCGGCACACGTTGTACTGCTCCGGGTCGAGCATCGCCTTCCATTCTTCCAGGGTTTTTTCCAACTTTTCCATCATCACACCTCAGCGGCTGAAAAAGCCCGATCTGTACCTTTTCCACGGATCGGGCGGCACGTATGATTGCGCCTCGTCAAACGCCAGTCTGGCAGCCAGACCACGCGCATTCAAACGGAAATATGGGTGCTGCATCTCAAGGCGTCAGGCCTGTGTGAATACGCAGGATTCCCAGCACGGCTACCCAAACGCCGTCTGGATCGTTCATTTTCGGGAACACATCGCCATGCAGGTCAGCAAATCGAACAAGCTCGCCAACGTCTGCTACGACATTCGCGGCCCGGTGCTCAAGCACGCCAAGCGCCTGGAAGAGGAAGGCCATCGCATCCTCAAGCTGAACATCGGCAACCCGGCGCCCTTTGGTTTCGAAGCACCGGATGAAATCCTCCAGGACGTAATCCGCAACCTGCCGACCGCCCAGGGCTACAGCGATTCCAAGGGCCTGTTCAGTGCGCGCAAGGCCGTCATGCAGTACTACCAGCAAAAGCAGGTGGAAGGCGTCGGCATTGAAGACATCTACCTGGGCAACGGCGTTTCCGAACTGATCGTGATGTCGATGCAGGCCCTGCTCAACAACGGCGACGAAGTGCTGGTGCCAGCGCCGGACTATCCGTTGTGGACCGCAGCGGTGAGCCTATCGGGCGGTAACCCGGTGCATTACCTGTGCGACGAGCAAGCCAACTGGTGGCCAGACCTGGCCGACATCAAGGCCAAGATCACCCCGAACACCAAGGCCCTGGTGATCATCAACCCGAACAACCCGACCGGCGCGGTGTACTCCAAAGAAGTCCTGCTGGGCATGCTGGAACTGGCTCGCCAGCACAATCTGGTGGTGTTCTCCGACGAGATCTACGACAAGATCCTCTACGATGACGCCGTGCACATCTGCACCGCCTCCCTGGCGCCGGACCTGCTCTGCCTGACCTTCAACGGCCTGTCCAAGTCCTATCGCGTGGCCGGTTTCCGTTCCGGCTGGATCGCCATCTCCGGCCCGAAACACCACGCCCAAAGCTACATCGAAGGCATCGATATGCTGGCCAACATGCGCCTGTGTGCCAATGTGCCGAGCCAGCATGCGATCCAGACCGCCCTGGGTGGCTATCAGAGCATCAATGACCTGGTGCTGCCCCAGGGCCGCCTGCTGGAGCAACGCAACCGCACCTGGGAGTTGCTCAACGACATTCCGGGCGTGAGCTGCGTCAAACCGATGGGGGCGCTGTATGCATTCCCGCGGATCGACCCCAAGGTCTGCCCGATCCATAACGACGAAAAATTCGTCCTCGACCTGCTGCTCTCCGAGAAGCTGCTGGTGGTTCAAGGCACCGCTTTCAACTGGCCATGGCCAGACCACTTCCGCGTCGTGACCCTGCCCCGTGTCGATGACCTGGAGATGGCCATCGGACGCATCGGCGGCTTCCTCAAGTCCTACCGCCAGTAAGTGATCTGTCACCGTGCGACGTTCCCGAACGTCGCACGGTGATTCATCCGGCAACATTTGTTTGCATTGCGCCACTGACAGTCGCCTTGACCGCTGCCGGATCGCGCCTTGCCTGCTCGCGCCTAACAAAGGCGGGGCCTTCGACATGAATTGACTGACAAACACTTCCCGCATACTTGTCGGAAATGCCCTGCAAGCAGCTAGACTGTTGCCGTAGGACACAGTTTGAAATAGTCACCCGGTTGAATACCCCGGTGCAGCACCTTATATACCCCGCAGTACGCCACATCTTTAGCATGAGGAGATTTCTACAACCATGATGCGCATCCTGCTGTTCTTGGCCACTAACCTGGCGGTCGTGCTGATTGCCAGCATCACCCTGAGCCTTTTCGGCTTCAACGGGTTCATGGCGGCCAATGGGGTTGACCTTAACCTCAATCAGCTGCTGATCTTCTGTGCGGTCTTTGGTTTCGCAGGTTCGCTGTTCTCGCTGTTCATCTCCAAGTGGATGGCGAAGATGAGCACCAGCACCCAGATCATCACCCAGCCACGCACCCGTCACGAGCAATGGCTGCTGCAAACCGTCGAGCAACTGTCTCGCGAAGCCGGGATCAAGATGCCCGAAGTCGGTATCTTCCCGGCCTACGAGGCGAACGCCTTCGCCACCGGCTGGAACAAGAACGACGCATTGGTCGCGGTCAGCCAGGGATTGCTCGAGCGCTTCTCGCCGGATGAAGTCAAAGCCGTCCTGGCCCACGAAATCGGTCACGTGGCCAATGGCGACATGGTCACCCTGGCGTTGATCCAGGGCGTGGTGAACACCTTCGTGATGTTCTTCGCACGGATCATCGGCAATTTCGTCGACAAGGTGATCTTCAAGAACGAAGAAGGCCAGGGTATTGCCTACTACGTGGCGACCATCTTCGCCGAACTGGTTCTGGGCATCCTGGCCAGCGCCATCGTCATGTGGTTCTCGCGCAAGCGTGAATTCCGTGCCGACGAAGCCGGTGCAAACCTGGCCGGCACCGCCGCGATGATTGGCGCCCTGCAACGCCTGCGGGCGGAACAAGGGCTGCCGGTGCACATGCCCGACACCCTGAACGCCTTCGGCATCAACGGTGGCATCAAGCAAGGCTTCGCTCGCATGTTCATGAGCCACCCGCCGCTGGAAGAGCGCATCGACGCTCTGGCTCGTCGTCGGGGCTGATACACTCCACAGCAATCGAGTAGGAGGCGGATTTACATCCGCCGTCCTCTCACACCACCGTACGTACGGTTCCGTATACGGCGGTTCAGGTTAAGCGGTTAAGCCGGGTTATCGTGTCCAGTATTGAGACCAGCCCGAGTT
>NZ_JAGYGG010000062.1:0-19454 GCF_019947335.1 Pseudomonas sp. BF-R-24
CATCAGCAACGGACAAAAAACATTCAGGACCGCTATCCTTGAGCCACGCCTATCCAGCAGGTTGACCCATGCTTGAAGTCCATGGTGTTTTCAAAAGCTACGCCACACCGCAGGGGCCGCTGCCGGTGCTGCAAGGCGTCGACCTGACGCTAAGGCCCGGCAGCAGCCTGGCGCTGATGGGCGAGTCGGGCAGTGGCAAAAGCACCTTGCTGCACCTGATCGCCGGGCTGGACAAGGTCGATCGCGGCAGCATCCGCAGTGGCGCGCATCGCCTGGAACAGATGAATGAAGGGCAACTGGCGAACTGGCGCCGTACGGAAATCGGCCTGGTGTTCCAGCAGTTCAACCTGATCGGCAGCCTGCGGGTCGAAGACAACCTGGCGATTCAGGCGCGGCTGGCGGGGCGTCATGACCCACGCTGGCAGGCGCACCTGGTGCGACGCCTGGGCCTGGGCGAGCTGCTGCGGCGCTACCCCGAGCAACTGTCCGGCGGCCAGCAACAACGGGTCGCGCTGGGCCGGGCGCTGGCGTCGCGTCCGCCATTGTTGCTGGCCGACGAGCCCACCGGCAGCCTCGATGAAACCACCGGTGCCGAGGTGTTGCAGTTGCTGCTGGAATTGCTCGACGACAGTCCCACCAGCCTGTTGATGGTCACCCACAGTCCCGGCGTCGCGGCACGGCTGGCGGAAAAAGCCCTGCTGTGCGGCGGTCGCCTGGCCGCTGCGGGCGAGCGCTGACATGCGCATCTTTGGCGAAACCCTGCGCGCACTGCTCAGCCACTGGCGGCAGCATCCGGTGCAGTTTTTCAGTGTGCTGACCGGGTTGTGGCTGGCCACCAGTCTGTTGACGGGCGTCCAGGCACTCAACAGCCAGGCCCGCGACAGCTATGCCCGCGCCAGTCAATTGATCGGCGGCGAACCTCAGGCCAGCCTCGGTGCGCCCGGTGGCGGCACGTTCCCCCAGCAATGGTTTATCGATCTGCGGCGCGCGGGGTGGCCGGTGTCGCCGGTGCTGCAAGGCCGGGTCACGCTCAAGGGGCACGAAGAGCAGCGCTTGCAGTTGATGGGCATCGAGCCGGTGTCGCTGCCGGCGGGCGCAGCGGTGGCCGGGCAGGCCTTGGCGATTGAACAGGTGGTCGGCTTTTTCAGTCCGCCGGGCAGTACCTGGATATCGTCGCAGACCTTGCAGGCAATGGGTTTGCGCGAGGGTGACCGGCCACTGAACCTGGCGGGCGTGGCCCTGCCGCCGCTGCATGTGCAGGCCGATATGGCGCCCGGCGTGCTGCTGGTGGACATCGGTTTTGCCCAGCAGATTCTGGGGTTGCCGCAGCAACTGTCGCGGCTGCTGTTACCGAAGGATTTCACCGCGCCGTTGCCGGAGCCGTTCAAGGGCCAGTTGCAACTCAAGCGCGCCGGCGAAGAAAACAACCTGAGGCGCCTGACCGAAAGCTTTCACCTGAACCTCGATGCCCTGGGGGTGCTGTCGTTCGTGGTCGGCCTGTTTATCGTGCACGCCGCCATCGGGCTGGCGCTGGAGCAACGGCGAAGCTTGCTCCGAACCCTGCGTGCGTGCGGTGTGAGTGCACGGATGCTGATGGCCTGTCTCGCCGTCGAATTGGGTGGATTGGCCCTGATCGGCGGTGTGGCCGGGGTGGTCAGCGGCTACCTGCTGGCCGGCGTGCTGTTACCCGATGTCGCCGCCAGCCTGCGTGGCTTGTATGGCGCCGAAGTGGCGGGGCAGTTGAGCCTTGGTCTGTCGTGGTGGTTCAGTGGTATCGGCTTGAGTCTGATCGGCGCGTTGCTGGCCGGGGCAAACAGCCTGCTGCGGGCGGCGCGTCTGCCATTGCTGGCGCTGGCCGATCCGCAGGCCTGGCATCAAGCCCATGCGCGCTGGTTGCGACGCCAGGGTTGGGTGGCGGCCATGGCCGGGATGATCGCGTTGCTGGCGTTGATCTTCGGCGACAGCCTGATCAGTGGCTTCGTGTTGATGGCCGCGCTGTTGATCGGTGCCGCGCTGGCCTTGCCGGTGGTGCTCAGCGCGCTGCTCAGTCTCGTTTCGCAGCGCAGTCGCTCGGTGCTCGGCCAGTGGTTTGTTGCCGATTGCCGCCAGCAACTGCCGGCGTTGAGCCTGGCCTTGATGGCGCTGCTGTTGGCCATGGCGGCGAACATCGGTGCCGGCAGCATGACCGCAGGGTTTCGCCAGACCTTCAGTGACTGGCTCGAGCAACGGCTGACGGCCGAGCTTTACCTCAATCCACAGAACCCGGCCCAGGCTCGGGAGTTGCACAGCTGGCTCAACCAGCAGCCGCAACTGGCGGCCGTGCTGCCCAACTGGCAGGTTTCGATTCAATTGCAGGGCTGGCCGACGGACCTGTCCGGGATCATCGACCATCCGACCTACCGCCAGCACTGGCCACTGCTCGAAGCCTTGGGTGACAACCCTTGGGAGCGACTGGCCAAGGACGATGCGGTGATGCTCAGCGAACAACTGGCCCGGCGCCTGCGAGTGCAACTGGGCGATCACCTGACGCTGCCGACGCCCACCGGCCCGTGGTCGCCACGGATCGTCGGGATCTACGCCGACTATGGCAATCCCAAGGGCCACATTCTGGTGAACATCCGCCACCTGTTGCGCGGCTGGCCGCAACTGACTCCGAACCGCTTCAACCTGCGCATCGATCCGGCATCGATCCCGGCGTTCGTCACGGCATTGCAGGCACGATTTACCCTGGACGACAGCCGCATCGTCGATCAGGCACGGCTCAAGGGCTGGTCCACGCAAGTCTTCGAGCGCACCTTCGCTGCCACCGCCGCACTCAACAGCCTGACGCTGTGCGTGGCGGGGGTGGCGCTGTTCATCAGCCTGTTGACCCAAAGCCAGAGCCGTCTCGGGCAACTGGCGCCATTGTGGGCGTTGGGCGTGACGCGTCGGCATTTGATGTTGCTCAACCTCGGGCAAACCTGGCTGCTGGCGATATTGACCCTGGTGCTGGCGTTGCCACTGGGCATCGCCCTGGCGTGGTGCCTGGACGCGGTGATCAACGTGCAGGCCTTTGGCTGGCGACTGCCGTTGCGAGTGTTTCCATTGCAACTGTTGCAATTGATGGGGCTGGCGCTGGTGGCGACGTTACTGGCCTCGGCCTGGCCGTTGTACCGTTTGTACCGCACGCAACCGGCGGACCTGCTGCGGACGTTTGCCCATGAAGATTAAAGTCGGCGTGTTGCTCCTGGCGCTGCTGGCAAGCGGTTGCGATCAACCGGCACCGGTCGAGAAGGGCTTTGCCGGGTTGGGCAACCAGGCCGCTGCGTTCACCCCGGTGGTGCCCGGTCGGGTGTTCAGCTTCCCGGCGGATCACGGCCCGCACGACGGCTTTCGCATCGAATGGTGGTATGTCACGGCCAACCTGAAGGACGATCAGGGGCATGAGTTTGGCGCGCAATGGACCTTGTTCCGCAGTGCCTTGAAAGCCACCCCCGAGGTGCTGGGCTGGCAGAATCAGACGATCTGGCTCGGCCACGCGGCGGTGACATCGGCGACGGCGCATCACGCGGCCGAACGTTATGCCCGTGGCGGCGTCGGTCAAGCCGGTGTCAGCGTCGCGCCGTTCAACGCCTGGATCGACGACTGGCAATTGAGTAGCCAGGCGACTGCCGACGACCCGTTGGCCGACCTGCAGCTCAGTGCCAGCGACCGGCGTTTCAGCTACCGGCTGCGGTTGACTTCGACAGGTCCGCTGGTGCTTCAGGGGGACCGGGGCTTCAGCCAGAAATCCGAACAGGGTCAGGCCTCTTATTACTACAGCCAGCCGTTTTTCCAGGCCAGCGGCACCCTGGACATCGACGGCAAGACCTTTCGGGTCAGTGGCCCGGCCTGGCTCGACCGGGAATGGAGCAGCCAGCCCCTGACGAGCAACCAGACCGGTTGGGACTGGTTCTCCCTGCATCTGGACAGCGGCGAGCAGGTGATGCTATATCGCATGCGGCAAAAGGACGGTGAGCCTTACCTCACCGGCACCTGGGTCGACGCCCGGGGCCAGACACAATTGCTGCACGCCCGCGACATCAGCCTCACGCCGCAAGACACCGCCCGGGTTGCCGGGCGTGAGATGCCCATTCGCTGGTCGATCAAAATCCCTGCAAGACACCTCGATATAACCATTGCCGCGCTCAATCCCCAGGCCTGGATGGACTTGCGCATTCCGTACTGGGAAGGCCCGGTTCGCCTCAGTGGCAGCCATGCAGGGCAAGGCTATCTGGAAATGACCGGGTACTAGGCGCTCGTGTCAGGAAAATCACCGCTGCGGCGCGACCACTCGCTGAACAGCGTCTATGCTCACTCGCACACATGGCGTTGAGCCCGGTTTCAACGCCGTCTGTTGCCATCTATCACAGGGAATGTTCTGCCTATGAAACGCCACGCACTGAGCAAAGCCATCACCCTCGCAACCTTGCTGTCTGTCGCCAGTTTTGGCGCGGTTGCCGCCGAACTCCCGTTGTCCGAAGTTGTGGTGGTTGACCAGGTCACCACCAAAGTCGTTTCGGTAGATACCGCGAACCATTCCGTGGTCCTTAAAGGCCCGCAGGGTAATGAGTTCCCTGTGCAGTTGACCGACAAGGCGAAAAACCTCGACAACCTCAAGGCTGGCGATACGGTGGAAATCAGGGTGACCAGCGCCGTTGCAGCCTTCCTCGACACCGATGTCGACAAAGGCCTGCCCGGCACCGCCGAAGCCACCGGCGAAATGCGCACAGCGCCAGGTAGCCCCAACCCCGGCGGCGAAGCTTACCGTCAGGTGAAAGTGCAGCTGAAAATCACCAGCATTGACCTGAAGAAAAACCAGGTGACCTTCGAAAACCCGGAAGGCAAGTCCAAGACCGTCGACGTCAAACGACCTGAAGTCCAGGCCAAACTCAAGGACTTGAAAGTCGGACAAAGCGTCAACGTGGTTTATACCGACATATTGACGGTGACCAGCAAGCACTAATATTGAGTATTGGTGTTATACGGGCCGATTGTTTTTGTGCAAGTTTTGTATAGGAATAATCAGCTCGTAATGGTCGAGCTGGTGAGTTTGAGATGCCGTGTTGCATAGTATTTAAATCGACATCTTGTTAAACATTGTGTCGATAAATTTCATTTTTGCGTACGGACATATTAATCCGCTTCTACTAAAATACGTTCCGTTCGCCCAGTGTCAGGGCTCTTTACCAGTGCATGGATTGCCGAGGCCATTGCACTGGGCGAACACCTTATTTGCTGTATAGAACGTTTCGGATATAAAAAAACGGGCGACCTGTAGGTCGCCCGTTTTTATTGAGTTGTGACAAATCATTCAATCATGTTTTTTATTGACTTGACGCAACATCGGCCAACGCGGCGAAACACTGTTCGATCGAACGCCGCTGGCTCTCGGCGTACAGTTCCAGCTCATCGATCGTCGAACGCCCCAGGGCCTGTTCGAACGCTTGCTGGTTGGCATGGGCGCCGTAACGGGTTTGCGCCGCGTCCCCCAGGTTTGACTGAAAAATCCCCGCCGCGCTGACGGGCAGGAAGTCTTCGTACACCAGGGGTTCTACCCGCAGGTAACCGTCGCTGAGCAGGTCTTCCAGGGGCGCGTTTTTCAGGTCGCCCGCCGCCAGGCCCTTTTCCGTCACGAAGTAGCGGAAGTAAGCCAGGCCCTGTTGGCGCATGCCTTCCCAGGTGTCAGGGAACTCGCTGAAATGCTGCGCCATGAGGGCGTTATAGCGCGCAGCGTTGGCTTCGTTGGGGAAGTCCTTGAGTTCGTCTCGCGCGGCATTGAGCAAACGGTCGTAGAGTGCGCGGCCTTTGGGCGTGAGGGCGGCACCGCGCTGTTCGATCTCGCCGAACCGGGCACTGTGGCTGCCGCGAGCCTCGCTTTGATCGGTGAAGGCAATCGGCTCGTCCAGGGCCTTGAAGCTGGTCTGGCGCAGCAGGATCGGGCACTGGCGGCGAGGCGGGCCTTCGATCACCGCCTTGGGGGTGATGCCATGGGCCGGCATCTGCGCCTGGACGATGTCGATGTCCAGGGTCCGTGGTGTCAGGTGGTTGATGTGCGGGCCCTTGAACGCCACCACGTCGGCGATCAGACGATGCTGGGCGCTGAGCTGTTGATACTGTTCGGCGGTGACGGTGGCGCTGTGGTGCCAGCGAAACGTTTCCAGTGCCTGCTCGACGAAGTCCAGGGCTTGCTGCTCGGTCAGGCCACCCTGGGATTCGGCGCGCTCGATAAGCGTGAGGGCCGTGGGGGTGAAGATCGAACGCTGGTCGAGCATCGACTGGGCGAACGCTCGCAGCTGCAGGTCTTCGATCAATTCCAGGCGCAACAGCGACGTGAATACCCGGAACGGGCTGACCTGCAACGACGCTTCATGCACCGCGCGAAACGCCGTGGAATGCACTGGCACACCGGCCGGTGTCAGGTCGTAGTAACCTACCGGTTGCATGCCCATCACCGCGAACAGGCGGGCGAGGGTCGCCAGTTCATCGGCCGTACCGACGCGGATCGCCCCATGCCGTTCCAGGTCCAGGCGTTCGATTTCGCCGGTGCTGGTGAGCTGCCGCAGGATTTGCGCATCGTTGTCCAGCACGTGACGGTTAGTCTGTTCCACCAGTTCCATCAACGCGCCGTACAACGGCACTTCCTCGCGGTACATGTCGGACATCGCTTTGGAGAAGCGTTGGCGGATCAGGTCAGGGCTGACGAAGTTCGGGTGGTTCATGAACAGGATTCCTGGCGCGGTGACGTAAAGGATGGACGAAAGATCGCAGCCTTCAGCGACGCCGACAAACGAAGTTTCTGACGAACTTCATTCTGTTAAGGACTACATATCTAATGTAGTCGTTGATCCTGTGGGCTCTCCGAGCGCAGCGATGCCAAAAACTCGCGATACAGGCGCGCCGAACCGTATGGCGCTTCCACCATGGGCATGTGCCCGATGGCGTCCCAGATATGCACGCGCAGGTCGGCAATGCCCTTGCTCCAGACCGCCACACTGCTGACGTCGATCAGCCGGTCCTTGCGCCCCCACAGCAACAGCGCCGGGGCGGTGATGTCGGGCAGGTGCGGTTCCATCGGCGGGCTGGCACGGAATTCGCGGAAGATTTCTTCCAGTTCTTCGCGGGACTGTTCATAGCGCTGGGCGACGGCATCGAGCACCAGCTTCGGTACCCAGGGTGGCGAAGCCATGGTCATGGCGTAGAAACGCCGGAATTCTTCGCGCGAGTGAATCAGAAACGGGTTGTGGCCCTTGGCCAAATGCCGCTCAAGGTCACTGGGCTCGGGGGCGGTGACCCCGGCCGGGTCGACCAGGGCCACGGACACAATGCGTTCCGGGTAAGTGGCCGCGAGCCACGCCGCCATGTAGCCGCCCATGGAGTTGCCGATGACATGGACTTTCTCCACCCCGCAAACGTCCAGCAGCTGGATCATGCGTTTGGCCTGCAGCGGGATGTCGTAGCCGCCGCCCGCCTTGAAGCCGGTTTCGCCATGGCCGGCGATGTCCGGGATGATCACCCGATGGCTGCCGACAAAGTGCCGGGCGAAACGCAGCCAGAGGTTTTTGTCGGCGCTGAAGCCATGGAGCATCAGCACACTGCTGGTGGCCTCGTACGGCCCGCCTTGCCAGGTCGAGACGGTCATTTCGGGGATGGGCACGACGATCTTGTGCAGCCGGTACAACTTGGCCTCGGCCGCCATGCTCAAGTCATAGAGCCAGTAGCCGATGGCCGGGTAGGTCAGCCAGCTCCAGGCAACGAACACTGCGAGAACGACGAACAACAAAAGCATCACGCGTCTCCCTTCTATCTGCTCAGGACAAAATGTGATCGGCGGGTTTCAGCGCTCGGGTCAAGCGATGAAAGCTGAAGCTGAATCCCGGAAACATGGCAATCACATGACCGCTCTTGCTTTGATACCAACTGTGGCAACCACCGGATTTCCACACGGTGCGTTCCATTTCCCGGTGGATCATTTCAGTGTAGGTACGTTCCGCCTCATGGCGAACTTCGATGCTGCGTAAACCTTGAGTCTTCAAGGTGCGAATGCAATCGAGGATGTAATTCATCTGGGATTCGATGATGAACAGCGCCGAGGTGTGACCGATCCCGGTGTTCGGTCCGGTGACGATGAACAGGTTGGGAAAATCGGGCAGGGCGGTGCCGAGGTAGGCCCGTGGGTACTGCGCCCAGACCTCCTTGAGACGGGTGCCTTTTTTGCCCGTTACCGGGTAGGAAATCACCCCGTCGGTGGCATCGTAGCCAGTGGACCAGACGATCAGGTCCAGGTCGATGTGCTGGCCGTCCAGTGTAACGATACCGGTCTCGTCGATGGACGCGATGCCTTGCTCGCGGCTGTGCAGCGTCACGTTGTCGCGCGCCAGTGCCGGGTACAGCGTGCTGGACAGAATCACCCGTTTGCAGCCGATGGTGTAGTCCGGCGTCAGTTGGCGCCGCAGTTCGGCATCCGGCACCTGGCGTTTGAGAAAACGCAGGGCCTGGCGCTGGACCATGTGCACCGCCGGTTTCGAATACTTGAAGGCAATCACCCGGGTTTCGAATTGCCAGTAGATCCCCCAGCGCAGCAGCTTGTAGGCCGGCTTGAACCCCAGCAGCCAGCGCTGGAAACGGCCAAAGCTGCGGTCAGCCCGGGGCAGGACCCAGTGGGGCGTGCGCTGGAATACATGCAAGTGCGCGACGTCCGGGGCGATGGCCGGAATGACCTGGGCCGCACTGGCGCCGCTGCCGACGATGGCCACGCGTTTTTGCCGGTAGTCGTAGTGATGATCCCAGTTGTTGGTGTGAAACGCTTTACCTTGAAAACGCTCCTGTCCGTCGAAGCGCGGAACAACCGGTTGACTCAGTGGCCCGGTCGCGTTGATCAGGAACTGTGCGCAAAACGTGCCTTTGCCGGCGGTGTACACCGTCCAGCGTTTGTGGGTGTCGTCCCATTCGACGCGCTCGACATTGGCGCCCAGTTCCACTTTGTCCCGCAGGCCGAAGTGCTCCACCACGTGGCGGGTGTAACGGTGCAGTTCGGCCTGTTCGGCGAACATTTGCGTCCAGCGATACGGAGCAAAAGACAGGGAGTACAGCGGCGAGGGCACGTCGACTGCCGCGCCGGGGTAGGTGTTCTGGCACCAGGTGCCGCCGAAGAAATCACGCCGCTCCAGCAGGCGAAAATCGTCGATGTCGGCCTTGAGCAAATTGATTGCTGCACATTGGCCGCCAAACCCGCTGCCGATGATCAATACTTGAAAGGTCTGCATGGGCCTCCTCTTATGGACATTGATCAACCCCTTCCTTCATGTATAGCCGTTTATGGGGTGAGGCTTTTGCTTTTATGTGAGCCTGATGTCGCGAATTTCAGCCCATCAGTCGGTGATGGCTATTTAATGTCGCCCTGATAGACTCCAGCGCATAGGCACAGGCTGTAATCGCATTCCGTGGAGTGGCAAAGAGGTCCTATGGCAAAAGCGGGAGGAAAGGGATCTTCATTGGCCAGGAGGCTCTATACATCGCGGATCCTGGGGTTGGCCCTGGGGCTGGTGTGTGTGAGCGCGGCAATGTATCCACTCGATCCTGCACCTTGGGTCTGGGGCTTCATGTGGTTCAATGGCCTGGTCTGGCCGCACCTGGCTTACCAATGGGCGCGCCGGGCCAAGACGCCCTATCATGCCGAACACCGCAATCTGCTGATCGATGCCTTTCTCGGCGGCTTCTGGATTGCTGCGATGCAATTCAATCCACTGCCCAGCGCGACCACCATTTCCATGATGGCCATGAACAACGTGGCCATAGGCGGCTCGCGCTTTCTGCTGGCCGGGACAGCCGCGCAAATCCTGGGCGTGGGCGTTGGCCTGCTGATTTTCGCCCCGGCGTTCATTCCTGCCACCAGCGCCGTGCAGCTCTATGCCTGTTTGCCGTTGCTGTGCCTGTATCCGCTGGCGCTGGGCTGGATCTGCTTCCGCCAGGCCCATACTCTGGGCTGTCAGAAGCGTGAACTGCTGGCACTGAGCCGCACCGACAGCCTGACAGGCCTGCTGAACCATGGCACCTGGAAGGACCAACTGGAGATCGAGTTCCAGCGTTGCAACAGCCAGCAAAAAGGCGGAGCGATCGCCCTGATCGACATCGACCATTTCAAAGCCATCAACGACACCTACGGCCATGTTGCCGGCGACATCGTCTTGCGTCAGTTGAGCAAAATGCTCAAGCAGAACCTGCGAGCGACCGATGTGGCAGGGCGCTACGGCGGCGACGAGTTCTGCGTGATCCTTCCGGACCTGCCCCTGAACCGCGCCGCCGCCATCATGGATGCCCTGCGCGCTCGCTTCGCCATCTTGGGCTACGAGCAGAACCCGGCGCTGAAAGTCAGCCTGAGCATTGGCCTGGCGTCATTCAACCCGGCCCATGCCGACGCGATGCTTTGGCTCAATGATGCCGATCATGCGTTGTACGAAGCCAAGACCACCGGGCGTAATCGGGTGATCTGCTGCGGTAACGGGAAACCCCATCGCGAACTGCTCGACTCGGTGTGACCCTTCACCGCAAAACCTGTGGGAGCGAGCCTGCTCGCGATGGCGGCGGGTCAGGCGGCAGGGATGTTGGCTGTGACGGACTCATCGCGAGCAAGCTCGCTCCCACGGGGTTCCGGGTGAATACAAGATTTGTGTTCAACAGAAATCCACTGTGGGAACGAGCTCGCGATGGCGGCGGGTCGGTTTAAACCGTCATTCCTTCACGCTCATGAACTCCTCCGCGAAACGGATGTATTCCTCGGGTTGCGTATAGGTGTGCGTCAGCTCGGTGGCGCTCAGGTCCGACGTCTGGGTGAGGATCTGGCGTTGTTCGCGCAGGCTGTCGTAGGTCGCCTTGATCGCGGCGAAGTACGCGCCATGGCCGTCGATGGTCACGCGCACACCCAGTTCGGCCAGGCGTTTGTCATCGCGCAGCAGCGGGTTGCCATAGGTCACCAGCATCAGCGGCACGCTCAGGTGCTCGGCGATCTGCTCCAGATGGTCGAAGTCCTTGATGCCCACCATGCAGATCCCGTCGGCGCCGGCGCTCTGGTATTGCCGGGTGCGGCTGATGATTTCCTGCACCGGCAGAATCCCGGCATGGGTGCGGGCGATGATTGCCATTTCCGAATCGCAGCGGGCTTCGAGCGCCGCGCGGATCTTGCCGACGCCTTCGGCGACCGTGATCAGGTCGGTGGATTTACGGCCGAACTGCGCGGGCAGCAGGGTGTCTTCGATGGTCAGCGCAGCCACGCCCGCACGTTCGAGTTCGACGATGGTGCGCATGACGTTGAGCGCGTTGCCGTAGCCGTGGTCGGCGTCGGCAATCACCGGCAACTGGGCGACACGGCCGATGCGGGTGGCCTGTTCAGCGAATTCGCTGAGGGTGATCAGGGCAAAGTCAGGGGCGCCCAGCACTTGCAGCGATGCGACCGAACCCCCGAGGATCCCGACTTCGAAGCCCAGGTCGGCGGCGATGCGGGCCGACATCGGGTCGAAAACCGAGGCCGTGTGGTAGCAGGTGTTGGAGGCGAACAGTTGGCGAAAATTGCGGCGCAAATCTTGATGGGAAAGCCTGGACATATAAGTTCCACCAATGGAATGGAAGGGCTTGAGCAAAAGTGTCAACGCCGAAGAAATAAAAGGCTATCACGCGCGCAAGGGGAGAATGATGACGAATTTGCTGGGTCAGGCCGATTGACATCGCCGCGATGGAACTGATAAGTCACGCCGCCACGGCCTGTTGCCGCTGGTCAAGCAGCGGCACGGCGCGCACCGAGTCTGCGGGTTGCAGCTGCAGGCGCTTGGCGGTCAGGCGATCAACCACCAGGCTGTTGCCTACCTGTCGGGCCGGGGCGCAGGTAATGCGACAGTTTTCCCGGCGGCGGTTGTGAATCAGCCAGAGGGGCGCTTTATCGTCCGGCGAGCCGATGGCCAGTGACAGCGGTCGGCTGTCGCGCACGGTGCGGATCCCGGAAACCGGGGCTTCGATGACCGGCCCGCCGTCAAAGATATCGATGTAGCCCTGGTGGGCAAAGCCTTCGGCGCTGAGGATTTTCTGGGCCGGCTCGGTATTGGGGTGGGCCTTGCCGATCACCGCCTGGGCCTGTTCGGTGAGCAGGCAGGTGTACAGCGGCTGGCGCGGCATCAGTTCGGCGATGAACGATTTGTTGCCCAGCCCGGACAAGTGATCGGCGTGGCTGAAATCCATCTTGAAAAAGTGCCGGCCGAG
Source organism: Pseudomonas sp. BF-R-24 (assembly GCF_019947335.1). Classification (NCBI taxonomy): domain Bacteria; kingdom Pseudomonadati; phylum Pseudomonadota; class Gammaproteobacteria; order Pseudomonadales; family Pseudomonadaceae; genus Pseudomonas; species Pseudomonas sp. BF-R-24. Next base: position 12,268 of record NZ_JAGYGG010000062.1, read on the forward strand.
GCTGTCCCAGAACGGCGAGCCGCCTCGTTCGTCGGCACTGCCGCGTAATTCGGCGATGAGCCGGTTGCCGAACAGCTGGGTAAACTCGGCAACGAACAACAAGCGCCCGAGGGAAAGCAAACGGCCGTTGCTGCCCTGGCGCTGATCGGGGCGCAGGTACAACGAGCAGACTTCCGATTGCCCGGTCAATTCATTGCTCAGGAACAGGGTCTGGATCTGGCGCTGGATACCCAGGTCCGCCGAAGCGCTGACCGTCAGCCCGACCCGGTAGTTGTACCAGGGCTCGCGCAGACCGACGCCCCCCGTCAGGGCGCTGACGCCCACCACTTGCTGCTCGTCATCCTCGAGCACGAACAGGTAATCGGCATCGGCCCGGTCGACCTGTCCGGCGAAGGTGCGTTGAGCCCAGCGAATCCGGTAGGCCAGGCGTTCTTCATCGGCCGGCAGGCTGGTAAGCCCCGGAATGGCCTGCCGCACCAGCGTGAACAAGGCGGGCAGGTCGGTGATCTGGACCGGACGGACAATCATGGGGCGGTTCCTTGTGCGCGGGTGCTCGGGCGTTGAATCTGGCGGGTGTTCACAGGGCCACCAGCCTGACGGGGCTGCCCTCGGTCACCTTCAGCGCCGTGCACATCGCTGCGTCAAGGGTCACGGGTTGTCCGGGGATGTAATCAAGATCGGCGACGATGGCTCGGTAATCCTTCAAGGACTCGTTGCTCACCAGAAAGCTGCCGCGGGTGTCGATCACCGGGCCAGGCTGCGTTATGCCGCACTGGCTGTGGGCGATGGAGCGAATACCCGAGGTACGCGCATAGAGCGTCGGCCCTCCATCGAACAGATCGATGTAACTGTTGGTTTCGAAACCTTCCCGTTCGAGGATATCGAAGGCTTCCTGGCCGTCGGGGTGGATGCTGCCGATGCAGTCCTGTGCCGCCTGGGGCAGCATGGGCACGTAGATCGGATACTGCGGCATCAGCTCGGCGAGAAAGGTGCGGCTCTGCAGACCGCAAAGCCGTTCGGCCTCGACGTAGGGCAAGTCGAAGAAATGCTTGCCCACGGCGTCCCAAAATGGCGAGTGGCCTTCATCACTGCTGTAGCCGACGATCTCGGTGATCACCGTTTCGGAAAAACGCCGGGTGTGGGCAGCGATGAACAACAGGCGCGCCCGCGACAGCAGTTCGGAATGCGCGCTGCGCACTCGCGCGGCATCGATATGGAAGCCCCGCAGCAAGGTGTGACCACTGAGGTCGTGACACAACGACAGGGCCGGAACACCGTGCTCGATGTTCAGTTCCCGCGAGGCACTGGTGAAGTGCCGGTTGCGCAGGCTGTAGAACGGCTCGTTGTAACCCGCCGTGGCGAGGATTTCCGAGCAGCCGGCCAGGTGCCGTGTCGTCAGGTCTTCGAGTACAAAGAAATAGTTTTCCGGGCCATGAGCCTGCACATCCTTTTCGAACGAGGCACAGGAATCGAGGATTTTTCCGCGCAACCGTTCGCTATCGTCGGGCAGGGACGTGACGCCCACGAGGCTTTCACGGGCCAGCCTCTGCAACTGGGGCAGGTCGGCCAACTCGACTGGACGCAAGACCAGCATGGAGACACTCCTGTATCAAACGATTCGGCGGCTTGAGCCGAACCTGACTATCACTGTCGGTTTTTCCACACATTAAATCGGTGGTCATCTGAACGTTGTCAGGCGCCACGCTTTTTCTTATCGGATGTTTCTTGGGATGGACCGCATTAAACGAGGAGCAGGCGGTTCGGTCGGAGGTGGTGCCTGGCCAGGCGCGTTGATCGGGTGTTCGAGTAAAGGCATCCGGGCTCCTGCTGGATGAGTGTGGCACGTGTTTTAACAATCCGTTGAAAGGAGTATTTAATCATCGCGTACTGCCTGTCTAGTGAATTTTCGCGTGGTCTGCTCATGCCCGAAAAAGGTGCGAAGTGCCTGTACTACGGGGCTACGCCGATGTCGTAAAGTCTTGTAGGCGATTGCCTGCATTGCGGTCAGCCATGACAGAAAATCTCGCAGGAAATGACTGAAGGAATCCGTTTCAAACAGGAAAATTAAACACCACCCGGGCCTGCTTTCTTGCGGCACAATTGCGCGACGGCGGTCACCTGACGCCGTCGTTTCTTTCCATCCCTGGAGTGATTGCTGGTGCAGGCAACCCGTTTAACCCTGATTTGCCACGCTCGAACCGTCGCACAGAAATTGGCGCGCTTTCCTTTGGACGAGCCTCTGGAGATGGATTGGCAAGCGCTCAGGCTTTCCCGTCGCAATCAGTTCAAGGGCGCTCCACGCCTTGTCTGTGCTCCGGAGTTGCGCGCCCGGCAAACCGCTGGACTGTTCGCCAGCGCGCCGCAGATTGTCGACGCCTTGAGGGACTGCGATTTCGGGCGCTGGGGCGGTGAGCGCATCGGCGATCTGCAAAAAACCGAAGCCCAGGCGCTCCAGCATTGGCTGGACGACCCGGCTTCGGCCCCCCACGGTGGTGAGTCGCTGGTGCAACTGGGCGAGCGGGTGGGCGCCTGGCTGACAACCTTGCAATCGACGCCGGGGCACATCGTTGCCGTTACCCATCCCTTTGTCATCCGCGCCGCGCTGACGCAAGTGTTGCAGGGGGGCGCGTCCAACCTGATCGACGTCGAACCCCTGTCGGCCGTCGAGTTGAGGTTCCATGACCGCTGGCGGCTGCGCTTTCCGGGCATCGATCCCGAGGACCTGCCGTGATGAAAAAACTCCTGGTCATCGGCATCGGTGCCGGCAACCCCGACTACATCACGATGCAGGCCGTGAAGGCGCTGAATCAGGTCGATGTTTTTTTTCTCATGGACAAGGGCCAGAGCAAAGACAAACTCATCGATCTGCGCCGCGAAATCTGCGAGCGCTACATCACCGGCCACGACTACCGTTTTGTCGAAGCCCACAGCCCCGAGCGTGAGCGCGGTGAGGTGGACTACAAGACCAGTGTCGACGACTTGAACCTGGCCAAACAACAGACCTTCGAACGGCTGATCAATGAAGAGCTGCCCGACAGCCAGTGTGGTGGTTTTCTGGTGTGGGGCGACCCTGCGCTGTACGACAGCACCATCCGTATCCTTCAGGCGATCCAGGCCGCGGGCGCCTGTGGGTTCGAGTTCGAGGTGATTCCCGGGATTACCAGCGTCCAGGCATTGGCGGCACAACACAAGGTGCCGCTCAACCAGATTGGCCGCTCCGTTGAAATCACCACCGGCCGGCGCCTGGCGGCAGGGCAGGTGAGCGATGCCGACAGCCTGGTGGTGATGCTCGATGCCCAGGATGCTTTCCATCAGGTGGTGGATCAGGACACCGAGATTTACTGGGGGGCCTATCTGGGGACGCCGGATGAAATCCTGATCAGCGGCAAGCTCAAGGATGTCGCGGATGAAATCGAACGGGTGCGCAAGGCGGCGCGGTTGGCCAATGGCTGGATCATGGATACCTATCTGTTGCGAAAGCCTTGATCAGTCGGTGACCGGGCTGACGCCTTCGCGAGCAAACCCGCTCCCACAGTGGATCTTCAGTGTTCACACCCTCGGTGTGGGAGCGAGCCTGCTCGCAATTGGGCCTTGAAGGTCAACCGAAGGTAAAGTGTTACCCCCACGCCCAAACCGCTCCCGATACACCGAAGGCGGCACGCCAACCACCGTTCGAAAGGCCACCCGGAAACTTTCCACCGAGCGATAACCACAGCGTTCGGCAATCTGCTCGGTGTTCTGGTCGCTGCTTTCCAGCAGTTCACGGGCGCGGCCCAGACGTTCGTGCTGCAACCAGGTTTTCGGTGACTGGCCGCTGGCTTCGGTGAAGCGGCGCAGGAAGGTGCGTTCGCTCATGGCGGCTTCGCTGGCCAGGTCGCGCACCTCCAGCGGCTCGTGCAAACGCTCACGTGCCCACTGCATGACGCGGGAAAGATCGCTGCGCGGAGCAGGACTGACCGGCGTCGGAATGAATTGCGCCTGGCCACCGCTGCGTTGCGGCGACATGACCAGGCGCCGCGCCACGGAGTTGGCCACCTGGGTGCCGAAATCCCGCGCCACCAGGTGCAGGCAGGCATCGATGCCTGCCGCGCTGCCGGCGGAGGTGATCAATTGGCCGGAATCGACATACAGCACGTCCGGGTCCACGAGGATGCCGGGAAACCGCTCGGCCAGTTCCGAGGTATAGCGCCAGTGCGTGGTTGCACCGTGCCCGTCGAGCAACCCGGTGGCGGCGAGGACGAAAACACCGGAGCAGATCGACAGCAACCGCGCCCCCCGGGCATGGGCCTGGCGCAAAGCAGCGATCAGTTCTGCTGGCACCGTGGCGCTGCGGTCGCGCCAACCGGGAATGATGATGGTGCGGGCATCGGCGAGCAATTCCATGCCGCCATCGGCGAGTACCTGGATGCCGCCCATGGCCCGCATCGGACCTTGATCGACCGCGACGATACGATGCTCGTACCACGGAAAATCGAATTCAGGTCGTGGCAGGCCGAAGATCTCCACGGCAATGCCGAACTCGAACGTGCACAGGCCGTCGTAGGCCAGAATCGCGACCATTCCTGGAGTGGGTTGCATTTGGCGGAAAATTCCCGGTGAGTGTCTTGTACGCCACTGTAGCCGCAAGTGGCTGGCGGATAAAGTCTTTCCACACCCACCATCTCTTTGGAGTACAGCCCATGACCAGCCTGGTTCGCGAAATTCCCGCCGCCCCATCGGCCATCGCCCTGATGCATTTCAGTAACCGTCTGACGTTCGAAACCGATTGTTCCGACGTCTACGGCAGCCAGCAGGCTGGTGAAGTCGATTTCATTCTGGTGGATGTTCGGGGGCCGCTGGCGTTCGACCGCGGGCATGTACCGGGAGCGATCAACATTCCCGGGCGCTTGCTGAGCGCCGAAGGTTTGGCGGGTTATCCGAAAAACAGCCTGTTTGTGGTCTATTGCGCCGGGCCTCACTGCAACGGCGCCAACAAGGCGGCGGTGAAACTGGCGGCCCTGGGTTATCCGGTCAAGGAGATGATCGGCGGCGTGACAGGGTGGCTCGATGAAGGGTTTGAGTTGAGTGTCGGGGTGCAGCGGCCGGTGAATGCTGTGATCGGTTGTGAATGCTGATATCCAAACAGCATTGATCATTGTGGCGAGGGGGCTTGCCCCCGTTGGGTTGCGCAGCAACCCCGGAATCTCTGAAATAGTCGAGAGTGTCGGGAGCGCTTCGCACTCCAACGGGGGCAAGCCCCCTCACCACAGGTATGTATTTCAGCGCAAGGAAGCGGCCGCCCACCACTCATCCAGTGTCGCCTGCAACCACGCCAGCACATCGGCGTAGGCCGCATCGTCCTGCGGCCCTCGGGGCAACGGCGACTCATCGCCAAAATGCGCATTGAGCATGGTCACCGACTCGGCGTTCCACTCCGGATGAAACTGCAGACCCAGCCGCGCCGGCCCGGCGCGGTACATCTGCTGCACACAGTGCTCGCTGCTGGCCAACAGCTGCGCGGCTGGCGGCAGGTCGATGGCGTCTTCGTGCCACTCCAGCACCTTCAGCGTTTTCCCATCGATAAAGGTCACGTTGGTCCATCCGGTTTCGGTCCGGTCCATCCGCCGTACATTCCCGCCCAGGCTCAGCGCCAGCAACTGTGCCCCCAGGCATATGGCGAACACGGCCGCATCCTGATCCAGCGTGCCTCTGAGCCATTGCCGTTCGGCTTCCAGCCAGGCCGGGCCGGCATTGGATTCATAAGGCCCGCCCAACAGGATCACGGGATCGGCGCTGACGGGCGGCAATTGGCCGAGGTCGGCGCGAAACACCTTCAGCGTCAGCCCTCGGGATTCGGCCCAGATGGCGATGGCGCCCGGACCTTCGGCGCAGTGGTGCTGGATCAGGTTCAACGTGGGCATCACGCTACTCTCGATGGGACGCAAGGGCGCTCAATGTGCCGCAAAACACCAGACATCGCCAGTCGTCCCGTTCTGTCGGATGGAGCCGGAAAACCTGTAGGTTTGCTCTGAAAACGCGGCATGTCTGACAGACTTTGCACCGTCATGGCGCGTTCACCTCGGTGCCTCTCTCCGGGTGCCACTTTTCTATAAATATTTGTCGCCTTGGCGTAATTTACCCTCCTGTAGCCGCTCTAGACTGCCGGCCACTTCGGTTCCCGCTCACGAAGCGATGACCGAGCGCTGCCAATCGAAGCTGCCAATAAAAGCCTCCGCACACAGGAGTTAAAAATGAAGAAGCTAGTGATGTTCGGTGCCCTGGCACTGTCGATGTTGTCCCTGACCGCCGTGGCCGAAGACGCCAAGCCGATCCGCATCGGTATCGAAGCCGGCTACCCGCCATTCTCGATGAAAACCCCTGACGGCAAACTCACCGGTTTCGACGTGGATATCGGTGATGCGCTGTGCGAGCAGATGAAAGTCAAGTGCACCTGGGTCGAGCAAGAGTTCGACGGCCTGATCCCTGCGCTGAAGGTCAAGAAAATCGACGCCATCCTGTCGTCCATGACCATCACTGACGACCGCAAGAAGAACGTCGATTTCACCATCAAGTACTACCACACCCCGGCGCGCTTCGTGATGAAGGAAGGCAGCGACGTCAAGGACCCGCTGACCGAACTCAAGGGCAAGAAAGTCGGTGTGCTGCGCGCCAGTACCCACGACCGCTTCGCCACTGAAGTGCTGCAACCGGCCGGGATTGTCCTGGTGCGCTACGGCTCCCAGCAGGAAGCCAACCTGGACATGGTTTCCGGCCGCATTGATGCGCTGCTGGCCGACTCGGTCAACCTGGACGACGGTTTCCTGAAAACCGACGCCGGTAAAGGTTTTGCCTTCGTCGGCCCTGAGTACAACGATCCGAAATACTTCGGCGGCGGCGCAGGCATTGCCGTGCGCAAGGGCGATAAGGAACTGGCGGACAAGTTCAACACCGCCATCACCGAAATCCGCGCCAACGGCAAGTACAAGCAAGTGCAGGACAAGTACTTCAAGTTTGACGTTTACGGCGAGTAATCCAGCCGTTTGGAAAAGTGGCAACCGTTGGCGCGGTTGCCATTTTTTTTGTGCAATCATTTTCAGCGCAGAGAGACCTGTGGGAGCGGGCTTGCTCGCGAAGGCGTCGGTACATTCAACATCGATGTTGCCTGACACGACGCTTTCGCGAGCAAGCCCGCTCCCACAGGTGATCTC
>NZ_JAGYGG010000063.1:0-18065 GCF_019947335.1 Pseudomonas sp. BF-R-24
TCCCGAACTCAGCAGTGAAACGATGCATCGCCGATGGTAGTGTGGGGTTTCCCCATGTGAGAGTAGGTCATCGTCAAGATTAAATTCCGAAACCCCTATCTGCGTATGCAGGTAGGGGTTTTGTTTTAGTAGAAGTCACCAGTTTTCACTGGCACGTTAAAGTTCTAACGGGCTGGTTACAGAATTTCTTGACGACCATAGAGCGTTGGAACCACCTGATCCCATCCCGAACTCAGAAGTGAAACGATGCATCGCCGATGGTAGTGTGGGGTTTCCCCATGTGAGAGTAGGTCATCGTCAAGATTGAATTCCGAACCCCCTGTCTGCTAACGCAGACAGGGGTTTTGTCGTTTCAGGGGTACTGAAAAGCCCGTTGTGGAGCCTCTCCACAACGGGCTTTTTCACGTCTTACGCAAACAGCTTCAGCACATTGTTCATCGCATCATCGGCAAAACCCTGTACGAAGTCCTTGAAGCCCGGCAGTGCCTCGGCGGCGCCCTGCGCCGGTTCGGCGATGATGGTCCAGGTGGCTCTGGACTTGCCCGCATCCAGTGGTTCAACGCTCATCGCGGCCCACAGATTGGCCACACCCAGGGTGTTGTAGATAGTGGTCCAGGTCATGCGCCGTGCCTGGTCGTCCCGGGAGTTGAGCTGCTCGACCACCAGGTTGCCGTCCTTGAAAAACTTTTTGCGCAGCGATGACACGCCTTCGCCGGTCATCTCTATATGCGACAGTGCCGGGATGAAGCGATCGAAGCCGGCAAAGTTACCGACTACGGCCCATACCCGAGTGGCATCGGCGGGCACGTCCACCGAGGACACCACGTGGCAGCCTTGAGGGTTTTTGATCAGGGTGTCGGGTTGCAGAATACTCATGGTTTTGCTCCGTTTGGTTGCGTCAGATGAAATTGATTTCTTTGAGGTAATCGCAGCCGCGACGCAGCAGCGCCGGGGACTTTTGCGGGTAGTGCGCGCCCATTAGCCGAACACCGGCCTGGGCGTTGTCGTGGCCGATCATCGAGATATCGCCGATGTCCTCCTCGAAACCGTTGAGGTAGAACCCCAGCACGCCGAACAACGCGTTGTCGCTGTCGACCCGACCCAGTTGCTGCTGCCAGTCGGCGACGCTGACCATCGTGAATTCGCGGCCTGCCTCGCGGAAGGACGCCACGTAATTGTCCCAGCTCAAGGGCTCGGGGTTGTGCAGGTTGAATACCGCTTGTTCCGGTTGATAACGACTGGCGTGGAAGGCGATGAATCGGGCGAGAAAGTCCACCGGCATCAAGTCGAAATTCAAGGCGAACTCCGGTACTTGGCCAAGCTGGATCGAGCCCTTGAGCATCAGCATCAGGCGATTTTTGTGCGGCTGACACACGCCCGTGAGGCTGTTGAAGCTGATGTTGCCGGGACGGTAGAGATTGACCCGCACACCAAGCTCCCGTGCCCTTTCGAGGATTCGCTCGCCGACCCATTTGGACAGGTTGTAGCCGTTCTTGATGTAGATCGGTGGTGTGAGTGCGGCCGGCAACTCGAGCACTCGGCCATCGTCGGATATCGTGCTGGAGGCCGAGAGCGTCGAGACGAAGTTGAAGACTTTTTTGCTGCGTCCTTCGCACAGGCGCAAACATTCGACAATCGGCTCAACGTTGTCCCGGGCGAGCGACTCGTAATCGAGGACGTGATTGACGTTGGCCGCGTTGTGCACCAGAGCGCCAAACTCCTGATCCAGCCGTTGGTAAACCTCGGGCGCCAAACCGAGTTCCGGCCGTGTGACGTCTGCCGTGTAAACCCGCACCCGGCTCATATCCAGATGCTCCAGACGGTTCTCCCGTAACGCCTGGGCAAAGCGCTCGTTCGCCGATTGCCCGTTGCCGTCGCGAACCAGGCAGGCGACTTCACTGGCGCCCCAGGCCAGCAATGCCTCGACGATGTGTACACCGACAAAACTGTTGGCACCGGTGACGATCACCTTGTGCACATCGCCCATGCGGCTGACGGGCATTGGCTGAATATCCAGTTCGCGGAAGGCATCGCGCATGGCCTGTTCGCTCAGCACTTCTTCGCTGCCGAAGCCGCGTACCAGTGTCGCCAGTTTCTCGAGGGTGGGCATTTCGATGAAGCGGTTGATCGAGATGCTGCGCCCGAACTCCTCGCGCAGTCGCAGGAGCATGCGCGACAGCAGGATCGAGTGCCCGCCCAGATTGAAGAAGCTTTCGTCGGTGGAAATGTCGCTCGCCGGCAGCTCCAGCAACTGCGCCCAGATTTCCAGCAGCAGGGCCTCATCGGCGTTGACGGGCAGGCGCCGTGAAGGGTTCTCGGTGACGCTTACCGGCAGATCCAGCAACGCCTTGCGGTCGACCTTGCCATTGCTGGCGTAAGGCATGCTTGCCAGCTCGGTCCATGCAACAGGGCGCATGTAGTCCGGCAGGTGCTGTGTCGCGTGGGCCTTCAACGCCTGGCGAGCGCTGCCGGGAAGGTCCTCTCGGGGCTGGGCAAGGAAAGCCAGAATCCGCCGCTGGCTATCGATGACCACGGCAACCTGGCGGTACAACTGGCTGTCGCGCAGGCAGCGCTCAATCTCTTCCGGCTCGACCCGGAAGCCGCGAATCTTCACCTGATTATCACGCCGACCGCACAGCTCGATCCCTTCAGCCGTCCACTTCGCCATGTCCCCGGTGCGATAGACGCGCAGGGTCCGGCCATCAGGCAAGTTCAGTTCCAGATAACGCTCAGCGGTTTGCTGCGGGTTGTTCAGGTATCCCAGGCACACGCCCGGGCCGGCGATGTACAACTCGCCGACGGTCTGTTCGGCCACCGGTTGATAGTCATCATCAAGAATAAACACCTGACTATTGGCGATCGGCGCACCCAGCGAGCGGTTGTTGTCGCCTGCCTGAAGCCGCCGCGCGGTGATCAGCACCGTGGCCTCGGTGGGCCCGTAGAGGTTGTAGAGCTTGCCCTGACGGCTCAGCTGCTCGATGACCCACGGTTCGCAGACATCGCCGCCGGTCATCACACGGTCCAGACATTGCAACTGCTCCAGCGGCAGGATGCTCAACAAGGCGGGCGGTAAAAAGGCGTGGCTCAGCTGCCGATGACGAATCAGCTCCACCAGTTGCAGCGGATCGCGACGTTGGTCCTCGTCGGGCACGATCAGCTCGGCGCCTTGCAGCAGAGTCGGGAAGATGTCGATCAGCGATGAGTCGAAACTCAACGAAGAAAACTGCAGCACCCGGCTCTGGCTGGTCAGCTGAACATAGTCGGCGTACCAGTGGGTGAAGTGCGCGAGGTTGGCCTGGCTGAGCAGCACGCCCTTCGGATGGCCGGTGGTGCCCGAGGTGTAGAGGGCCATGCATGGCGTATCGAGGTCGGGGCGTTGGCGCATCAACGGTTGAGAGAGATCTGCTGCATGGGCGTCGATGCTGCTGATGTCCAGCCCTGGCATCTCGTTCGCCAGGGGATGCTCGCCGTCATGCAGCAACAACACCGCGCCGGCATTCGACAGGATGTACTGCTGACGTTGCAACGGATGGCTCGGCTCCAGCGGCAAGTACACCGCGCCGCTGCCCAGGATCGCCAGGATTCCCGCATACAGCGCGCTGCATTTGGGCAGGCAGATCCCGACGACTATCGGGCCTTGATGCTGATCCAGCAGCGGTCGCAGGCGTTGCTGGATGGCGCGGCTGTGGGCGTGCAACTGGCGATAGTCGAGGGTGGTGCCATCGATGCTCAAGGCCGGACGGTCAGCATTCTGGATGCACTGTTGCTCCAGCCTTTCGATCATCGGCGTTTGCGCAAGTTGCTGCAGTCGTGGGTCGGCGGTGGCATTGAGGCGATGCACGAACGCGAGGCTGTCAAGGAACCGCAAACTCTCGATGCGCTCGAAGCGAACAGGTTCGGCGGGTTCGGCGAGCCGAAAATAGTCGACATCGCGCGAGTAGCGACTGACCAGCAGCGCCACGTGGTCAACCAGTGCTGTCATGGCCTGCCTACTCAACGCCTGGCCGTTACCCGACGGCTCATCGGCGATGGGTACACGAGACAGCAGCGTTGAGCCATGGCGGCACAACAGGTCCAGCGAAGGCAGGCCTGACGTCTGCGGCAAGCCGAGCCCCAATTGCAATGTCAGCCGTGGCGCCTGAGCAGTGAACTGAAGCGACGTGCCATCGTCGATCAGCAGATCCACAGGCCCCGGCATTTCGTCGCGTGCGGATACCCGCGTCAGTGAGTGACCGTGTTGTTCGAGTTCCAATGCCAGCTCGGTCAATGCCTGGCTTTGTCCGATGAGCAAGATGTCGAGACGTCTCATGATGGGCTCCTCGTCAAACCAGGTAGTCGCTGAGGGCGGTTTGTACGCACGGCGAATCGAGCAACGAACTGCTGTGGAAAAACCGCACAATGTTGGCCACCAGCGGGTGATGGCGACTTATCGGGAAGGCCAGTGCCGATACTTCGTTCCTGAGGGCGTGGCGCGCCGAGTCGTTGATCTGCAGTGCGTCGATCAGGCGGAAGTCGAAGGATTTCTGGATGTCGTTGGTCAGGTAATGAGCAATGAACACCGGCAAGATCTGGGCGATGCACTGGCGATCGTCTGCACTTGCGGCATGCCAGTAGATGCGTACCAGCCGTGCCCAAAAACCGGAGTGACGTCCCTCGTCCAGCAAGTGATCGGCCATCAGGCCCTTGATCGATTGCTTGACCGTGTCGTCCTTGGCAAACGCGGCGACATCACCGGTCACCGTGTTTTCGGCGATGGCCACGCAGATCAGTTCTACAGCGCTACGCAGGTGCTCCGGTGCGAGCGCCACGGCCGCCGGTATTGCTCGGCTCAGTTCGATTTCATCCGGCAATTCAATGGGGGTGATGCCGGTCAACGCGATGGTCTGTTGCATGAAGTCCATCGCCACCAGTGCGTGATAATCCTCGTCCACCACGACAGTCATGGCGTCGTAGCGGCAGGCGAACGGGAACTCGACCGCGAAGCGATTCTTGGCGATGCTGCGGGCGGTTTTGTCGACGATCTCGGTTTCGAAGATCACCACATCGTTGATGAACTTGTAGAGGGTCTGCACCAGGGCGACGTCGCGCTGCTCCGGGCATTCGCGCACAAAGGTTTCGCTCAGCACCAGCGGTTGGCGGCTCAACGGGTAGATCAGTTTGCCGTCGTTTTCCAGCACACGGCGCGGGCGGGTGCGGATGGTCGCGCGGCTCTCCCAGGCATCAGCGAAGGATTGGTAGTCTGCGGCGTTCATGCACTCACCTCCGTGACGGATGCGTTCATGCTCAGGCGCAACCCGTCCCACAGGGCGATACGACTTTCCACGGCTGCGATGGCGCTCGCGTACACGTCTTCCTGCCGTTGCGGGTCGCTATCGACCAGTCGCGACAGGAGCTTTTCCGCTGCCGGGCCGTGGTCCTCGGAATCGACCTCAATGTGCCGTTCGAGGTAGTACCGGAAAGTCGGTGCCTGTTCGATGCCGATGCCCCAATCGTCGAGGATGCGCTGGAACATCTGCGGGATAACGCTCTCGCGACCGTGCAGAAACGCCGCCGCCACACTGTGACCCGGCGCATGTAGTGCGGTGTGTAGCGTATGGCGAACGAAATCCGCGGCCGCCGGATCGACCTTGATGCTCTGCAAGGCCACGTCGTAGCTCACACCCTCTTGCTGCAGGGCCACGAAGCGTTCGATGGCAACGGTACAGGCGCCGACCTCGCGCATTGCATCCAGGTACAACTCGAAGTGGCTGTAATGACCCCGGGCCGGACGATCATCCGACTCCTCACCCAGTACGATCTCGTTGATCAACCGCGCGGCCTGGGGATCCTGCGGTGGCAGCCAGGGCAGTCGCACGCAGGTCAATTCCTGTTGCAGGCGCTTGGTCAGCGACATGAAGTCCCATACGGCAAACACGTGGGTTTCCATGAAGCGTCGCAGGACCGGCAGCGAATGTATTTCAGAGAAGATCGGGTGTTCGCCAAGTTCTGATTTTTTTTGAAGCAGGCGTTCTTTAGTTGGTTTCATGGATGAGCCTGTAAATGATCCGGGGTGAGAAGTAATCAAGCACTGAAGTTCGCTGGAAGTTTTCTCCGGGCGAACGGGTACCTCAAACGTATTGATCTTTTTCAGTGCTATTGATGCCGAGTAGCTGAGGTGTTACTGCCGTTTGTGGTTGGCGGCGAAGAAAAACTAATACACATATAAAGTGTTGATCAAGTTGTTTTGTTATTATTTCAATATTCAACTTTTTCGAAGATGAAAAGTTTCAATAAAACTTTTTATATTGGTTTTATTTTGGCGTAGTTACTCCTTCCGGCTTATGTAAGTCAGAATTAAATAAAGAGTGAATGCCTCACTCGAAGTAACTTTTTACGGGCGTCGTTGTGGGTGTCTGAGGGGGTGGAAGCGGGTCGCGAGTGATGCCGATCCTTCCGTTCCCGTGATGAGGCTCCTTCCTTCGCTTCTGGGGGCAGAGACTGCTCCATTCGCACGGAGCGTCACCCGTTTTTTGTCCTGGTTATCCAGAGTGGGCGTAAATCGAGGTGGCCGCCATTACTGAGGCATCATGCAAACGTTGCAATGGTCGGGTTTTAAGGCGGCGGGGCGTTGGGGCGCGGTATGGCGCCGGGGGATTTGTAATCAAATTACTCGCGGAGCATTTGGGGGGATGCGCGGCAAGCGAGGAAAACCCTTCGGTACATTCCCCGGGCTTGCCGCTGCGGGCTACTTCGACCTGTTCCTGGCCTGGACTTCAGGGCTGTTGAGGTAGCGCGTAATGACCTCGACCCCTCGGTTCAGGTGATGCTCGAGCAGCTGCACGGAGTGTTCGACGTCCCGGGCTTCGGCTGCGTGCAACAGGGCCTTGTGGTCATCCTGGGAGAGTTTGCCCAGGCCCATGGCTTCCAGGTTGAAACGCAGGAACCGTTCTTCTTCGTTCAGGCCGTCTTCGACCAGTCTCAACAGCCGGCGATTCGGCGCCCGGGTGTAAAGCGCCATGTGGAACAGGCGATTGAGCCGACCGATTTCGGTGTAGTCGCTTTCCGTTTCCAGTGCATCGATGTAGCGGGCAGCCTGTTCGAGATCTTCGTCCTGGAGCAGTGGTACCGAGAGACGCAGGGCTTCGGATTCCAGCAGGATGCGCAGCGCATAGGTTTCCACGGCATCGCCCTGTACCAGTGGCGCGACCACGGCACCCTTATGGGCAACCACATTGAGCAACGATTGTGCTTCGAGTTGGCGCAAGGCTTCGCGTACAGGCATGCGGCTGACGCCGAACAGGTCGGCGAGGTCTTGCTGGCGCAAGGCCGCACCGCAAGGAATGCGCCCGTCGAGTATGGCCGCGCGCAGGGTTTCTTCGATCACCGAGCGTGCCATGTGTGCAGGAATCGGCCCGTTGACCTTGATACTGCTGAGAGGGTTGGGCTTTTGTGTCACTAAACGCACCCTGATTGATGGAATATTTTTGGATCCAAATGACACTAGTGACTGGCTGACTGCTTGTCAAACAAGCTCTGGAGTGCCTTTCTTCCAGTTTAGCGCGCCGCCAGTGATCTCACCGTGCCATTGTCTTTTTCCGGGCTAACCTTCACCATTCGAACGACTCCCTCCTGCCTATCCAGGATGCCTCGCATTGGTGGCAAGTTTAACGATCCCCCGGGTTTTACGCTGGCTGTGCAGCGCATTGCTGCTGACTGGCGTGATGCTGGGCAGCTTGAGCGCCGATTGGGATTTTTCCCTGATCAGCCGGCGAGCGCAGGCATTGTACGGACCTTTGGGAGAAGGTCAGCAGCGCATTAATGATTGGCAATACTTGTTGACCAGCCAGAAGCAGATCGGCGAGCTGGAACAACTCAATGTGGTCAATCGCTTTTTCAACAAACAGCTGCGATACGTCGAAGACATGGATCTGTGGCATGAAGTCGACTACTGGGAAACCCCGATCGAAGCCCTCTGGAAAGGCGCCGGCGACTGTGAGGACTACGCTATTGCCAAGTACTTCAGCCTGCGACACCTCGGTGTAGCCAGTGAAAAGCTGCGTATCACCTATGTCAAGGCACTGACCCAGAACCGTGCGCACATGGTGCTGACCTACTACTCGAGTCCGGAGGCCGAGCCCTTGGTGCTCGACAGCCTGATTGATGCAATCAAGCCGGCCAGCCAGCGAAAGGATTTGCTGCCGGTCTACTCTTTCAATGCGGAAGGGATGTGGTTGCCGGGTGCCAAGGGCAATAAAAAGGTCGGCGATACCAAACGCCTTTCGCGTTGGCAGGATGTGTTGAAAAAAATGCAGGCCGAAGGATTCCCGGTCGAGACGACTAACTAGGAGCACGTGCTCAGATGTCTTTGTTCAAACAGCTGTTGATTGCTATCTGTCTGTTCCTGGTGGTCGCCTTCACCGGTAGTTTCATGGTCAGCCTGGAGAGCTCGCGTACTCAGTACGTCAACCAGTTGCGCTCCCATGCCCAGGACGCCGCGACGGCGCTGGCGCTGTCCCTGACACCGAACATCGACGACCCGGCGATGGTCGAGTTGCTGGTCAGCTCGATTTTCGACAGCGGTTACTACGCGAGCATCCGCGTGGTCGATGTGAAGACCAATCGGCCCCTGGTCGAGCGCACGGGCATTCCGGCGATCAACAATGTTCCGGACTGGTTCGTCAAACTGATCGGCCTGGAGCCCGCCGGTGGTGATGCGATCGTCAGCCGTGGCTGGGAGCAGGCTGCCCGGGTCGAGGTGGTCAGCCACCCGATGTTTGCGCTGGCCAAGCTATGGCAAAGCGCTTTGGGCAGCCTGGGCTGGTTGCTGCTATGTGGCGCGGTCAGTGCGGTACTGGGCGCATTGTTGCTGCGTCAGCAATTGAGACCGCTGGATTACATGGTCAAGCAATCCCACGCCATCGCCCGACGGGAATTCCTCAGCCTGCCAGAACTGCCGCGCACCCCCGAACTTCGCCGGGTAGTGCAGGCCATGAACCAGATGGTCGAGAAGCTCAAGGCGCTCTTCCAGGAGCAGGCCGAACGCAGTGAAAAACTTCGGGTCGAGTCCTATCAGGACTCGTTGACCGGGTTGGCCAACCGGCGTTATTTCGAGATGCAATTGAATGCGCGGGTAAGCAACCCGGAGCAGGCCAGTTCCGGTTACCTGCTGCTGTTGCGGGTCAAGGATCTGGCCGGTCTCAACCAGCGCCTTGGCGGTCAGCGCACCGATGAAGTGCTCAAGGCCGTCGGCGAGCAATTGTCCCGCGAGTGCGCCAAATACCCGGAAACCCAAAACCTGGTCACCCGTATCCGTGGTGGCGAATTTGCCGTACTGGCACCGGGACTGGTGCGCACAGAAGCGCTGCAATTGGCACAGAACCTCGACAGCGCCTTGGCCAGTCTTCACGCTACCGGCGCCACCGATGTGGCTGCCGTAGCCTCTATCGGCCTGGCGCCTTTTGCTCACGGCGACTCGCCGCAAGCCGTGCTCAGCCTCGGCGATCAGGCACTGGCGCAGGCCGAAGGCCAGGGCGAGCAAAACTGGGCCTGTATCGAACACAGCCTTGCGGCCAGTGTCGGCGACGATCACCACGCCTGGCACCTCATGCTCGACCAGGCGCTGACACAGCAACGTTTCGAGCTGTATTTCCAACCGGTAGTGGCCGCCCAGGACACGCAACTGGTGCTGCATTACAAAGTGTTGTCGCGACTGCTCGACGAACACGGCCAGACCATCCCCGCCGGGCGTTTTCTGCCTTGGCTGGAGCGCTTCGGCTGGACTGCACGTCTGGATCGGCTGATGCTCGAGCGGGTATTGGAGCAAATGAGCGGGCATGAGGAATCGCTGGCGCTGAACCTGTCGTCGGCTACCCTGGCCGATCCGCAGGCGCAAAACAAAATCTTCGAGATACTGCGCTCGCACTCCAACCTCGGCCCGCGTCTGACCCTGGAAATTGGCGAAGAGCAACTGCCTGATCAGGCAGTGCTGGAGCAACTGACCCGGCACCTGCGCGAACTGGGGTTCTCCCTGAGCCTGCAACGTTTCGGTGGCCGCTTCAGCATGATTGGCAACCTGGCCCGGCTGGGTCTGGCGTACCTGAAAATCGATGGCAGCTACATTCGGTCGATTGATCTGGAGAGTGACAAACGCCTGTTCATCGAGGCGATCCAGCGAGCGGCGCACAGCATTGACTTGCCCCTGATTGCCGAGCGGGTCGAGACAGAAGGGGAGTTGTCGGTGATTCGCGAGATGGGGTTATACGGTGTACAGGGCCAGTTGTTCGGCGAGCCAAAACCCTGGGCCTGATGTGATCATTCCCACGCCGTGCGTGGGAATGATCGCAGGGGCGCGTCAGATCAGCCCGGTCTCCTCATCATCGATCAATTGGCTCAAGCCACCCAAGGCTTCACGGGCCTGGTTCCGGTCCATGAGCTTGGCCTGGGCCGCCGTCGGCAGGTCGGTGACGCGGATCACGCCTTTCTGGGTCAGCACCTGAATCAAGTCGTCGAGTACCCGGATCATTTCCAGGTCACTTTGCTTGAGCTGTTTGAGGCTGTTTTCCACAGCCGCGTTGGCAAACCAGGCCAGGATCTCATGATTGTCGGCCGCCAGCGTTTCCGTGGCCTCGGCGTAGGCGGCGGGTTCCACGCGTACCAACAGGCCCTGCGCATCGCGTTGCACGTAAAACATTGAGCATCCCTCAGAATTGAACCAGCGTCGTGCTGTCAGCAGCATAGGTCAACTGCGCGCCAGTATGTGGCGCGGCGACGAAATCGTCACCGGGCAGTGGACGCAAACGTGACGGCCGCCCCATAAGGGCGGCCGTTTTCGTGCCTCAGCTGTTGTTGTGATCGATCTTGATGGTCGGGTCGCTACCGGCAATCAGGTTGTGCAGGTTGGCGCTCGACCAGTTGTTGCCTTCCAGTTTGATCGTCACGTCCGGTGTGGCGGCGGCCGCATTGCCCGAGTTGAACTGGCCGGTTGTGCTGACTTGCAGCGACGACACGCCATCGACCGTGGAGATCTTCAGGAAGTTGTCGATGGTGCTGCCGGTTTCACCCTGCAACAGATCGCGCAGGTCGATCCGGTCACCTTCGCTGGCCTTGAAGTCCTTGATCACGTCGTTGCCGGTGTCGCCCGCTTTCCAGACGAAGGTGTCACCACCGGAACCACCGATCAGGATGTCGGTGCCCTGTCCGCCCATCAACGTGTCGTTGCCGGTACCTCCGAGCAGGATGTCATTGCCCTTGCCTCCGTCGAGGGTGTCGCTACCGCCCGAACCGAACAGGATGTCATTGCCCGCCCCGCCCAGCAGGGTGTCGTTGCCGTCATGGGCACCGGACACATCGAACGCGTTGTAATGCTCGGTGATGTACTGGTGCACATTGCTGGTGGTGACGTTGCTGACGTCCACACCGGTTTGCTGCGCCACGAAGGCTTGCATGGCCTGGTAACCCTCGCCGGCAATGCCGTTGAAGCTCACCAGATCGCCGAACAGAAGGTCGTTGCCGTCGCCACCGCTGACGGTGTCGTGACCCGGCATCGTCGCTTCGGTGTGACCGATGATCGAGTTGGCCAGGTCCTTCGGATCAATGTTGGTTTGTGGCGATTGATTCGAGTCGTACGGCTTCAGGTCGTTGAGGCTCACTCCGCTGTTGAGGCCAATGGCCTCGACATTCGACAGGTTGCTCAGCAACGTAAAGCTGCCGGTTGAGTTGCTGGTGGTGTCCCCGTCGGTGCTACTGCCGTCGCCGTCACGACTCGAAAATTCGTAGGTACCGTCACCCTGGGCACGCAGATACCCGAAGTCCTTGTATGACCAGCTACCTCCGTTGCCATTGCCATTGCCATTGCCGTTGTTGCCGTTGCTGCTCTTGGTCCAGACCGTCACATAGCCCGAGGCGGTAATGTCGATCTGGTGCGTGCTGTCGGGGAACAGGCTGATCGCTGTGCCCGGCTGATAGTTGCTGGTGGTGATCAGGCTATCGAGTGTTGTGCTGCCATACAGGGTCGGGTTGGTCGACTCGCCGCTTTGGTAGTAAGTTGGCTTGCCGTCAGTAATGAAATACGTGAGGTTCTTCGCCCCAGTGTTGGCCACGGCGTCCGCACTCTGGAACCAGTTGGCCGTGGTTTTGAACACGTCCTCGTAGTTGGTGCCGCCGCCGGATGACATCGAGTCCAGAGTCGCCTTCAACTGAGTCAGCGCATTCGGGTCTTTGAGGTTCACCGATACCGACTTGTTGACCTGGGTGTCGAAGTCCACCAGGAAGATGTTCACCGTACCCGAGTTGCTGCCCAGGCTTTGCTTGAGGGTGTTGAACACCGACGTCAGCGAGTTCTTGGCCGAGTTGATCGACGAGGAACTCATACTGCCGGAGCTGTCGACCATGAAGGCGATGTTGTAGTTGGTGCCTGGCACCACGGTCAGGCCGCCGATGTCGGCGATGATGATGTCATTGCCGTCGGTGCCGGTGACGGTGTCATTGGCCGCCGTGGCAGTGACGGCGTTGTAGACCGCTGGATTGATCGTGATCGGAATCTGCGTCGTATTGCTGGCCGAATCACCCTGGCTCTCGGTCGAGACTGCCGTCACGGTCAGCGTGTTGGTGCCGGTGGCGTACGGTGCCGGGGTGTAGCTCAACTTGCTTACATCCCACCCGCTGAGGTTGACGACGCCGTTACCGGTTGTGCCGGTAAAGGTGTGCGTGCCATCGGTCAGGGTCGCACCTGCCGGGATGCCGCCGATCGAGGTAATGGTCTGGGTTTCAGAGCCATCAGTGTCCACTGACGTTACCTTCAAGCCCAACGCGATGCTGCTGTTCTCGGCCACCTGAGACGTGGTGGCGGTCACGATCGGTGTATCCGCGACCGCGGTCACACTGATGTCCAGCGTGGTGCTTGAACCGGTATTGGTGGTGTAGGTCACAGTCGGAACCTTGCCACTCCAATTGTCGGCAGGGGTAAAGCTGTAGTCACCGTTGGCACTGAGAGTCAGCCTGCCCACGTTTGCGATGGTGGCAGTACCCCCCGCGGTGTACTCGATGCCACCAATAGTGAACTTGGTCACGCTGAGAACGTTGTCCACATCGCGGTCATTGGTCAGAACGTTACCGGCGGCGATCTTGTCCTCAAGGGTGGTTTCGAGGTCAGCAGCCAGCACACTCGGGTCATCGACTGGCGTGACGCTGATGTTCAGGGTCGAGGTGACGTTGGGTCCAAAGCCGTCGGTGACGGTGTAGGTGACGGTTGGCACCGTGCCGTTGTAGTTGGCGGCCGGGGTGAAGGTGTAAGCCCCGTTTGCTGCGATTACCAGGCTGCCGACATTGGCGATGGTCGCGGTCTGGCCGGCGATGAAAGTGCCAGTAACACCGTCGATGGTGAAGTTGACCACGCTGACCGTGCCGTCGACGCTGCTCGTGCCGGTGAGGACGCTGCCGGTGAGGGCAGTGTCTTCCAAGGTCGATACCGTTTCGTTGACGTCGGTGAAGCTGTCATCGACCGGCGTGACGCTGATGTTCAGGGTCGAGGTGTCGTTCGGTCCCGAACCGTCGGTGACGGTGTAGCTGACGATCGGCACCGTGCCGTTGTAGTTGGCGGCCGGGGTGAAGGTGTAAGCACCGTTCGCCGCGATCACCAGGGTGCCGACATTGGCGATAGTCGCAGTGGTGCCGGCGGTGTAAGTGGTCGTACCGATGGTGAAGTTGACCACGCTGACCGGGCCGTCAACGCTGCTCGTGCCGGTGAGGACGCTGCCGGTGAGGGCAGTATCTTCCAGGGTCGATACCGTTTCGTTGGCGTCGGTGAAGCTGTCATCGACCGGCGTGACGCTGATGTTCAGGGTCGAGGTGTCGTTCGGTCCCGAACCGTCGGTGACGGTGTAGCTGACGGTCGGCACCGTGCCGTTGTAGTTGGCGGCCGGGGTGAAGGTGTAGGCGCCGTTGGCGCCGATCACCAGGGTGCCGACGTTGGCGATGGTCGCCGTGGTGCCAGCGGCGTAGGTGGTTTCACCGATGGTGAAGTTAACCACGCTGACCGGGCCGTCAACGCTGCTCGTGCCGGTGAGGACACTGCCGGTGAGGGCAGTATCTTCCAAGGTCGATACCGTTTCGTTGACGTCGGTGAAGCTGTCATCGACCGGCGTGACGCTGATGTTCAGGGTCGAGGTGTCGTTCGGTCCCGAACCGTCGGTGACGGTGTAGGTGACAGTCGGCACCGTGCCGTTGTAGTTGGCGGCCGGAGTGAAGGTGTAAGCACCGTTCGCCGCGATCACCAGGGTGCCGACATTGGCGATGGTCGCCGTGCTGCCGGCGGTGTAAGTGGTTGCACCGATGGTGAAGTTGACCACGCTGACCGGGCCGTCAACGCTACTCGTGTCAGTGAGCACACTGCCGGTCAAGGCGGTGTCTTCCAGGGTCGAGACTGTTTCGCTGGCGTCGGTGAAGTTGTCGTTGACCGGCGTAACGCTGATGTTCAGGGTCGAAGTGTCGTCTGTGCCGGAACCGTCGGTGACGGTGTAGGTGACGGTTGGCACCGTGCCGTTGTAGTTGGCGGCCGGGGTAAAGGTGTAGGCGCCGTTGGCGCCGATGACCAGGGTGCCGACGTTGGCGATGGTCGCCGTGCTGCCGGCGGCGTAGGTGGTTTCACCGATGGTGAAGTTAACCACGCTGACCGGGCCGTCAACGCTGCTCGTGCCGGTGAGGACACTGCCGGTCAAGGCGGTATCTTCCAGGGTCGAGACGGTTTCGTTGGCGTCGGTAACGTTGTCGTTGACCGGCGTGACGCTGATGTTCAGCGTATTGCTTGAGCCAGTATTGGTGGTGTACGTCACCTGTGGAACGTTGCCATTCCAGTCGGCAGCCGGCTTGAAGGTGTAGTCGCCGTTGCTGGCGATGATTAGCGTACCGACACCAGTGATGGTTGCGGTCTGGCCCGCCGTGAAACTGCCGTTGACCCCGTTCACGCTGAAGCTTGCGACGCTCAGGACATTATCGACATCGTGGTCGTTGGTCAGCACGTTGCCGATCGCGTTGTGATCTTCTTCGACGGTGATCTTGTCCGTCTGCAGCACGCTTGCGTCATCGACGGCAGCAACGTGCACCACCAGTGGCAGCGAGGTGCTCGCACTTGGGGCGTCGCCGTCTTTGGCGGTGGCCGTAACGGTCAGGGGAATGTCGCCATTGAAGTTTGTCGGCGGTGTCAGCTTGAGCGTGGACAGGTTCCAACCCGTAATGTCCACCGACGTCGAGCCGTCGGCAGCATTGAAGGTATGGTTGCCATCGGTGAGTATGGAGCCCGCCGGCAAGCCACTCAGTGTGAGAGTGAGCGTTTCCGAACCGTCGGCGTCATTGGTGTGGGCCTGGATGGTGGACAACAGGATCGCGTTGTCTTCAAGGCCAGAGTTGAGCACCTGAGTGACATTGATGTTGTCCAGCACGCCGCCCAGGCTGTTGCTGTCCCCGGCGCGGAATTCGAGTTTCTGGTTGCCATCGGCAATGACCGGAACGTCGAAGCTGTAGTGCTGCATGCCCGTGGTCGAGGTGTTCAGGGTGCCAATGAGCTTGCCGCCCCAGTACACGTTGATAAGCGAATTATCTACGCCGGCACGCGGTGCATAGTCGAACGACACGTTATAGGTGGTGCCGGACTTCGCATCGATAGTGGTGTAGAGGTTGCTCGCATCACCGGCATTGCGCTCAAGTTCGATGACCTGGCTATTGCCGCCGGCACCGTAAACGCTGGCCTTGCCGATTTCGACCATACCTCCTTGGTTGTCCGTGTGCCAGACGCCGTTGCCAAGCTTGCTGACATCGACGTTGGTATTCGAACCGTTCACCGCGACTTCCTGGAAGTCGGTCGAGGCAACCATACCGCCACCGGTCAGTGACAGGCTCGGGGTATCGGTCACTGGCGCGACGACGATGGTGCCGGTCGCTGAAGTAGCAGAAGGCATGCCCCCGTTGTCGGTCGCACTGTAGGTGAAGCTGGTGGTGCCACTCCAGTCGCCGGTGGGTTTGAAGTAAACCGTTGCGCCATTGGCGGTTGCGGCGATCACGCTGCTGGTGGTCAACGCAATGGTCCCGGCCGCGTCTGCGTAAAAACTGCCATTGGCCGGCAGGCTGGTCAGGGTGAAGTGGTTGACGCTGCCGTCAATGTCATTTCCGCCGAGCTGCACGGCGATCACATGATCTTCATCACCACTGGCCGAGGTGGAATTAACGGTCGGAGCGTCGTTGACCGAGTTGACCGTAATATCCAGCGTGCTGGTGGAATTGGTATTGGTTGTGTAGCTGATCTGTGGAACGGTGCCGTTCCAGTTTGCGGCAGGGGTGAAACTGTAATCGCCGTTGGTGGCGATAGTCACAGTACCGACGCCGCTGATAGTCGCGACTTGACCCGCAGTAAAGGAGCCAGGGACGCCTTGTATGGCGAATGTCGCGACACTCAGGGCGTTATCGGCATCGCTGTCATTGCCAAGCACGTTGCCGATTGCAACGTGGTCTTCATCGACGGTCTTGGTATCTGCGATCAGAACGCTCGGGTCATCGACCGGGGTGACGCTGATGGTCAGGGTCGAGGTGACATTGCTGCCGGAGCCGTCGGTGACGGTGTAGCTCACCGTCGGCACGCTGCCGTTGTAGTTGGCGGCCGGGGTGAAGGTGTAAGTCCCGTTGGCGCCGATCACCAGGCTGCCGACGTTGGCGATGGTCGCCGTGCTGCCAGCGGCGTAGGTGGTTTCACCAATGGTGAAATTGACCACGCTGACCGGGCCATCGACGCTTGAGGTGCCGGTCAACACACTGCCGGTCAAGGCGGTGTCTTCGTTGGTGGTCACGCTTTCGCTGATGTCGGTGAAGCTGTCATCGACCGGGGTGACGCTGATGGTCAGGGTCGAAGTGACATTGCTGCCCGAGCCGTCGGTGACGGTGTAGCTCACCGTCGGCACGCTGCCGTTGTAGTTGGCGGCCGGGGTGAAGGTGTAAGCACCGTTCGCGCCGATCACCAGGCTGCCGACGTTGGCGATGGTCGCCGTGCTGCCAGCGGCGTAGGTGGTTTCACCGATGGTGAAATTGACCACGCTGACCGGGCCGTCGACGCTGCTCGTGCCGGTGAGGACACTGCCGGTGACGGCGGTGTCTTCCAGGGTCGAGACGGTTTCGTTGGCGTCGGTAAAGTTGTCATCGACCGGGGTGACGTTGATGTTCAGGGTCGAGGTGACGTTGCTGCCGGAACCGTCGGTGACGGTGTAGCTGACGGTTGGCACCGTACCGTTGTAGTTGGCGGCCGGGGTGAAGGTATAGGCGCCGTTGGCGCCGATCACCAGGCTGCCGACGTTGGTGATGGTTGCCGTGCTGCCAGCGGCGTAGGTGGTTTCACCGATGGTGAAATTAACCACGCTGACCGGGCCGTCGACGCTGCTCGTGCCGGTGAGGACACTGCCGGTCACGGCGGTGTCTTCGTTGGTGCTCACGCTTTCGCTGAGGTCGCTGAAGTTGTCATCGACCGGGGTGACGTCGATGGTCAGGGTCGAGGTGACGTTGCTGCCGGAGCCGTCGGTGACGGTATAGCTGACCGTCGGCACGTTGCCGTTGTAATTGGCGGCCGGGGTAAAGGTGTAAGCGCCGTTGGCGCCGATCACCAGGCTGCCGACGTTGGCGATGGTTGCCGTGCTGCCAGCGGCGTAGGTGGTTTCACCGATGGTGAAATTGACCACGCTGACCGGGCCATCGACGCTCGAGGTACCGGTGAGGACGCTGCCGGTGACGGCGGTGTCTTCGTTGGTGCTCACGGTTTCGCTGATGTCGGTGAAGCTGTCGTCGACCGGGGTGACGTCGATGGTCAGGGTCGAGGTGACATTGCTGCCGGAACCGTCGGTGACGGTGTAGCTCACGGTCGGCACGCTGCCGTTGTAATTTTCGGCAGGCGTGAAGGTGTAAGTCCCGTTGGCGCCGATCACCAGGGTGCCGACGTTGGCGATGGTCGCCGTGCTGCCAGCGGCGTAGGTGGTTTCACCGATGGTGAAGTTGACCACGCTGACCGGGCCGTCGACGCTCGAGGTGCCGGTCAACACACTGCCGGTCAAGGCGGT
>NZ_JAGYGG010000064.1:0-16540 GCF_019947335.1 Pseudomonas sp. BF-R-24
GGATTGGGGGTGGGTTTGAACATGGTCAAGCTCCTTGATCAATGGAGCCGCCACAAGTCGCTGCTAAACGAATTGGGTGGCGGCTGTACGCGGGTTAGCAGACCAGGGATCAAGGAACCCGGCGCACCGAAGTGCCCCACGCACAGCCACCAAATTGCAGATCGGACTGATCTGAAGGTGACACTGGCGAGCCTTGAAATTTACCGAGCTGCTAAACCCGATCGCTGAATGGGCAGCGACGTGGAGAACGATAGAGATCAGGGCCAAGACTCACAAGCCGGCGGATTCTGGCGTAGTTGTAGGCAACGACGCAAGGCGGTGTGGCTTTCAGGAATAGAGGCTGACGGCTTTTAAACAGGGCTTTCAGAACACTGCACATTCCCTGTGGGAGCGAGCTTGCTCGCGATGGCGGCATTACATCCGGCATTGGTGTTGACTGATACACCGCTATCGCGAGCAAGCTCACTCCTACAGTGGATCAGCGTATGTCTGTGAGAGATTGGTCGGCTGTCAGGCCGCCTTCGCGGGCAAGCCCGCTCCCACAGGTGCTGAGTACATCTGCAAGTGATTGGGCGGCTGGCAGGTCGCCTTCGCGAGCAAGCTCGCTCCCACAATTTGATCGGTGTACATCTGCAAGTAATTGGGCGGCTGTCAGGCCGCCTTCGCGGGCAAGCCCGCTCCCACAATTTGATCGGTGTACATCTGCAAGTAATTGGGCGGCTGGCAGGCCGCCTTCGCGAGCAAGCTCGCTCCCACAATTTGATCGGTGTACATCTGCAAGTAATTGGGCGGCTGGCAGGCCGCCTTCGCGAGCAAGCTCGCTCCCACAATTTGATCGGTGTACATCAGCAAGAAATTGATTGGCTGGCAGGCCGCCTTCGCGGGCAAGCCCGCTCCCACAGGTGCTGAGTACATCTGCAAGTAATTGGGCGGCTGTCAGGTCGCCTTCGCGAGCAAGCCCGCTCCCACAGGTGCTGAGTACATCTGCAAGTAATTGGGCGGCTGTCAGGTCGCCTTCGCGGGCAAGCCCGCTCCCACAGGTGCTGAGTACATCTGCAAGTGATTGGGCGGCTGTCAGGTCGCCTTCGCGAGCAAGCTCGCTCCCACAATTTGATCGGTGTGCATCAGCAAGTGATTGGTCGGCTGGCAGGCCGCCTTCGCGAGCAGGCTCGCTCCTACAGTTGGGCTGGGTACACTCGAAAGAAATTGGTCGGCTGGCAGGCCACCATCGCGAGCAAGCTCGCTCCCACAGAAGAGCAAAAAGCAGAGCATCCCGCACCACCGCGTCGCTTCTCACCACTCATCAGGCCGAGCGTTAGCTCGCCTGCAGCTTTTGATCTTGATCCACCCGCCCCCTCGGCAGGCTGAGCGGAGGTGTTTATCCGGGGATTGGCGCGTAGCGCCGTTCGACGCAGTCGAACTCATTGCATGTAGGTCGAAGCGAAGCCGACCGGAGGGCAATGCCCCCGGATGAATACCGGAGCGAAGGAACCCCGAGCCTTAGCGAGGGGCCGTACGTAAGGGGCGAGACCTTTTGGTTCCTTTTGGGGCGTTTGCCAAAAGGGACTCGCCGTAAGGGCGAAACCGCCAGCCGCCGTTACCGAAGTAACGGATATGTACTCAATCAACCAAGAACCTGGTCGGCCCAGAGGCCGCCAAGGTCAACACCTATGAAACATCCAAAGCCACAGACATGAACTGACCGATCCGCGACCGCAACCACCGCTCCGCCGGATCATTGTCATGCACCCCGCTCCAGGCCATCGACAACTGCGCCGCCTCAATCTCGAACGGCGGATCCTCAGCGCGCAAGCCACAGCCCTCGACCAACGCACACGCCGCATAATCCGGCACAGTGGCAATCATCTCGGTCCCGGCGAGCAACGCCCGCAATCCACTGAACTGCGGCACCCCCAGCACCACACGACGACTACGCCCGACCTTCGCCAGATCCAGGTCGATGTTGCCACTCAGGTCGCCGGAAAAAGACACCATCGCATGGGGCCGCTCGCAGTACTCATCCAGGGTCAGCGTCCCCGGCCGGGTGTCGCCGCGCAGCACTTTGCAGGGGATATCGCGCAGCTTCTTGCGCTTGGCATTGGCCGGCAGATCCGTGGTGTAGCTCACGCCCACCGAAATTTCCCCCGACGCCAACAGCGCTGGCATCAACAGGTAATTGGCTCGCCGCACGACCACGACGATGCCCGGTGCTTCCTCTTGCAACTGACGCAGCAACGGTGGAAACAAACCGAACTCGGCATCGTCCGACAACCCGATGCGAAACACATCGCAACTGGTCGCAGGATCGAATTCCTTGGCCCGGCTGACCGCACCGGAGATGGTGTCCATCGCTGGCTGCAATTCCTTGAGAATCGCCAATGCGCGCGCCGTCGGTTCCATGCCGCGTCCGTTGCGCAGCAGCAACGGATCGTCGAACAGATCGCGCAAACGCCCCAGCGCGGCGCTCACCGCCGGTTGGCCCATGAACAGTTTTTCCGCGACTCGGGTCAGGTTCTTTTCGAACATCAGGGCCTCGAAAATCACCAGCAGGTTCATGTCGACGCGACGCAGATCGTTACGGTTCATAGGCACGGGTTCCTTATGTGTGTTCGGCCGGGCGCGAGGATGAGAATTGTGTCTGACTTTACCCAAGACTTCCCGCGGTGAGCGAGAAATTAACAACGATTAACTCGTAAGCCAGAGCCTTCGGGTCCAAGAATGAAGCCTACCGACACGGACATTCGCCATGGCTCACGTTCAGCAAAATGCCGCCCCCGCGTCATTCACGCCGGTGCCAAAGAAAAACACCGGCGGCCTCAGCCCGCAGCGCGAAAAGCTGGTCAAACAACTGATCCTCGAACGCTTGGGCGACAGCCTGGAAGTCACCGAACTGGCGCAGGCCTGCGCCCTGTCGCGCAGTCACTTCTCCCGCGCGTTCAAGTGCAGCACCGGCCTCTCGCCACAGGACTGGATTCGCCAGCAGCGCATTGCCCTGGCCAAGCAATTGATCCAGCACACCAACCTCAGCCTCACGCAGATCAGCCTCGAATGCGGCTTCTGCGATCAGGCGCACTTCTGCCACATCTTCACCCGCAGCGAAGGCATCAATCCGTTTGCCTGGCGCTGTCAGTTTGTCCGCGGCATCGTCCACAATGGCAAAAGATCGCAGCCTTCGGCAGCGCCTACGGGTATGCACGTTACCGTGTAGGCGCTGGCGAAACCTGCGATCCCTTGATCCGGCTTTTTAACCTTTCAAGAACGCCAACAGGTCAGCGTTGAGCTGATCCTTATGGGTGTCCGTCAAACCGTGAGGGGCGCCCGGGTAAATCTTCAGGGTCGAGCCCTTTACCAGTTTGGCGCAGGAGACGCCCGCCGCTTCATACGGCACGACCTGATCCGCGTCGCCATGCACCACCAGCGTCGGCACGTCGAACTTCTGCAGGTCTTCGGTGAAGTCGGTTTCCGAGAACGCCTTGATGCAGTCATAGGCGTTCTTGTGGCCGGCCATCATGCCCTGCATCCAGAACCAGTCGATCATGCCCTGGGACGGTTTCGCGTCAGGCTTGTTGAAGCCGAAGAACGGGCCGCTGGCGAGGTCGATGTACAGCTGCGAGCGATCGACCAGCGAGGCCTGGCGGATGCCGTCGAACACTTCCAGCGGCAGGCCGCCGGGGTTGGCTTCGGTCTTGAGCATCAGCGGTGGCACCGCGGAAATCAGCCCGGCCTTGGCCACGCGGCCGGTGCCGTGGCGACCGATGTAACGCGCCACCTCGCCACCGCCGGTGGAGAAGCCGAACAGCACGGCGTTTTGCAGGTCGAGCAGCTCGATCAACTGTGCCAGATCGTCGGCGTAATGGTCCATGTCATTGCCCGACCACGGCTGGCTGGAACGCCCATGACCGCGACGGTCGTGGGCGATGACCCGATAGCCCTTGGAGGCCAGGAAGATCATCTGCGATTCCCAGCTGTCGGCGTTCAGTGGCCAGCCGTGACTGAAGACAATCGGCTGACCGGTGCCCCAGTCCTTGTAGTAAATCTCGACGCCATCGCGGGTAGTGAAAGTGCTCATGGGTGATGCCTCCTTAACGAGGGTTGGGGGGTGAATCAAACGGGTCAGTGGCGCAGGCGATCGGCCAGACGCGCCACCCGCTCGCCCAGGTGCGCGGCGGTGCAGCGATCCTCGGGCGGAGGGGCATCGTCAGGGGATTGCTCGACATTCGACTGGGCCATGGCGCCCAGTGAGCTACCCAGACGATTGAGTTGGCCGTTGAACGCGCCGGTGCTGGAGCGTGCCGGCAGCAGGTCGAGGCCGACCCAGATCATCGAGTGCTGGGCGGCGAACACCGTCATTTGCAGCAAGGTGTTGAGCTTGTCGCCGCACAGGCTGCCGGAGTTGGTGAAGCCCGCCGCGAGTTTGTCGCGCCAGGGCTGGGTCAGGTAGAACGCCGCCGTGGCCTCCATGAACGCCTTGAAGGCCGCCGAGGCGCTGCCCATGTAGGTCGGCGCGCCGAAAATGATGGCGTCGGCGTAGTGCAGCCGCTCCCAGTGCTCGTCTACCTCTTCGACCGGGATCAACTGGCAGGTGCTGCCAAGGTGCCGTTCCACGCCACCGGCCACGGCTTCGGCCATGACCCGGGTGTGCCCGTAGCCACTGTGATAGACCACCACCACGTTGCTCATTGGTTTGTCCTTGAGAGGGGTTGAAATCCCTTGTAGGAGCGAGCTTGCTCGCGATGGAGTATCAGTCGACACCCATGTGGCTGACACACCATCGCGAGCAAGCTCGCTCCTACAGGGAAGAGAGTTTTGAGTGCAGACCGGACGCAGGACGAGTTAAACGTTGTTAATTTTCCATGGCGCGCAAAAAGCCCCGGCTATCGCTGTCCATCTGTCGCGCCCAATGATCATCGGGCTGACGCCCCTTGACCGATACGCTAGAGTCAACACCCGCACCCGACAGTCACCCGGGCAGCGCATTGCGCTGGCTAAAAAACTTGAGGAATATGCTCGAAAACCGCGTACCAGACGGATGCAGCAGGAGCGACTCGTTGACCCTTTCCCCCGAACAGGCTGTGCATTTCGGCCCCTACCGGGTCTACCCCGGACAACGCCTGGTGATGGAGGCCGACCAGCCTTTGCGCCTGGGGCGGCGCGCCATGGACATCCTGTTGATCCTGCTTGAGCACGCCGGCAACGTGGTCAGCAAGCAGCAACTGATCGCCCGGGTCTGGCCCAACACCGTGGTCGAAGACATCAACCTGCGGGTGCACATGGCCGCGTTGCGCAAGGCGCTCGGCGACGGACAGGCCGGCCAGCGCTACATCGTCACCGTGGCCCAGCGCGGGTACAGCTTCGTCGCACCGCACTCACTGGAGCAGGCCGAGCAACCGCCAGCACCCGAGGCTTGCGCACCGAGCCGGCATAACCTGCCGGTGCGCCGTACGCGAATGATCGGCCGGCAGACCCTGGTCGACAAGCTGGTGGTGCAACTGCCACGCCAGCGCTTCATCACCCTCGTCGGTCCCGGCGGCATCGGCAAGACCACCGTGGCCTTGCGGGTCGCCGAACAAATGATCGGTCGCTACCGGGACGGCATTCGCCTGCTGGACCTGGCCCCGATCAACTGCCCGCTGATGATCGACGGTCATCTGGCGACGTTGCTCGAACTGGCCCTGCACGACGACGCCCCCCTGAACGGTCTTGCCGACTGTCTGCGTGACAGGCAAATGCTGTTGGTCATCGACAACTGCGAGCACCTGGTCGACGCCATCGCCCATCTTTGCGAAACCATTCTGCGCAGTGCGCCGCACGTGCATATTCTCGCCACCAGCCGCGAAAGCCTGCGGGCCGAAGGCGAATTCGTCCAGCGCCTGGAATCACTCGACTGCCCGCCGCCCATCGCCGTCCTCGACTGCGCCCAGGCGATGACCTTTTCCGCCCTGCAACTGTTTGTCGAGCGGGCCATGGCCAGCCATGACAGCTTTGAACTGACGGACGATGAACTGCCGCTGTTGATCGACATCTGCCACCGACTGGACGGCATCCCACTGGCCATCGAACTGGCGGCGGCGCAAGTGGGCAACTTCGGATTGCCCGGCTTGTTGACGCAGTTGCAAAGCAACTTCCGGGTGTTGACCCAGCCCAGCCAGACGCCCCCGGCACGCCATCAGACCCTGCGCGCGACACTGGACTGGAGCTTCGAGCTACTCAGCGCCTGCGAAAAGACCTGCCTGCGCCGACTGAGTGTGTTTCGCGGCGGTTTCACCCTGGAGTCCGCAGCGGCGGTGATTGTCGGCGAACACATCGAACCCCGCGAGGTGTTCGGCTCGATCACCCAACTGGTCGCCAAGTCCCTGTTGAACGTGGAGGTGGGCGACGAGGATGTTTACTACCGCCTGCTCGATACCACCCGCAGCTATGCCCTGGAAAAACTTGCGCAAACCACCGACCTGCCCGGGACGCGGGAGCGGCATGCCGAGCGTTGCCTGGCAACGATGCAACAGGCGCAGGACGACTGGGAGAAAACGTCCACCGGCTTGTGGCTCGAACGCTATGGCCGGGCCCTGGAGGACATCCGTGCAGCCCTCGATTGGGGTTTGCACGGGCAAGGGCCGCAGGCACTGGCGATACGCCTGGCCGCGACGTCCACGCCGCTGTGGCAGGAGTTGTCACTGCTCAAGGAACACGGCGGTTATGTGCGCAAGGCGCTGGCCTTGCTCGAGCAGTCTGCCGAGCCTTGCCCGCGCTTGCAGATGGCCCTCAAGCTGGCTTTGGGCAGTGCCTGTTATCACGTTCAAGGAGGTAGCAGCGAAACCGTTGGCGCCTTCGTCAGCGCCAGAGCCCTGGCCAGCCAACTCAACGATGTGGCCGGTCAGTTGCGGGCGATTTCCGGGCACCTGGCGGTCAATCTCAGCTGCGGCCAATACCAGATGGCCCTGGAACAGAGTCGGCAATTCGATCACCTGGGGCTGCAAGACGACGCCCAGATGTCCCTGAGCATGCATCGATTGCGGGTGCTCGCCCTGCACTTCTCCGGCAACCAGCATCAGGCTGGGGAGCATGCCGAACAAGTGCTGCAACGCATGGCCCACAGCGGTCATCTCAACCGTTTCACCCATGGCTTTGGCGTGCAATACGACCAGAGTGTCGCGGCGCTGACCCTCCACGCGCGCATCCTCTGGCTGCAAGGCCAGCCGGAACAGGCCTGGCGCACTGCCCGCCAGGCGCTGGACACCGCATTGCAGATCAACCACGGCACATCGATCTGCTACACCCTGGCGCTCGCCGGCTGCCTGATCGCCCACTACAACGGCGATACCCGCAGCGCCCGCGAACTCCTGCGCCTGCTGCTGCAACAAGCGCGGAAGCACTCGGTCCTGCTGTTCCATGACTGGGCGCAACACTATGCGCGGGTGATCGGCGGTACCGATGTTCAGCCAATCGGCCGACAAAGCGTCGGTTTGATCAAGGACATCATGGTCACGCTGGATTCAACCTGTGTCGACGATGATTTGCTCGAACGTGCGCAAAGCGGTGTTTCGGACTGGAGCACGGCAGAGATACTGCGGGCCAGGGCCAGGACGTTGCTGGCAACCGATTGCCCGCTCCAGACCGCGACGGCCGAAACCATGCTGCTCAAGGCACTCAACGTGGCAAAGGCCCAGGGTGCCCTGGCCTGGGAGCTGCGCAGCGCCACCTCACTGGCGCAGTTGTGGCAGCGTCAGGGCGATCCCCAACGGGCGCATCAATTGCTGGCCCCGATCTACCAGCGCTACACCGAAGGTTTCGCCACGCCAGACTTGATGACCGTTCGCCGGCTACTCGACGAGTTGCAATGCGACCTGCCCGCCTGAAGGCCAGCGCGCTTGACTGACGTAACCGGCATAACGCATTTCAAGGGCGCGCAACTCACCACTGAGTTCGAGTTTTTCCAGCGCGTAGGTGCGGGTGGTGTTGAGGAAGCGGTAGCGGGCCACTTCCCTCCCCTGCTCCAGGGTCAGTAGCGACTTGAGGGCCAGACTTTCCATCACCTTGATCAGGTCGGCGGCGGGCAGCCTGTCGCAGCAGATCACGCCGATCGCTGCGTCCCGGGTGAAGGCCATTTTGAAGACTGCCAGGCGCTGCAACACGGTTTGCTCCGCGGCTGTCAAACGTTCGTAGCTCCAGTCCAGCGCCGCCTTGAGCGTCTGGTGCCGCGGCACGGCCGTGCGGCGGCCCTGGGACAGCAATTGAAAACAGTTATCGAGTTGCGCTTGCAACCCCACCAGCGCCAGCGCATCGATTTGCGCCGCCGCCAATTCAATCGCCAGCGGCAGGCCGTCGAGGCGCCGGCAGATTTCCCGTACGGTCTTGAGGTCTTGTTCGCGCAGGGTGAACCCTTGCTGACGAGCCCGGGCACGGCTGACGAATAGCTGCACCGCCGAATAGCCCATGACCTCGTCAACACTGCGCAGCGCTGACACCGGCGGCACCGCCAGCGGTGGCAGACGCAATACGGTTTCGCCCGCCGCCTGGAGCGGCTCGCGGCTGGTGGCGAGGATCGACAGACGAGGCAGCGAAGCCAGCAGCGTTTCGATCAACGTCTGGCAGCGTTCGAGCAGGTGTTCGCAGTTGTCCAGGACCAACAAGGCATGCCGCTGCGCCAGCGCCTCCAGCGTGGTGCCGACCTCCAGCCCAAGGGTTCGTGTGAGGTGGTCGGTCACTTGCGCCGGGGCATCGATCGCCGCCAGGTCCACCAGCCACACGCCGTGCCGATAGTGCTGCAACAACAGTTCGGCCACGCGCAGCGCCACGGTGGTCTTGCCGATCCCGCAAGGCCCGACCAGGGTCATGAATCGGCGCACCGGCAACTGCCGCACCAGGCTGCCGACAACCGCATCGCGCCCGGTGATCGGCGTGAGCCGCGCCGGCAAGTTGTGCAGGGGCTTTTTTACGGTCTCGCTCGGGAACGATACGGGCTGCGGCGAATGCTGTACCGGGGCGACAAAACTGTAGCCGCGCTGGGGAACGTTGACGATGTAGCACTGGCCGTTCTGGCCGTCGCCCAGGGCTCGGCGCAGGGCGGCAATGTGTACCCGCAGGTTGATCTCTTCGACCACGGAGCGCGGCCAGACCTGCGCAATCAACTCTTCCTTGCTGACCACCGAGCCTGCGTGCTCGACCAGCACCTGCAACACGTCAAGGGCGCGGCCGCCCAGGCGCAGCGGTCGATCGCCCTCCAGCACCAGTCGCTGACTGAGGTGGAAAGCGTAGGGCCCGAATTGCAGCACCGCTTCGCTGTTTATATCTCTGAGACTGTTCATGGGCTGTCACTCGCTGCAAGCCTGGCTTCCAGCCCAGGCTCTGCACCGTCCTTGCAATGAGTTCAGCGCTATCTTGGCAGGCCTCGGTGACGGTACAACTGCCGCGGGGGGAGCGTCACGGCCATTGCGGTGCGCACGACGGACATACGCGCTAGCTGAACTGCTCGCGGTATTGGGTTGGAGTCAGGCCGAGCTTTTCACTGAACAGAAAACGCATGTGCCGCACGCTGCCGAAGCCGCTTTTGAAGGCCACGGTCTTGAGTGGCAACTCGGTGGTTTCCAGCAGGTTCCTGGCGCAATCGATACGCGCGCTTTGCAGAAACTCCATTGGCGTCATGTTCACATCCCGGGCAAACACCCTGGCGAAATGACGCGGGCTCATGTTGGCCAGACCGGCCATGGACTCGATGCTGTAGGTTTCATCGAGATGTTCAAGCACATGGTTCTGCACCCGGGTAATCGCCGTTTCGTGAGGGGCCACCGCCGCCATCAACGGGCTGAACTGCGCTTGCCCGCCCTGGCGCTTCATCACCACCAGCAGCACCTTGGCCACGTCCTGGGCGACTTTTTTTCCATGGTCCTGGGCGACCACCGACAAGGCCAGGTCGATCCCGGCGGTGACGCCACCGGAAGTGATCAGGTTGCGGTCCTGAACGAAGATCTGATCGGTCTCGACGGTCGCCTTCGGAAAGCCCTTGATCAGCCGCTCGGTGTAGTGCCAGTGGGTGGTGACGCGATAGCCGTCGAGCAAACCCGCATGCCCCAACACGAACGCCCCGGTGCAGATCGAGCCATAACCGGCGGACCGGCTGACGTTGTGCCTGAGCCAGTCGAGCAATGGCGGATGCTTTTCGTTGTAGGCACCGGGACCACCGGGCACCAGCAGCAAATCAAAACCCTCGCAGGCCTGATCGATGTGCCGGTCGGCGTGCACGCTCACCCCGTTGGACGCCCGCAGTGCGCCGGGCTCGGTGCCGATGGTCGTCAGCACATAGTGATCTTCGGGTTTCAGATAACGATTGGCGATGGAAAACACTTCCATGGGCCCGGCCATGTCGAGCAGGAGAAAGTCGGGAAACAGCACCATTGCCACGGTTTTCATGGATTGGAATTCACTGGGATCTATAGGGTTGGCACACCGAACCTTGTGGGAGCGGGCTTGCTCGCGAAAGCAGTGTGTCATCCACCATCAAGTAACCTGACACTACGCCTTCGCGAGCAAGCCCGCTCCCACAAAAGTCGTGCTGTGCATTATGACCAGACACAAGCCAAAGTCGGAAAAGAATAACTGATTCGCGCCCGAATACTGTCAACCTGACAGAGACAGTATTTCAATTTCAACCTACTTATTGCATCAACCAGTAACCATTAACCTTCTCCTCACTCGGACGAATTCACGTCCCCAAAGGAGATTTCATCATGCTGACTCTTCGCAAAGCCTCGGATCGTGGCCTGGCCAATCACGGCTGGTTGAAGTCGTTCCATACCTTTTCCTTCGCCAGCTATCGCAACCCGAAAGAGCAGGGTTTTTCCGACCTGTTGGTGATCAACGACGACCGCGTCGCCGCCGGCAAAGGCTTCGGCCAGCACCCGCACCGCGACATGGAGATTTTCTCCTATGTGCTTGAAGGTGCCCTGGAACACAAGGACACCCTGGGCACAGGTTCCGTGATCCGCCCCGGCGACGTGCAACTGATGAGCGCAGGCAGCGGTGTGGCCCACAGTGAATTCAACCACTCCGGAACCCGGCCGGTGCACTTTCTGCAGATATGGATCGTGCCCGACGTCAGCGGCGCCAAACCGCGCTATCAGCAAGAGCATTTCAGCACCCAGAAGAAACGCGGGCGCCTGCAACTGATCATCTCGCCGGACGGCGCCAAGGGTTCGCTGAAGGTGCGTCAGGATGCACGGGTGTACGCTGGCCTGATCGACGGCAAGGAAAGCGCAACCCTGGAGCTCGCCGCCAACCGCTACGCCTATGTGCATGTGGCCCGGGGCAGCGTTGAGCTCAACGGTGTGTTGTTGCAGGAAGGCGACGGTGTGCGGGTTCGCGAAGAACAGGTGCTGACCTTGAACAATGGCGTGGATGCAGAAGTATTGGTCTTCGATCTGCGGCCACAGGAACTGCCGGAAATGCCATGACAGATCCCTGTGGGAGCGGGCTTGCTCGCGAAAGCGCTGTGTCATTCAACAGAGATGTCGACTGGCACTCCGCCTTCGCGAGCAAGCCCGCTCCCACAGGTTGTGTGGCCCCCGGATTTATTCGCAGGTCCCGGCGCCCCCTGCGACAAAGGTAGCGATCTCTGCGCCCTGCTCCCCCTGATAACGGGCCCGATAGCGCCCGGGGCTTTCCCCGGTCCACTTCTTGAACGCCCGGTGGAAGGCGCTGGGTTCCTGGAAACCCAGTTGTTCAGCGATATCGCTGATGCTCGCGTCGCTCTGACGCAATTGCTCAAAGGCCACGCCACGGCGGACTTCGTCCTTGATCTCTTGGTAGGAACAGCCTTCACGCTCCAGTTTGCGGCGGAAGGTGCTGGGGCTCAGGTGCTGTTCCAGGGCAAAGGCCTGCAACGTCGGCCACTGACTGTAATGACTGCCGCGCAAGCGCTGATGAACCTGGGATGCCAGGCCATGCTGGTTGCGGAAGCGGATCACCAGCCATTGCGGCGCGGTACGCAGAAACACTTTCAGCGACGCCAGGTCCTGAACCACGGGCAGGCGCAAGTAGTGGCTGGCAAATTCGATTTCGGTGCGCTCGGCACCGAAGGTCAGGTTGGGGCCCCACAGCAGGCGGTCGTCACCCAGCGACAGGCGCGAATGGCGGAAGTCCGCACGGTCAATGGGAATGCGCCGCCCGCCCAGCCAGCACAGCAGACTGATCATCAACACCAGGAAAGTTTCTTCACCAAACCGGCTGGCATCGTTGTCCGTCGAACGAGTGTCGAGGCTGATGACCGCACGCTTGCCACGCACGGCCAGAGAGCCGCGAAAGTCGCGCAGGAACAAGCCGAAGTTGGCCAGGCATTGACGCATGGCCTTGTGCAGATCGGGCTCCTGAATCAAGGCACGGCAAATCAGGGCGAAACTGCCCGGCGGCATGCCATGGGAATCGAGCCCGAAAAACTCATCGTCGAGCTCGCGGATCTGGATCAGCCACAACGCCGCAAACGCATTGGCCGGCACCCGCGCCGTGGGTTGGTGCATGACCGCCGGATCAATGCCCGCCTGTTCGAGCACGGCCGTCACGCGCTGCGGATCATCGCGCAGCCCATGGATCATTGCCTGCACGAAATAGGCGGCAACCGAGTCCTTTTCCCGCATTGGTTCGCTTCTCTCTCATCACCCGAATGGCAAAAAACATCAGTGCCGTTGAACAGTTTTGGCATAGGACAACCGCCCTGCCGGCTCTAGACTCGCGGCAATAGTACGCCTTCGGCCGCAATCGCGGCCAAGGTATCGCAGGGTTTGATCGAAGGATGGGAAGATGAATCTGCAAAACATCGGGGTGATCGGTGCGGGCACCATGGGCAACGGCATCGCACAAGTCTGCGCCATGGCCGGTTTCAACGTGACCTTGCTCGACATTTCCGAAAGCGCTTTGCAAAAAGCCGTCGCAACGGTCGGCAAAAACCTGGACCGGCAGATCGCCAAGGAAACCCTGACGCCGGAGCAGAAACAGGCCGCTCTCGACAAAATCCGCACCAGCACCGACTACAGCAGCCTGCAAAATGCGCAGCTGGTCATTGAAGCTGCGACGGAAAATCTCGACCTGAAACTGCGTGTGCTGCAACAGATTGCCGCGCAAGTCAGCAGCGAATGCGTCATTGCCTCCAATACCTCGTCGCTGTCGATCACCCAACTCGCCGCCAGTGTCAGCCAGCCTGAACGCTTCATCGGCCTGCATTTCTTCAACCCGGTGCCGGTGATGGGCCTGATCGAAGTCATCCGTGGCCTGCAAACCAGTGACGCGACCCACCAACTGGCACTGGACATGGCGACCACCCTCGGCAAAACCGCGATCACTGCCGGTAATCGCCCGGGCTTCGTGGTCAACCGGATCCTGGTGCCGATGATCAACGAAGCAATCCTGGTGTTCCAGGAAGGCCTGGCCAGCGCCGAAGACATCGACGCCGGTATGCGCCTGGGCTGCAACCAGCCTATCGGCCCGTTGGCCCTGGCGGACCTGATTGGCCTGGACACCCTGTTGTCGATCCTCGAAGCCTTCTATGACGGTTTCAACGACAGCAAATATCGCCCGGCGCCGTTGCTCAAGGAAATGGTCGCCGCCGGTTACCTGGGACGTAAAACGGGGCGCGGCTTCCATGCCTATGCCTGAGCGTTGCTCGCGCTTTGCCGAGTACCGGGACAAGGTCCTGGAGCTGTTTGCCTGCAAGGGGTTCGGCCAGGTCGGCATGCGTGAGCTCGCGACGTGCCTGGGGCTCTCCCCAGGCTCGCTGTATCACCATTACCCCAGCAAACAGCATCTGCTGCTCGACCTGATCGAGGAGTTCTACGAGGAGCTGCTGGCCACCCTGGGACGTATCCAGCAAAAGGCCCCGGGCAAGCGCGACAAACTCAACAGCCTGATCCGCGCCCATCTGAATCTGCATCGGGAGATGCCCTGGCATTTCCGCCTGGTGGAGCGCGACAGCGGTTGCCTGAACGAAGAGCAACAGGATCGGGTCCGGCAATTGCGCGAGCAATACGAACGCACGTTGCTGAGGATGCTGGGCGCCAAGTCCCGTTTCAGCGAGCAAGGCCTGCTGGCCGCCGGGCATGCCATTGGCGCCCTGCTCAACAGTGCTCCCAGCTGGCTGACGCCACATGTGCTGGACGAGCAGGAACGTGATGAGCTGCTCGAGAGCATGGTCAGCGGCGCCATCGAACGCGTGCTTGCGCCACGGCGTGTGCCGGAGGCAATAAGCCTGGCGCGTCCTATTGAAAAAACATCTAAAGAAACACAAGCTTCGACGAAGATTTAGCGCTTTGCTTGTCGGCTCGACACAATCGGAATTCGCCGAAAAAACCGGCGTCCAAACCGATGTATGTACTCGAGCACCTGGAGCCGACCATGAAAATCAATCCCTACCTTATCTTCAACGGCGACTGCAAAGCTGCCTTCACGTTCTACGCGCAGTGCCTGCAAGGCCAGATCGAAGCCATGATGACCTTCGGCGAAACGCCTGCCGGTGAGCATGTCCCCACGGATCTGCACAACCTGATCATCCATACCCGCCTGATCGTGGGCGACCAGGCGATCATGGGGTCGGACACCACTCCGGATCGTCCCGTCCAGGGCATGAGTGGTTGCTCGATCTCACTCAACGTCGACAGCATTGCCGAGGCTGAACGGGTCTTCAAAGCACTTGCGGACGGTGGATCTGTGCAAATGCCACTGGAAACCACGTTCTGGGCAGCACGCTTCGGCATGCTGGTCGACCGTTTTGGTGTGTCGTGGATGGTCAATTGCGAAAAGGATCAGTGAAAGGCCTTGGTCGATCGAGAGTATTGAAGGCACAAAAAAGCCCGACCTGAAAAGGTTGGGCTTTCTGGCAACTCCCGGCCTGTCTGCTACCGTCAACTAGCCATACGGATAGCAGCGAACCTGAGGAGGATACCCACTATGCCGGCCCACGACGCGTCCTGGTCCACCCGTTGCAAGCTCTTGCTACTGGCCGGTGGAATGATCGCCAGCCTGCTGACCCTCAATGGTTGCGCCACTGTCGATGCCCAGACCACCGCCTATGTCGGTGTAGAACATCCGGCACCGACATCGCCGGACCAGGTTGTCGTGTTGCGCTCGGAGCCTCTGCGCCCACATGTGCGTCTGGGTGAAGTGTTGATCGACGCCAGCATCGACCCTGCCCCGCCGATTACCGAAGTCGAACAGAAGCTGCGGGAAGAGTCCGCCAAACTCGGTGGCGACGCCGTGGTGGTCGTCTATGACCACATTCAGGCGGTGGGTGCCTATGCCAGCGGGCCGCTGTGGGCACGCGACGTGAGGACCATCGAGGGACGCAAGCTCAAAGGTATCGTGATCAAGTACCAGTAGATATCTCCCCCTGGAG
The DNA here is from genome assembly GCF_019947335.1 of Pseudomonas sp. BF-R-24. Taxonomy (NCBI): domain Bacteria; kingdom Pseudomonadati; phylum Pseudomonadota; class Gammaproteobacteria; order Pseudomonadales; family Pseudomonadaceae; genus Pseudomonas; species Pseudomonas sp. BF-R-24. The sequence goes on from NZ_JAGYGG010000064.1 coordinate 15,371, forward strand.
GACAGCGTCAACGGAGGTTGAATTTGAATGACGTGGTGATCGCCCTCATCGTTTTCGCGTGCCTGTCCGCCAGCGCACTGATGGGCTCGTACGTGAGGGAGCGATTACCGAGCCATCATCTGAGCGATGACTCCGTGGCGGTGGTGAAGCTGGCCACCGGCCTCATTGCAACGATGTCGGCGCTGGTCCTCGGCCTGCTCGTTTCCTCTGCCAAAGGCACCTTCGATACGGCCAATGCCGAACTGGAAGGCGCGGCGGCGAAAGTGGTTCAATTCGACCGTTTGCTGGCCCGCTACGGCCCCGACACCCAGGGCATCCGCACCGAGCTCAAGCACAACTACGCCGAAGTCACCCAGGTGCTCGCGACCCGCGATCACCGTCAGATTGAAAAACTCGATAGCCCAGAAGTGATCCGTCGCTCCGAAGGCCTGCAACGCCAGGTCGAGTCACTGACGCCCGGCAACGATGATCAGCGCGCGCTCAAAGCCAAGGCATTGCAAGACATGGACACCGTGTTTGCCGCCCGCTGGCTGACCCTGCTGCAGGCCAATCAATCGATTCCACCGGTGATGCTGGTGATCCTGGTGACGTGGCTGGGGATTATCTTCGGTTCGTTTGGCCTGTTTGCACCCTGCAACGGCACCATTGTCGCCGTATTGCTGATGTGTGCCCTGTCGACGGGGGCAACCATCCTGCTGGTAGAGGAACTCAATCGACCGCTTGATGGTTTTATTTGTGTGTCGCTGGATCCCTTGGAGCACACGCTGGAGCGGTTGGGGCAGTAATTTCATTTCCTGCGGACAAAAACAAAACCCCTACCTGCATACGCAGATAGGGGTTTCGGAATTTAATCTTGACGATGACCTACTCTCACATGGGGAAACCCCACACTACCATCGGCGATGCATCGTTTCACTGCTGAGTTCGGGATGGGATCAGGTGGTTCCAACGCTCTATGGTCGTCAAGAAATTCGGGTACTGAGTCGTGGCCGGTCGGCCTCGCTTCAGCAAATTGGGTATGTGATAAAAATCGGTGTTTTGTGAGCGTCGAACTTTCGGTTCTTTCGTCTTCACACACCGCAATCTGATGCTCTTTCGAGTAGTCAAATTGCTTGGGTGTTATATGGTCAAGCCTCACGGGCAATTAGTATTGGTTAGCTCAACGCCTCA
>NZ_JAGYGG010000065.1:0-15942 GCF_019947335.1 Pseudomonas sp. BF-R-24
GGCGTTGTATCAGTCGATATTTATGTGACTGACACACCGCCTTCGCGAGCAAGCCCGCTCCCACATTGGTTTTGTGGAGGGTCATGACCATCCGGATTGGCGCACCAGTGGGTGGCAGCTGTGCAAGGACACGCACTGTTATCGGACTTGAAGGACCTGTCGCGAGCCCGCTCGCGATGGCATCACCGTGGATTCCAATTTTGTTGTCTTGTTGGTCAGCAACTTGCATTGCCCTGTGCAAGCCCGAGAGCCCAGCCAACCTCACAACAAAATGGAGTTTCAATTCATGCACAAACGTCCGTTGAAGAAGCTGCTTTGCGCCGTTGCTGCGGCCATCGGTTTGAGTGCCAGCCTGACCGCCGTAGCCGCCGATCCGCTGAAAGTCGGCTTCGTCTATATCGGTCCGATCGGTGACCACGGCTGGACGTATCAGCATGAACAGGGGCGCAAGGAACTCGCGGAAAAATTCGGCTCGCAGATCACCACCAACTACGTGGAAAACGTCGCCGAAGGCGCCGACGCCGAGCGGGTGATCCGCAACATGGCCAAGGACAAATACGACCTGATCTTCACCACCTCCTTCGGCTACATGAACCCGACGGTGAAAGTTGCCAAACAGTTTCCCAAGGTGACCTTCGAACACGCCACCGGCTACAAGCAGGACAAGAACCTCGGCACTTACCTGGCGCGCACTTACGAGGGCCGCTACGTCGGCGGCTTCCTCGCAGCGAAGATGACCAAGACCAAGAAGGTCGGCTACGTCGCCTCCTTCCCGATCCCGGAAGTGATCCGCGACATCAACGCCATCCAGTTGGCCCTGAACAAATACAATCCCGGCACCGAGATCAAGGTGGTGTGGGTCAACTCCTGGTTCGATCCGGGCAAGGAAGCGGACGCCGCCAACGCGTTGATCGATCAGGGCGTGGACGTGGTGTTCCAGCACACCGACAGCCCCGCGCCGATCCAGGCCGCCGAACGTCGCGGCGTGTATGCCGTGGGCTACGCTTCGGACATGGCGCACTTCGGGCCGAAAGCGGTGCTGACCTCCATCGTCAATGATTGGGGACCGCACTACGTTCAAGCAACCCAAAGCGTGCTCGACCATGACTGGAAATCCCGGGACTACTGGGGCGGTTTGAAGGAGGGCACCGTTGAACTACCAATCAGCGACCTGGTACCGGCGACGGTGAAGAGCGAAGCCGAGCAGCTCATCGCCGACATCAAGAGCGGTGCGCTGCGATTGTTCACCGGGCCGATCAAGGATCAGGCCGGGGTCGAGAAAATCCCGGCGGGCGAGAGTGCGACCACGGCGGAACTGGCGTCGATGAATTACTACGTGGAAGGCATGAAGGCCGAGATTCCGAAGTAATTCCTCCGGTCAGGACACGGTACCTGTGGGAGCGGGCTTGCTCGCGAAGGCGTCATATCAGTCCATACAAATGTCGCCTGATACACCGTTTTCGCGAGCAAGCCCGCTCCCACATTGGATCTTCAGCGTTATTAAGGACTGCGCATGAACCAACTCCCCATCATCGACATCGCCCCGCTCTACAGCGACGATCCATCCGCCTGGCAAGCGGTGGCCGAACAAATCGACCTCGCCTGCCGCGAGTGGGGTTTCTTCTACATCAAGGGCCATCCGATCAGCACTGCGCGAATCGACGAACTACTCGACAGCGCCAAACACTTCTTCGGCCAACCTGCCGCCGAAAAGCTCAAGATCGACATCACCCAGACCCGTCACCATCGCGGTTACGGCGCCATTGCCACCGAGCAATTGGACCCGAGCAAACCCAGCGACCTCAAAGAAACCTTCGACATGGGCCTGCACCTGCCGGCCGAGCACCCTGACGTACTGGCGGAAAAACCCTTGCGCGGCCCCAATCGCCATCCGTCCATACCCGGCTGGGAAGCGCTGATGGAGCAACACTACGTCGACATGCAAGCCCTCGCGCAGACACTGTTGCGGGCAATGACCATCGCGCTGGGGATTGAGCGTGATTTCTTCGACGCGCGCTTCAATGAGCCGGTCAGCGTGCTGCGGATGATCCATTACCCGCCGCGCCACACCGCCAGTTCCGAAGAGCAACAAGGTGCCGGCGCGCACACCGACTACGGCTGCATCACCCTGCTATATCAGGACGCCGCCGGTGGCTTGCAAGTACGCAACGTCAAAGGCGAATGGATCGACGCGCCGCCGATCGAAGGTACGTTCGTGGTCAACCTCGGCGACATGATGGCGCGCTGGAGCAACGACCGTTACCTGTCGACGCCGCATCGGGTGATCAGCCCCCAGGGCGTGGATCGTTATTCGATGCCGTTCTTCGCCGAGCCGCACCCGGAGACCCGCATCGAATGCCTGCCCGGATGTCAGGACACATTGCACCCGGCGAAATACCCGGCCACCACCTGCGCCGAGTTCCTGCTCTCGCGCTTCGCCGATACCTACGCTTATCGACGGGAACCGGAAGCGGTGTGATCAACCGCCTGGTCAGGTTTTACCAATTGTTGCGGCAACCCTCTGTAGAATGGCGACCATTGCACCTGATGAGAAAAGAATTATGTACGACTGGCTGAACGCCCTGCCCAAGGCAGAATTGCACCTGCACCTGGAAGGCTCGCTGGAGCCGGAGCTGTTGTTCGCCCTGGCCGAGCGCAACAAGATTGCCTTGCCATGGAACGACGTCGAAACCTTGCGCAAGGCGTATGCCTTCAACAACCTGCAGGAGTTCCTCGATCTGTATTACCGGGGTGCCGATGTGCTGCGCACGTCCCAGGACTTCTATGACCTGACCTGGGCGTACCTGCTGCGCTGCAAAGAGCAGAACGTGATTCACACCGAACCGTTCTTCGACCCGCAGACCCACACCGACCGTGGCATCCCGTTCGAAGTGGTGCTCAACGGCATCGCCGCCGCGCTCAAGGATGGTGAACAGCAACTGGGCATCACCAGTGGTTTGATCCTGAGCTTCCTGCGCCATCTGAGCGAAGACGAAGCACAGAAAACCCTCGACCAGGCGCTGCCGTTCCGCGATGCGTTCGTCGCCGTGGGCCTGGACAGCTCCGAGATGGGCCACCCGCCAAGCAAGTTCCAGCGCGTCTTCGACCGTGCCCGCCACGAAGGCTTCCTGACCGTCGCCCACGCCGGTGAAGAAGGCCCGCCCGAGTACATCTGGGAAGCCATCGACCTGCTGAAAATCCAGCGCATCGACCATGGCGTGCGCGCCATCGAAGACGAGCGCCTGATGCAGCGAATCATCGACGAGCAGATCCCGCTGACCGTGTGCCCGTTGTCGAACACCAAGCTTTGCGTGTTCGATCACATGTCGCAGCACAACATTCTCGACATGCTGGAACGCGGCGTGAAAGTGACCGTGAACTCCGACGACCCGGCGTATTTCGGCGGTTATGTCACCGAGAACTTCCATGCGTTGCACACCCATCTGGGCATGACCCAGGATCAGGCCAAGCGCCTGGCGCAGAACAGTCTCGATGCGCGGTTGGTAAAACCCTAAAGGCAAACGCAAACCTTACAGCAGCTGGCTTGCCAGCGATAAGGCCCTCACCTCCAGTATTGATGCTGATGAGAGGCCGCCATCGCCGGCAAGCCGGTTCCTACAACGCCATTTCCAGTTCGGACTCACTGGCAAAGCGATGAATTTCCCGTTGCCCGGAGGCCGTCACCTGCAAGGTTCGGGAATCGTTGGGCAGGCTCAACCACCCCGACTGCATGAACAGCTGCAACAATGCCGCGCCCAGCGAGCCGCCCATGTGCGGGCGCCTTTCGCTCCAGTCGGGGCAGGCGCAGGCAACTCTGCCGTTGTGATGGGCCAGCGCCTGGATGAACACTCCCCGTGCCGCCAACTCTGTCGCGCCCTTGAGCGTGACCGTGACCCGCTGATCAAAGTGTTCGATCCAGCCTGCCTCCAGCAGCCGCTGATACAGATCGGCGGACAGGGTGCCCCCCAGGTGATCGTCGCACAGTCGGGCACTCAACAATGGCGACCGCACCGCCCGGGGTTTGACCAGAGGTGCATTGCGCTTGAACACGTCCGGAATATCCTGGGGTGCGCTGGCGAAGGTCGCGCTGGCCAGTGCTTCGATTGCCGCTCCGACCTCGGGAGCGGCCAGGCGGAAGAAGCGTTTGCGGCCGCGGCTCTCAACCTTCAGCAGACCTCCGGCGGACAAACGGCCCAAGTGTGCACTGGCCGACGACGATGACAGGCCGGCCAGCAATGCCAACTCTTCGGTTGCTCGCGCCGAACCATCCATCAAGGCCCACATCATTGCGCTGCGCTTTGGGTCGGCCAGCAACGTGGCGATCTGGCTGATGCAAGGTGCATGTTCCATGTATTCACTCCCTGTTGAATCGTTTCGTCTACTGCCCAGAGAAATCTTGACCAGTAATGTGTCGTCGGCCAATCCGTGGAAACGGCCATAAGCCCGGCAACGCCTTGCTCAACCATTTGCGCTGCCTGGCGGATGCTGCGAAGGCCAGAAGGATGACCGTGCAGCCGGGCCGACTCGAACGTGGTCCCACCATTGGGGATCGACGCTACTTACATGATGAGGGCGCTAGTATATGCGGGTTGGTCGGCGGATCCTTTCCTCCACCCGGCGTAGGTGGTGATCGTTCCTGAGGGAAATTTCTCTTTTTTCGTGCGACTAATGATCGATTTCCGAAAAGCCTGGAAATTGACTGCTCAAAAGGGCGCATCGTCTGGCAAGCATTTCACGCAACAGGTTCACCGGCTTACTCAATTGTGCGCGATGGGCGCACAACAGATTCAACGGTGCGCGCTCACACAGCAGCTCCGGCATCAGCACCTTCAAGCGGCCGGCCAGTACATCGGCGGCCACATCGAGCCAGGATTTGTAAGCGATCCCGGCACCTGCCACCGCCCATAGGCGCACGACATCGGCATCGTCGCTGAAACGATCGCCGCTGACGGTCAGGCTGACTTCGCGTTTGCCGTCGTGAAAACTCCAGTGATCGTGGACCCGGCTGCCGAGCATGTACAACAGGCAATTGTGCTGTGCCAGTTGCTCCAGCTGCCGCGGCTCGCCATGCCGGGCCAGATAGCCGGGAGCGGCGCACAACACCCGTCGGTTCTGCGGGGCGATGGGCAGCGCCACCAGGCTGGAGTCCTCCGGTTCACCGTAGCGCAGGGCAATGTCTACCGGTTGGCGAAACAGGTCGGCGATGCGGTCCCCCAGCAGCAGGCGCACGGTGAGTTTCGGATGCTCGCGTTGAAACTCGTCGAGCCAGGGCAGCAGCAGGTTGCGGCCAAAGTCCGATGGCGCCGACAGTTGCAGCACCCCGCTGACCTGGTCCTGACCACTGGCCAGCAATCGCCGGCCCTCGTCGAGATTGCTCAGGGCCGCGCGGGCGTATTCAAGAAAGCCCTCGCCTTCGGCGGTCAGGCGCAGGCTGCGGGTAGAGCGGGCCAGTAAACGGGCGCCGAGTTGCTGTTCGATGCGCTTGAGCGCCGCACTGGCCACCGCCGCCGACATGTCCATGCCCCGCGCGGCGGCGGACAGGCTGCCCAGGTCCGCCGCCCGGACAAACAACTGCAAGTCATCGAAACGCAGCATCAAGAACACCGATTATCAAAAAAACATTGAAAGAGACTGCTCTTTTAGCCGGTTTTATCTTCAGGAGAAATAGCCAATCATCTGCCCCATCGAATCCCTTCTTCATTAGTGTTCAGGAGCCGCCCATGAAAGCCATTGCCTACTACGCCTCATTGCCGATCAGCGACAACAAGGCTCTGCAAGACATCGAGCTGCCAGAGCCGGTTGCCGGCCCCCGAGACTTGCTCGTGGAAGTCAAAGCCATCTCGGTCAACCCGGTGGACACCAAGGTGCGCCAGAACGTCCAGCCCGAAGGCGGCGCGGCCAAAGTGCTGGGTTGGGACGTGGCCGGTGTGGTCAAGGCCGTGGGCAGTGAGGTGACGCTGTTCTCGGTCGGCGACCAGGTGTTTTACGCCGGCTCCATCGCGCGGGCGGGCGGCAACAGTGAGTTGCATGTGGTGGACGAGCGCATCGTCGGCCACATGCCCAAGACCCTCGGATTCGCCGAAGCCGCTGCCCTGCCGCTCACCGCGATCACGGCCTGGGAACTGTTGTTCGAGCGCCTGCAAGTGCGCGAAGGCAAAACCGATGAAGGCCAGAGCCTGTTGATCGTCGGTGCGGCAGGTGGCGTGGGCTCGATTCTTACGCAGCTCGCTCACCAACTGACGGCCCTGAAAGTCATCGGCACCGCTTCGCGTGCGCAGACCCAAAGTTGGGTGAAGGAGCTGGGCGCGGACCTGGTGATCGACCATGGCCAGCCACTGAGCGAAGCACTCAAGCGTGCCGGAGTGGATCAGGTTACCCACGTCGCCAGCCTGACCCAGACCGACCAGCATCTGGACCAATTGGTGGAGGCATTGGCGCCCCAAGGCAAACTGGCGCTGATCGATGACCCCAAGTCGCTGGACGTGACCAAGCTCAAGCGCAAGAGCCTGTCACTGCACTGGGAGTTCATGTACACCCGTTCACTGTTTGAAACCGCGGACATGATCGAACAGCACAACCTGCTCAATCGCGTCGCCTGGCTGATCGATGCCGGGACACTGAAAACCACGATGGGCGAACACTTCGGCACGATCAACGCGGCCAATCTGCGCCGTGCCCATGCCCTACTGGAAAGCGGCAAAGCCAAGGGCAAGATTGTATTGGAAGGGTTCTGAAGCGCTGAAAAAACCGCCCCTGATTTCATCGCTTTCTGCTGTTTTCCGTCTGCGACCGGGACGCTCCGGTCGCGGACAACCTCTGTGGGCGCCCTCGAAAAGCCGTGTTTTTTTTAGTTACAAACCGTCAGTCAGACAGTTGATCCTTGTCACAATGGTGACCGTGTACGGGTCTACAATCGAATCTCCTGCGAGGCATTCTTTTGCGTAACGTCTTTTACGAGAGGTGATCAGCTGTGAAGATCCTGATAAAAGAACTGGCAAAATCCCAGTGGCAAGTCCGTCTTGACCAACATGCTGTGACGTTCCGCAGCGAAGCAGAAGCTCGCGCTTTCACGCGTACCCTTGAAGCCCGCATCCAGGCCCCTCACCCGATTCCCGTCCTCCTCACGCAGCGCGCAGCCGGCTGACTCCGGCCTCAAACCCGGGCTTGCGCCAGCGCCCGGGCATCTTGCAAACGCCGGGTGAGCACCGCCACGCTCACCACCAGAATTCCACACAGGCTGATGACCATGGCCATCGGCACGGCGCTGCCGTCGTGCAACACGCCCACCAGCGCAGAGGCGCCGGCAGCCACGCTGAATTGCAGGCAACCGAGCAGCGCCGACGCGCTGCCGGCCCGTGCGCCCTGCCCGCTCATCGCACAAGCCGCCGCGTTGGGGCTGATGCAACCGAGGCTGGCGATACAGATGAACAATGGAATCAGCAGCGGCCACAATTGTGCCGTGTGCAGAGAGCTGACAGCGAGCAGGGTCAAACCGGCCGCCAGATAAACCCACACCGCGCGCGCCAGCAAAAACATCGGGCCACGTTTGGCCAGTAACCGCGCGTTGACCTGTGCCACCAGAATGAAGCCCGCCGCATTGATGCCGAACAGCCAGCCGAAATGCTCGGCCGCAACGCCGTAGAGCTTGATGAAGATGAAGGGCGAACCGGCGATGTAGGCAAACATCCCGGCGATGGCGATGCCCCCGGTCAAGGCATGGCCAAGAAATATGGGGTCGGCCAGCAACCGACCGTACTGACGCAGCGCACCCGACAGCGGTTGACGCGGTATGTGGGCCGGCAAGCTTTCCGGCAAGCCCGTCGCAACCGCCAGGCCCGCCAGCGCACTGAAACCGGTCAAGGCCAGAAAAATCGACTGCCAGCCTGTCGTGTTGACCAACAACCCACCCAGCAATGGCGCAAGGATGGGAGCAAGTCCCATCACCAGCATCAGTTGCGAAAAGACTTTCGCCGACCCCACCGCATCACACTTGTCGCTGACCACCGCCCGGGAAATCACCATCCCCGCGCAACCGCCCAACGCCTGGATGAAACGCGCGCCGATCAGCCATTCCAGGTTCGGTGCATAGGCGCACGCCACGGAAGCAACGGTGAACAAACCGACACCAATGAGCAACGGAATGCGTCGCCCGAAACGATCCGCCACCGGACCATAGGCCAACTGACCGATGGACAAGCCGAGGAAGTAGGCCGCCAACGTCATCTGGACGTGATTTTCGTCCGTGCCGAAAGCCAGGGCCATGGCCGGGAAGGCCGGCAGGTAGAAATCGATCGCCAGCGGACCGAAAGCGCTCAAGGCGCCGAGAATCAGAATGGTACGGAAGTTCATCAGGCATCCAGTGGGGCAGAAGTCGGCAGCCCGACAGTCTAGCCGCGCACGGACGCCTTGAACATTCCGGTAGCTCGCTAACTATCAAATTCAGGCCAGTTTGACGCCGTAACCCTCTTCGCTGATCGCCTCGATCACCTGCTCGGCGGTCAGCGCACTTTCGACACCGACCTCCCTGGCAGCCAGATCGACCCGCACACTGGCTGCCGGGTCTTTGGCCTGGAGCGCCTGGGTGATGGCCTTGACACAGTGACCACAAGACATGCCTTCGACGTTGAACACTTGCATGGGATGACTCCTTTTTCCGAGGGTTGAACCCAGTTTCGAGCTTGCCACCATGGCAAGGTCAAGTTCTGAAGTGATCTGCCGGGCTGGCAATTGGCGCGACGCTCGGCCAAGCTGCGCCCATCAATGACTCGAACTCAGGAGACTCAGCCATGCGCTGGTCAGTTTTCAGCCTGTTTGGCTTTCTCAGCCTTTTCGCCGCCGTGCCTTCGGCCAATGCTGCCAGTCAGGATTATGGCGTGCTGATCATTTCCCGCGAGCGCCTGGAAGTCGCGACCAGTTGCGAAATCGGCGTGTACATCCAGGATCAACTGGCGGCGCGGCTGTTTCAGGAACAGAGCACCTCGTTCAACCTGCCGCCGGGCATCGTCTCGCTACGCCTGAAACTGCTGCCCGGCCAGATGCCGGGTTGCAATCCGGGCATGCTCGCGCCGGGTTCGCAGGATATCCGGCTCAAGGCTGGCGATGTGCTCAAATACCGGATCGCGATGACCCAGAAAGGGATGTACCTGAAACGCGCCGGTCTCGGCTACTGACATCTATACCCCCCTGTGGGAGCGAGCTTGCTCGCGATTAGGCCGTTACATTCAACAACTCTGTTGACTGGTACTCCGCCTTCGCGAGCAAGTCGGATCGCCGCACCGCCGCTCCCACATTAGATCAGCGGCACGTTTAAGATTGGCACTTGACCTTGCCAGCATGGCAAGGTTGATCCTGTGGTCATCTACTACAGGGAGTGCGACCAATGTCCGAATCCACCACGTTCGACCTGCCGATTGCCGGCATGACCTGCGCCAGTTGCGCCGGGCGGGTCGAGCGCGCCTTGAGCAAAGTCATTGGCGCCAGTGCCATCAGCGTCAACCTCGCCACTGAGCAGGCGCGGGTCCAGGCACCCGGCGACAGCTTGCCGGCCTTGATAGATGCCGTGGCCAAGGCCGGCTACAGCGTGCCACAACAGAGCCTGGAATTGAGCATCGACGGCATGACCTGCGCATCCTGCATCGGTCGCGTCGAGCGTGCGCTGGGCAAGGTGCCCGGAGTGAAAAGCGTCAGCGTCAACTTGGCCAACGAACGCGCCCACCTTGAACTGCTTGGCCAGATCGATCCGCAGACCTTGATCGCCGCTGTGACAAAGGCTGGCTACAGCGCCAGCGTCTGGGAAGCCGAACACCCGCCAACCGACAATCAGCAACAGCGCCTGCACCGCGAACGTCTGGCCTTGATCATCGCCATTGCCCTCGCCTTGCCGCTGGTATTGCCAATGTTGCTACAGCCATTCGGCGTGCACTGGATGCTCCCGGCCTGGGCGCAATTCGCCTTGGCCACGCCGGTGCAATTCATCTTCGGCGCACGGTTTTACGTCGCCGCCTGGAAAGCCGTGCGCGCGGGGGCCGGCAACATGGATTTGCTGGTCGCCCTGGGCACCAGCGCCGGGTATGGCTTGAGCCTGTATGAATGGGCCACCGCTGCCGGGCGCATGCCACATCTGTATTTCGAAGCCTCGGCGGTGGTGATCGCCCTGGTGCTGCTGGGCAAGTACCTGGAAAGCCGCGCCAAGCGCCAGACTGCCAGCGCCATTCGAGCCCTCGAAGCCTTGCGTCCGGAACGGGCGATTCGGGTGACCGATGGTCACGAGCAAGACGTCGCCATCAGCGCCCTGCGCCTCAATGACCTGGTGATGGTCAAACCCGGCGAACGCTTCCCGGTGGATGGCGAAGTGATTGAAGGTCAGAGCCACGCCGACGAAGCCCTGATCAGCGGCGAGAGTCTGCCAGTGCCCAAGCAGCCCGGCGACAAGGTCACCGGCGGCGCGATCAACGGTGAAGGCCGGTTGCTGGTGCGTACCCAGGCCCTCGGTGCGGAAACCGTGCTGGCGCGGATCATCCGTCTGGTGGAAGACGCCCAGGCCGCAAAAGCGCCGATCCAGAAACTGGTGGATAAAGTCAGCCAGGTGTTCGTGCCCACCGTTCTGCTGATTGCCCTGGCCACCCTGATCGGCTGGTGGCTGTATGGCGCGCCGATGGAAACCGCACTGATCAATGCCGTGGCGGTGCTGGTGATCGCCTGCCCATGCGCGTTGGGCCTGGCCACACCGACGGCGATCATGGCCGGCACCGGCGTGGCGGCACGCTACGGAATTCTGATCAAGGACGCCGAAGCACTGGAGCGAGCCCATGAGGTCAGCGCGGTGGTGTTCGACAAGACCGGCACCCTGACCTCCGGCGCCCCGCGCATTGCTCATCTGAGTGCCATCGACGGTAATGAGGCGAGCCTGCTGCAATTGGCCGGCGCCCTGCAACGCGGCAGTGAGCATCCGTTGGCCAAGGCTGTTCTGGATGCCTGCGCCGAGCGTGGACTGAAGGTGGCCGATGTCAGCGACAGCCAGTCCCTGACTGGTCGCGGCATCGCCGGCAGCCTTGAAGGGCGTCGCCTGGCGCTGGGCAATCGGCGTCTGCTGGAAGACAGCGGCTTGAGTGCCGGGCCGTTGGCCGACTCGGCGATCGCGTGGGAAAAAGAAGGCCGGACCTTGTCCTGGCTGATCGAACAATCCCCCGAACCCCACGTGCTGGGCCTGTTCGCCTTTGGTGACACCCTCAAGCCCGGCGCGCTGCAAGCGGTGCAACAACTGAGCGCACGAAACATCAGCAGCCATCTGCTGACCGGCGACAATCGTGGCAGCGCCAACGTGGTGGCCCAGGCCTTGGGCATCCACGATGTGCATGCCGAAGTGCTGCCGGCGGACAAAGCCGCCACGGTCGCCGCACTGAAACAGACCGGGGTGGTGGCGATGGTCGGTGACGGCATCAACGACGCCCCGGCACTGGCCGCCGCCGACATCGGCATCGCCATGGGTGGCGGCACCGACGTCGCCATGCACGCGGCCGGCATCACCCTGATGCGCGGCGATCCACGCCTGGTGCCGGCCGCATTGGAGATCAGCCGCAAGACCTACGCCAAGATTCGGCAGAACCTGTTCTGGGCCTTCGTCTATAACCTGATCGGCATTCCGCTGGCCGTGTTTGGCGTGCTCAACCCGGTGTTGGCCGGTGCGGCCATGGCGTTGTCGAGCGTCAGCGTGGTGAGCAATGCGCTACTGTTGAAAACCTGGAAACCCAAGGACCTGGAGGACAACCGATGAACATCGGCCAAGCGGCCCAACACAGCGGCCTCAGCGCAAAGATGATCCGTTATTACGAATCCATCGGCCTGCTCAAGGCAGCCCATCGCACCGACAGCGGCTACCGGGTATACGGCGAAGACGACCTGCACACGCTGGCGTTCATCAAGCGCTCGCGGGACCTGGGGTTTTCCCTGGAAGAAGTCGGCAAGTTGCTGACCCTCTGGCAAGACCGCCAGCGCGCCAGTGCCGATGTGAAAGCGTTGGCCCGCCAGCACATCGATGAGTTGAACCAGAAGATCCGTGAACTCGGCCAGTTGCGCGACACCTTGCAGGACCTGGTTGAGCACTGTCAGGGCGATCATCGGCCGGATTGCCCGATTCTCAAGAATCTGGAGTCGGGCTGCTGCACCAGCCCGACTCATGCCTGATCCCTGTGGGAGCGAGCCTGCTCGCGAAAGCGGTCTGCCTGCCACATTGATGCTGGATGTGCCGACGTCTTCGCGAGCAAGCTCGCTCCCACAGGGTTTTGGTACTTCCTGATACCCCACAAAAAACCGGCCGAAGCCGGTTTTTTATCCGATCACTGCATCCACGGTGGAGGCGGTTCTTCGGTCTTGCCCGGCGGCGCATCGTCCGCCGCGCGTACGGCTTGCCTGCGCTCCTCATCCAGGCGCGCGGCCTCGATCTCGCGCATGATTCCGCCCACGTCGGCCAGCTCTTCCGTGTCGGCGAACTCGCCGGTCAGGACACTGGCCGGGTGCAAGGTGCCAGCCTCGTACAAGGCCCACATTTCCTTGGCGTATTTGGTCTTCTTCAACTCCGGCGCAAACCGCCCGAAATAGGACGCCATGTTGCCCACGTCCCGCTCCAGCATGCTGAACGCGTGGTTGTTGCCAGCCGCATCCACCGCTTGCGGCAGGTCGATAATCACCGGGCCGGTCGGCGTCAGCAGCACGTTGAACTCCGACAGGTCGCCGTGCACCAGACCGGTACACAACATCAGCACGATCTGCGAAATCAGGAACGCGTGATACTCGCGCGCCTGGTCCGGTTCCAGCACCACATCGTTCAGGCGCGGCGCGGCATCGCCGTATTCGTCGGCCACCAGCTCCATGAGCAGCACGCCTTCGAGGAAGTCGAACGGCTTTGGCACCCGCACTCCGGCACTGGCCAGACGGAACAGCGCCGCCACTTCAGCGTTCTGCCAGGCGTCCTCGGTTTCCTTGCGGCCAAACTTGGAGCCCTTGGCCATCGCACGGGCCTGACGGCTGTTGCGCACCTTGCGGCCTTCCTGGTACTCGGCCGCCTGACGGAAACTGCGTTTATTCGCCTCCTTGTAAACCTTCGCGCAACGCAACTCGTTGCCGCAGCGCACCACATAAACAGCTGCTTCTTTACCACTCATGAGTGGGCGCAGCACCTCGTCGACCAGACCGTCCTCGATCAGGGGTTCAATGCGTTTTGGAGTCTTCATCAGCTTTTATTGTGGGTCCTTTATTACCAAACACGCGAAAGTCATTCGTTATACGGCAATCCACTCACGGGGGGGAGGGGTTGCCGACTTATGAACATTGCAGATGCACACAATGTACCGTTCTCATCAGGTAAAACCGACGACCGCCATGGTCGTTCCAGATCATAGCCGAGCCTGCCTCACTTGTTGTGCAGAGGCATTGAGGGCAATTGCGACAGAAGCTGACACCACAGTTCATACCTTCCGTAGGATTTTTCCCAACAGACCTCAATTTCCTCCGACAACAGCCGAAGTCCTAAGTGACAAAGTGATTTGTCCGACAATCGCTCCCCCAATAATAGCGATGCCGCACTCAAGGACCCGGGTTGACCAAGAACGTTTACGGCTGCCAATAAACCGCGAGTCATCTGCACTGCGTGGGCCTACAAGAAAATCTGGAGCGCGGATGAACATCAAACAGAAGTTGACCTGGGCGTTTGCAATCATCGCCTGCCTGCCCGTGGTGCTGGTCGCCACCCTCGTTGTGCTGAACCTGCGCAGTGATGCCAGGGACGAATTCGTCGACGGCAGTGCCCGCGAGATTCGTCAGGTCAGCAACGCCATGCAATTGTTCTTTGACGGCATCAGCCAGAACGTCGATTACCTGGCCAAGCAGCCGCTGATCCGAAACTCCGACGACAGCCTCAAGACTTACATGGCCGCCAACGCCGAAAGCGTCCCTCAGGGGGAGGCTGACAAAAAAGTCTTCGCCCTGCTCCAGGATCTGGGCAACAGCCACCCGGCCTACGCCTATGCCATCCTCGGCACGGCGGCGGGCGGCTATGTGTCGTGGCCGGATGATCCTAAGCTGAATAACTACGACCCGCGCCAGCGCCCCTGGTACAAGGCCGCCCAGGCCAAACCGGGCAAGCCGTTTCGCACCGAGGCCTACTACTGGGCCCAGGATGACGCGACCTATGTCAGCACCGTGCGCACCATCGACAACAAGCTGGGCACCAACGGCGGCGTGGTCAGCATCGACGTGACGCTCAAGCAGCTCACCGAAATCGTCAAACAGATCAAGCTCGGTGAAACCGGCTACCTGATGCTGCTGGAAAACACCGGCATGGTCCTGGTGGACCCGAAACAACCGGAACACAACTTCAAACCGCTGAACAGCCTTGGCGACGGCTACGCGCAACTGGCCAAAGCCGGCAAGGGCCTGGTGGAAGTGGAGCTGAACGGCGAGCACTACATGGCCAACGTCTGGCCGTCCGAGCAACTGGGCTGGACCTTCATCGGACTGATCAAACAGGACGACGTGATGAGCTCCGCGACCCAGTTGACCTGGTTGATCGCCATCATCGCCGCCGTCCTGGCCGTCATCTTCGCCATCGTCGGCGCCAGTTTTGCCAGCCTCATCGTGCGCCCGATCCGCAGCGTGGCCAGCGGCCTGGAAGGCATCGCCCAGGGCGAAGGCGACCTGACCCAGAACCTGCAAATCCGTGGCAATGATGAAACCGCGCAACTGGCCAACTGGTTCAACCAGTTCCTGACTGCGATTCGCAACCTGATCCAGAACATCGGCGGCGCGGCGGGCAAAATCCTCGCCACGTCCAAGAGTTCGACCCAGGTCTCCAGCGACATGGCCGAAGCCGCCGGACGCCAGCGTGAAGCGGTGGACATGGTCTCCACGGCGTTCCACGAAATGGTCGCCACCGCCAACGAAGTCGCGCGCTCTTGCAGCCAGGCGGCGGAGTCTGCCGACAGTGGCCAGCGCCAGGCGCGCGAAGGTCAGCAGCAGATCGATGCGGCGGTGAACAGCGTGGATCGCCTGAGCCAGGAAATCGAACAATCGGCCCAGTCGATGCAACAGCTCGAACGCGACAGCAACGACATCCAGTCGATCCTGGGGACCATCCGCTCGATCGCTGAACAGACCAACCTGCTGGCGCTGAACGCCGCGATCGAAGCGGCCCGGGCCGGTGAACAGGGACGCGGCTTTGCCGTGGTGGCTGACGAAGTGCGGGCCCTGGCCAAGCGCACGGCCGACTCCACGGCGGAAATCGACGGACTGCTGGGCAACCTGGCCAAACGCACCAGCCAAGTGACCCAACAGATGCACGCCAGCCTGGAAGTGTCCCAGCAATCGGTGACGCGCATCGGCGAGGCACGCAACAGCTTCGGGCAGATCCGCGAGTCGGTGGACGTGATCCGCGACATGAACACCCAGATCGCCACGGCGGCGGAACAACAGCATCAGGTGGCTGAAGACATCAACCGGCACATCAGCCAGATCCATGGCGATGCGCAGTTGGTGGCGGAACTGGCCAACTCGGCCCGCCTGGACTCCCAGAGCCTGGCCGGGTTGTCCAATGAACTGGACGGGTTGGTGCGCAGGTTCCGTACCTGATCAGCCGGCACACCACCAATCCCTGTGGGAGCGGGCTTGCTCGCGAAAGCGGTATGGCAGTCAACATTGATGTTGAAGCTGATGCCCTCTTCGCGAGCAAGCCCGCTCCCACAAGGTTTCAGTGTCGCTCACATAATCAGAGCCAAGCACAAAACCTGTGGGAGCGAGCTTGCTCGCGATGGCGGTAGATCAGTCAACATGATGTTGAAGCTGATGGCCTCATCGCGAGCAGGCTCGCTCCTACAGTTGCGACTGTTCAACGCTCGATAATGGCGGTCACGCCCTGCCCGCCCGCCGCGCAAATCGAAATCAGCCCCCGCC
>NZ_JAGYGG010000066.1:0-14334 GCF_019947335.1 Pseudomonas sp. BF-R-24
GGGTGGGCTGGGTGCGCTGAGCAAGGTCAAGGATGCGAAAGCCGATCTGGAAACAGCCTTGACCCTGGACCCCAAGGCCCTGCAAGGCTCAGCCTATACCAGTCTGGGGGCCCTCTATGACCGCGTACCGGGCTGGCCCATCGGTTTCGGCGATTCGGACAAGGCCGAACAGTTGCTCAAGCTGGCATTGCAAATGAACCCCAACGGCATCGACAGCCTGTACTTCTGGGGCGATCACCTCTACCGTCAGAAGCGTTATGTTGAAGCCAGGGCAGCGCTGAAAAAAGCCTTGCAGGCTGCGCCTCGACCTGGCCGCGAGAGCGCTGACGTCGGGCGCCGCAAGGAGATCGAGACGCTGTTGGTGGATGTGAACAAGAAACTCGGCTGACAGGAGACCCTGTGCGCTTATTACTCATAGAGGATGACGTGGCGCTCGGCGAGGGTATTCATCAGGCCCTCAGCCGGGAAGGTTATACCGTCGACTGGTTGCAGGACGGCAACAGTGCCTTGCACTCGCTGCGCAGTGAAATCTTCGATCTGGCGGTGCTCGACCTTGGCCTGCCACGCATGGACGGTCTCGAAGTGCTCAGGCGCTTGCGTGACAGCGGTTCCAATCTGCCGGTGTTGATCCTGACCGCGCGCGATGCCACCGAAGACCGTATCGCCGGTCTGGATGCCGGCGCCGATGACTACCTGATCAAGCCTTTCGACCTGGCAGAATTGAAGGCGCGCATACGTGCGTTGCTTCGTCGTAGCGCCGGGCGTGGACAATCGCTGATCGAGCACGCAGGTATCAGCCTGAACCCCGGCACCCAGCAAGTCAGCTACAAAGGCGAGCCAGTGGCCCTGACACCTAAGGAATACCAGTTGCTCCACGAACTGCTCTCGCCACCGGGTCGGGTAATGACTCGCGATCATCTGATGCAGTTGCTGTACGGCTGGAACGAGGAGGCCGAAAGCAACACCCTGGAAGTGCACATCCATCACCTGCGCAAGAAGTTCTCCACCGATCTGATCCGCACCGTCCGTGGTATCGGCTACTTGGTGGAGGAGCGTCGATGAGCTCTATCCGGCGTCGGACCCTGGTCCTGATCATCGGCCTGATGCTCGCTGGCCTGGCCGTGATCAGTGTGTTGAATCTACACGACAGCAACCACGAAATCGCCGAAGTCTATGATGCCCATCTGGCCCAGAACGCTCGCCTGCTACAAGGCGTCATGCGTATGCCCATGGTGAGCAAGGAACATGCGGATCTGTACAAGGCTTTCAACCAGGCCCTGAACGAGGCGACGCCCGGGGGCGAGGGACATCCGTATGAAACGAAAATTGCGTTTCAGGTCTGGAACGCCAGGAACGAAGTGCTGGTACATACGGCCAGTTCTCCGTCCTTCAGCACACCCGCGGTCACACCAGGTTTCAGCGATGTAGTCGACCTGAACAACCGGCATTGGCGTGCCTTCCTGCTTGTAGACAAGCAGAACAACCTGCGCATCTGGGTGGGCGAACGGGACGACGTGCGAATGGACTTGGTGGACCGCATCGTACGCCACACACTGTGGCCCAATATCCTGGGGAGCTTGTTGCTGGCCGCCATGATCTGGCTGGCCATCGGCTGGGGACTCAAACCACTGGTCAATATGGCTGCAACGCTGCGGGCCCGGCATCCCGGTTCACTCGAACCCTTGCAATTGACGCCGCTACCCACTGAGCTTGAGCCCATGCAGGCCGCCCTCAATCGTATGCTCGCGCAAATTCAGGACGTCATGGGGCGCGAGCGACGCTTTATCGCCGACGCCGCCCACGAAATGCGTACACCACTGGCCGTGCTCAGGATCCACGCTGAAAACCTGATGGCGGCGGGGAGTGAAGCGGATCGTCGCGCATCGCTCGAATTCTTGATTGCCGGCGTGGACCGTACCAGCCGACTGGTTAACCAATTGCTGACGATGGCTCGTATAGAGCCTACAGCAGGGACTAAAGCGCCTGTGCCTATTGATCTGGCCAGCACCGTTCGCGATAGCCTGGTTCAGTTGACGCCCTGGCTACTGAGCAAGGGGCTCGAGCTGGTTTTTGATGTCAGGGACGACATCAGTCTTGCCAGAGTCGACCCCGCTGCGATCGATGTTGCCTTGAACAACCTGGTGACCAATGCGGCGAATTTCTCTCCCCGGCACGGAGTGATCACCGTCAGGCTCGTAGAAAAGGAAAATAGCTACGAACTGACTGTCGAAGATGAGGGGCCGGGCATCAATGAGCAGGATCGTGAACGGCTTTTCGAGCGTTTCTACAGCAGCGGAAATCATCAGGGTGCAGGGTTGGGGCTGACTATCGTCAAGGCCATTGCCGATCGCTTTGGCGGGCAGATCAAACTGGAGAATCGCAGCCCTGGAGGGTTACGCGCTACGTTAGAAATTCGTCGCTCTTGACGTTGTTCCTGGTGTTGTCTGGCGCAACCGAAAAATCACTTCGGCAAACCCCAGGCGTTGGCTCAGGCAAGGCGTTATACCGGGCGTCCGTTCAGGCCGGCCGCACCGCCAGGATTTGCTCGATCAGCCACGCCAGCGCCGGCTCATGTTGGCGTTGCGCCAGATACACCAGTTCGAGGTGGAACGAGCCGACGTCGAATGGCAGTTCGAACACCTGTAGCGGTAGCAACTGTGCGAATTGATTGGCCAATTGAGTCGGCAGGACGACGCTCAAGTCCGAATGGGCGACCAGGTGCGCCGCCTGCAGGTAGTTGGGCGTGGTGTAGACGATTTTACGCGACAGGCCTTGCTTGCCCAGCCATTGGTCGACCATGCCGCGCGACTGGCCGCCACTCACCCAGAGATGGCGCAGCCCCAGAAAGTCATCCAGTGTGAGTGTGTCGTGTGCCAGCGGATGCTGCTTGCGTACGGCCAGCCGCAGGGTTTCGCTGTGCCAGGCCCGGCGGGTGAAACGCGCTGGCACTTCTTCGAAGCGTCCCAGAACCATGTCCAGTTCACCCCGATCCAGCAGCTCGGCAGGAAGGCTGGGGGCCAGGTGAGCAACGTCGATACGCAGGTTTGGCGCCAGCTCTCCCAGGCGTGCCAGCAAGGGCGGCATGCACAGCTGCTCGACAAAGTCGGTCAGGGCGATGCGCACCTGCTGCTGGCTCAGGCGTGGGTCGAAGGTTTCCCCGGCATTGAGTGTCTGTTCGATCTGTTGCAAGGCCGCGCGAATCGGCCCTTCAAGCGCCAGCGCCCGGGAGGTGGGTTGCATGTGACGGCCAACCCGCACCAGCAAGGGGTCGTCGAACAATGAACGCAGGCGGGCGAGGGCATTGCTGACGGTGGGTTGGCTGAGGGCCAGGCGCTCGGCCGCTCGCGACACGTTCTGTTCGCGCAGCAGCATATCGAGGACGCGGAGCAAATTCAGATCGAAGCTTTTTAAATTCAAATTACAAATACCAGGCATATGAAAATGAAATTTCAAAAATAGTAGGCGCCTGCTTAGGGTGACGGCAATCTTTTCCACTGCGCCACCCCATGAGGCCGACATGAATTATCAAGCTCCCCTGCGCGACATGCGTTTTGTGCTGCACGAACTGTTCGATGTCAGCGGCCATTGCGAGCGGTTGAACAATGGGCTGGACCGGGAAACCATCGACGGCGTCCTCGAAGAAGCCGCCCGCTTCGCCGCCGAAGTGGTCGCGCCGCTGAACCGCAACAGTGACGAGCAGGGCTGTCAGTTGATCGACGGCCACGTCACAACGCCCCAGGGATTTCGCGACGCCTACCGGCAGTACGTTGATAACGGCTGGGCGAGCATGACCGGACCGCTGGAGTTCGCCGGCCAGGGTTTCCCGCAGCTGATTTCGGCCAGCTTCCACGAAATGCTGATGGCCGCCTCGTTGTCGTTTCGCATTTATTCCGGCCTCACCGAAGGCGCGGTGCTGGCTCTGCATCGCCATGGCAGCGAGGTGCTCAAGCAGGCTTACCTGGAGAAAATGGTCAGCGGTGAATGGTCCGGTACCATGTGCCTCACCGAGCCCCAGGCCGGTACCGACCTTGCCCTGCTGCGAACCCGTGCCCAACCTCAAGCCGACGGCAGCTATCAGGTCAGCGGCAGCAAGATTTTCATCAGTGGTGGCGAGCAGGACCTGACCGCCAACATCGTTCATTTGGTCCTTGCCCGTTTGCCGGATGCACCGGCCGGGGTGAAGGGCATCAGCCTGATCCTGGTTCCCAAGTTCATTGCCGGTGCCGATGGAACTCCGGGGCGGCGCAATTCGCTGAGCTGTGGCGCACTGGAACACAAGATGGGCATCAAGGGCGCGTCCACCTGCGTGATGAACTTCGACGGCGCACAAGGCTGGTTGATCGGTGAAGCGAATCAGGGGCTGGCCTGTATGTTCACCATGATGAACGATGCACGCTTCCAGGTTGGTTTGCAGGGGCTGGGTATCGCCGAGGCCGCCTTCCAGGGTGGCCTCGCTTATGCCCGTGAGCGCCTGCAATCGCGGGCCATCAGCGGCCCGGTGGCGCCGGACAAGAGCGCCGACCCGATCATCGTGCACCCCGATGTTCGGCGCATGCTGCTGACGCAAAAAACCTTGAGCGAAGGCTGCCGCTTGCTCGCAGCCTACACCGCCCTGCAACTGGACCTCGAACATGGCGACCCGCAACCCGAGGCTCGCCAGAAGGCGAGTCGTCGGGCCGCGTTGCTGATTCCGATCGTCAAGGCCTTCTTTACCGACGTCGGCCAGGAAGTCGCCAGCCTGGGCGTTCAGTTGTACGGCGGCCACGGTTACATCCGCGAGTGGGGCATGGAGCAGTTGATGCGTGACAGCCGCATCACTCAGCTATACGAAGGTACCAACGGTATCCAGGCGCTGGATCTGCTGCGGCGCAAGGTGCTGGGCGACGGCGCAACGGAACTGGGCGCCTTGATCGATGAGCTGGCCGTGCATGTCGACGCGGCCGGCTCGCAAGCAGCGCTGAGGCAAATGGTCGAGGCAATGCAGCAGCGTCTCGCCGAGTGGCGTGAACTGGGTACCGAGGTGGTCGAGGCGTGTCGGCGTGATGTGCAGGAAATCGGCGCCATGTCGGTGGACTTCCTGGCGTACAGCGCTTACGTGCTGGTGGGCGGACTGTGGTTGCAGGCGGCTGTGCGTGCCCAAGCGGCACTGGATGCTGGTACCGACGAACCCGGGTTCTATCGGGCCAAGCTGCAAGCGGCGGATTTCTACTGGCGCCGGGTGCTGCCCCGTGCCAGTGCCCACCGCGAAAGCCTGCGGGGCGGAGCCCATTGCCTGATGGCCATGGACGAGGCCGATTTCGCCTTTTGATGGCAGCGCAGCGCTGCGGTAACCGAGAGACTCCGGTTACCGCCGCACTGCATGCACCGTCTATGTTCAGGCTTGCGCAGCGCTGACCTTGCCAGTGATCGTGGCATTCTTGCGGACCGCTTGATACAGCAGGCTGGACACCATGAACCCGACAATGGCCAATACGCTCATCAACGAGAACACGTAGTTGTAGCCCTGCTGACCCGGGAAGTGATCAAGGATGGCGCCATAGATGACGTAGGCGAACATGCCGGGCGCATAGCCGATCAGGCAACCGATCCCGAAGGCTGAACCGGTGATGTGCTGGGGAATGCCGACTTCACCCATGGGTGCCCAGAATACGCCGCGCATGGAAAAGACAATCAGCGCGAAGGAGAGGGTGGCCGCCATGCCTGCGTAGATGAAATCCGGGCTTTTCGGGATGAGCATGATGACACCCATCAGCGGCAACAACGCCAGGAATGCCCACTTCAGATAGCGGCTGGAACTCTTGAACTGTTTGTCGGCAATGAAGCCACCGGCAGGGCCGCCCAGGATCTTGAGGAAGTACTGGTTGATGATGCCGTAGGCGCCCACCAGGGCCACGGGCAGCTCGTACATTTCCTTGAGGTAGGGAATGAAATAGGTCAGGCCGCAGTACACGATGTAGACCATGAACACGTTGAGGCTGACCAGCCAGATGCCCGGCACCTTGATGGCCTCGAACAGGTTCGACAACCCGTTCTTCGGCTTGACGGTCGACTGGGTTTTGCCGCTCTTGAGCAGCAGCCAGGTCAGGGTACCGGCAAGAATGTCGATGACCGAGTAGAACAGGATCGCCGATTTCAGACCGTTTTCACCGGAGCCCATGGCGACGAAGACGCCCAGCGCAGAGAAGGCGACCAGGGTATCGATGACGCCACGCCCGCCTTCGAGCAGGCCGAACAGGCGACCCTGTTCCTTATCGTCGCCCAGGTTGCGGATGGCTTTGAGCAGCGAAGGCCAAAAGAGGCAGTCGGCACACACGGCCAGCAGGCAGAACACCACCAGCAGATTGCTGAAGGGCGGGAAGGTCGCCAGGTAAAGCCCGAGGCCGCCGGTACCGATCAAGCCAAGGGGGATCAGCTTGCGCGTGTCGTACCGGTCGGCAAGCATGCCGCCCACCACGAAGAGCGCGGTGGCGATGATGGCGTTGGCGCTCAGCAGCACGCCGATTTCAGTGTGGGACAGCCCCATGAATTCTTGCATGGGGATGTAGAAGGCGTCTTTGAGATTCGCCAGCTTGTAGATGGTGCCGCCACCGAGGATGAGAATCAGGAATCTGAGCCATTTGGCCTTGTCTTGGGATGTCATTATTGTTCTCCAGGCGTTATTGGGTAGGCAGTGCCGGTCGGCACGTCAGGTTCAGGCGTTAGCGCAATGGGCCAGGGTCAACTCGGCCAGGGTGCGGAACTCGGCCAGCAGACCTCGTACGTAGGCGACCTGGTTGTTTGCCCAACGGTGCTCATCGGCCAGCATTCGCTCCAGCGAGAAGCCTTCCGGCAGCGCTGTTTCACTCATTTCCCGGTACGCAATGAACGGGTCGGCGGCTTCGTCGAGCTGGCGGAACGCCGGGGCGACGTAGTGGTTTTCCTGCTCCAGAATGAAGGCGATCACTTGCGGGGATGATTCGCCGAGCATCAGCAATTCGAACAACATGCGTGCGTTGGGCAGGTCGTCTTCGTCACAGCCTTGCAGCACGCCGTAATGCCCGAAGCCGTTTTGTTCGGGCACGATGCGCACACCCTTGAGGTGGGTCTGGCGTATGTGCGGCGCCAGGGTGCGCAGTGCCGCCAGGGGCTGCTCGCAGGCATTGATCATGTTGCCGAAGTCGAACAGCGCGTGCAGGCGAGGGTGGTTCAGCCGGTTCAGCAGTTGCGCGATTTCGGCGCTCTTGAGTTCTTCATGCTGTTCGAAGTCGAAGAACAGGTCGTGCTCGTCTGCCTGTTGCGCGAGGTAGTGCAGGTCTGACTCGATCACGTCCATGACCCGGGACAACGCCCCTTCGTAGCGTGAGTAGACACGGATGTTGCGGGTGCCCAGCGCCTTGGCAATGGCGATCACTTGATCGACATCTTTTTTCAGCGTGCTGCTGATTTCCAGATGCACATCCAGCCCCAGCACATTGGCTTTGTCTGCAAATGCCTGAAGCTGCGCGGCTGTCATTTGACTGAGGCTGTTTTCCTCACCGTCGAGCAAGTGCAGGCTCAGGCCCTGCAGTTCGTGGCGATAGGCGAAGTCCAACAGGTCGCCAGGGGTGACACGGCCGTGGGTCAGATTGGTCAGCAAGGGGTAGGCATGGGCAAACAGGCGCATTTGCGCCAGTCGGTCGAGCAACCGGCGGGCCAGTGCCTCGGTCAGTACGGGGGGAGCTCCGGCCTCGACAGCCTTATGGCTGAGCAAGGCGTTGAATCGTTCCTGGATCTTATTGTTCATTCGAGTCGTTCCTGGTTCAGACACCGGGTCTACCGGCGCAGCCTTTATCGCGCCAGTCAGGAACTCTCGATAGATCCATTATCAGTTAAATCATAAGACCACTTGCCTTGGGTCAGGTGGCCGGTTGCAGGTAGCCCATTTTGTCCAGGGCCTGGGCCAGTGCTTCGACGCGCGCCTGGGCCTGGTCCTCGGGGGTGCTGGCAAAACCGATCAACAGCGCCGGTGGCAAGACATGTTCGACGCAGTAGTCACTCAGGGGATAGGTATGAATGTCATGCTGGCCGAGTTCCCTGGCCAGGGCGTCGTCATCGAGATGCGCGGGTAACCAGGCGATCAGGTGCATGCCGGCTTCCACTGGCGTGATTCTGAAGAAAGAGCCCAGCCGTTTCTGCAGTTGTTCGACCAGTGCCTGCTGTCGAGCCTGGTACAGGGCGCGCATTCGACGGATATGGCCGAGAAAGTGGCCTTCGCGCATGAAGTCCGCCGTGGCGGCCTGTAGCAGCGTGGGCGGGCTGCGATCCATGACCGCCCGCAGGGTGCAGAAGGGTTCGATCAAGGCGTTCGGCAGTATCACGTAACCCAGTCGCAGCGAGGGGAAGAGCACTTTGCTGAAGGTTCCGGCGTAGATGACCCGGGCCCATTGGTCCATGGCATAGAGTGCCGGCAGGGGGCGACCGTTGTAGCGAAATTCACTGTCGCAGTCGTCCTCGATGATCCAGCTTTGATTCTGGGCGGCCCAGTCGATGAGTTCCTGGCGTCGCCCATAACTCATGGTGACGCCCAAGGGATGCTGACGGGAAGGTGTGGTAAACACCAGGCGGGCGTCAGGACACAAAGCCAGGCCTTGCCGGACATCGATCCCCTGTTCGTCGATACGCAACGGCACGACCTGACCACCTTGGGCCTGGAGCGCAATTCGCGCCGCGATATGCCCCGGATCTTCCATCCAGAAACTGTCCTGCGGATTGAGCAACAGCATGCCCAGCAGGTTGAAGGCTTGCTGGGCGCCGGACACGATGACCACCTGATCGGCAGTGCAATCGATGCCACGGGCATCGAAGACGTACTCGGCAATCGCCTCGCGCAGGGCCAGCAATCCCTGCAGTTCGCCATAACCGAGCATGGCCTTGGTCGGCTTGTGCAGGTGGCGGTTCAACAGCCGCTTCCAGACCGATTGCGGGAATGCATCGTAGGCGCTGTGGCTGGGCAGGAACGAGGTCGGGCTCCCGGTCGCCCAGTCGGCATAGGAAACGCCGCGAAAATGATCGCTGCGCAATGACAGCATGGACTGGCTAAGGTCGGACAGGCGCGGAGGCTGGCGCTTGTGTTCATCGTCTTCAATACCGCGGCTTTCCCATTCATGGCCGACATAGGTCCCGGCCCCGGTCCTCGACGTCAGAAAACCTTCGGCAATCAGTTGATCGAACGCATTGAGAATGCTGATTCGCGACAACTGCAGTTCCTTGCTCAGGGTCCGGGTGGAGGGCAGGCGCACGCCTCCCTGAATCCTGCCACTGAGGATCTGTTTGCGAATCTGCAAGTAGAGTTGGCGGTACAAGGGGATGGAACTGGCACGGTCCAGCTCGATACCTGACAACAGCAAACCTGCGGAGGATTTCATTTTTGGTTCGTCTGGATGAAGTGTGGTTTGACCTGAATTGCCGTCAGGCACCCGGAGGCGAAAGGGTATCGAGGGGGGCTGGATAAGTCATCCACCACAGCGTCAGCGTCACAATAATATGGCTGCCGAGTACGGCAGTGCACTAACGCTTCTGTCGACCGCCCATGAAATTGAGACGATCGTTCTGAGTTGCATATAGGAATGATATGTATTTACTTACAAAAGATAATCGTTATTATTCGCGCGATAATTCAAACAAAGGTGTCCATGGTGGCTCGATCGCGCATTTACCCAGCCTCTCTGTCGTTGCTGGGTGTTCTGGTTGTACCTGAATTACAGGCAGAAACGGAGTCTGCTCTAACCCTACCGGCAACCGCTGTGAACAGTGAGTACAGCGAGCAGAGCTACATGTCGACCGAGAGCAGGAGCGCGCTGAAGATCGACGCCCCTCTACGAGATATCCCGCAAACCGTCAATGTGATTCCCCAGAGCGTCATCAAGGATCAGGGGGCGCGGTCGATGGAGGACGTGCTGAAGAACGTCCCTGGTATCGGCCTGTCCAATGGTGACGGTCAGCGCGATCAGGTCACCATCCGTGGTTTCAGTGCCATTGGCGACATGTATGTCGACGGCATTCGCGACGATGCGCTGTACTTCCGGGATCTGTCCAACGTCGAGCGGGTGGAAGTGATCAAGGGGCCGGCTGCGGTGCTCTATGGCCGAGGCTCTTCGGGGGGGCTGATCAACAGCATCAGCAAGACACCCAACTTCGCACCCAAGCAGGAGGTCGGCGTCAGTGTCGACAGCGAGGGCGAAAAACGCACTCAGTTCGATGCCGGTTGGGCCGATCAGCAGCAAGGCAATAAAGCCTTTCGTGTGACAGGCGCGCTGGAGAACAGTGACACCTTCCGGGATGACGGCTACATCGACCGCAAGGCCATCGCGCCTTCGGCCTACTTCAAGCTCTCGGATGATCTGGAACTGGACCTGGGTGCTACCTATCTGTATGACAAGCGCCTGATTGACTTCGGCATCCCGGCACGAGGCGACCGACCGGTCGATGTGGACCGCGACAAGCGCTTCGGTGCCGCCGACCCGGATGATGACTACACCCGTAGCGAAGTGTTCTCGTTCACGGCGGGTGTCGACTACCGGATCAACGACGATTTCAGCCTGAGCAATACCAGTCGTTACTACCACTACGACCTGGATCGCAACAACACACTCGCTGACTCCAGCCCGACACGTTTCGTCACTGCTCCCAATGGTGAACTGCTGGTAAAACTCAACCGCGGCAACGTGCAGCGCAAGGAGGACGGGTGGTTCAACCAGACCGAACTCAAGCAGCGCGCCGTGCTTGCCGGGATGAACCATAACCTGCTCTATGGTGTGGAGCTGGGGCGCCAGGTGAAGGACCAGTCCGTATTCAGCCAATCCAATGTGGCCAGGGTGCCGGTGTACCGCGATGCCTTGGTCGACGTGCCGTTCCAGGCCAATCGGCAAACCGCCAAGGGTACCAACACCCAGGACACCGCCGGCTTCTACGTACAGGACCTGATCGAACTGGCGCCACAGTGGAAGGCACTGCTGGGTGTGCGTTACGACGTGTTCGACCAGGAGTACGCCGATGACCTGACGCACAGCGAGCTGTCCCGCACCGATACGACCTGGAGCCCGCGAGTCGGTCTGGTCTACCAGCCTGATCAAGTGCAGTCCTATTACGTCTCGGTGAGCCGCTCCTACCAACCCTCCGCCGAGATGTTCGCCCTGAGCACGACGAACCAGGATCTTGAACCAGAGGAAACCACCAACTTCGAGATTGGCGGCAAGTGGGACCTGCTCGACAATCGCCTGGCGTTGACCGCGGCGCTGTTCCGCCTGGAACGCACCAATATGAAAACCAGCGATCCGGCGAATCCGACCAAACTGGTGCTTGCCGGTGAGCAGCGCACCGACGGTCTTGAGCTGACCGCCAGCGGGCAGTTGAGTGACAAATGGCAGGTCTATGCCGGTTACGCCTTTCTGGATGCCGAAATCACCAAGTCCAACAGCTTTACCAACGGGGTCGCCAACGAAGGGCAGGTGCCCACCCTGACGCCGCGCCACAGCGCCAACCTGTGGTTGGTGCGTTCGCTGACGCAAACCTGGCGTGTGGGCATGGGGGCCAACTATGTCGATGATCGCTATACCGCGCTGGATAACAATGTGGTCATGCCGGCTTACACAACCGTGGACGCCGCACTGCTGTACAACGAGCCGAAATGGGACATGGCCCTGCGTCTGCGCAACGTTTTCGACAAGGACTATTACGCTTCGGCGCATGGCTCAGTGGATCTGATCACACCCGGTGCCCCACGGACGCTGGAACTGAGCACCAACTATCGCTTCTGAGTACAGACCTGAAGAACAGACGCCCGGCATTGTCGGGCGTTTGTTTGAGGGGATTGTCTCCTGAAGCGATTGCCGGTTCCTCAGGGGCGATCCGGTTAATGCGCGTGAGGGCGTTCATAGGGGGGCTTTCAAAAAGCGCCTTTCATGATCAGGATCCGGCAACAGGCATGTGTCGTATTTCCCGAAGAGCCGATAACGATTAAGCGCAATGCGGTCGTATGCCCAATCCAGAAGCGTGCGAGGCAAAATGCGCAACAGAAGCACGGGGTGCCAGCGTGCGGGCAACTGCGCAATGACTTCGAAATATGCTTGCGAACGCTCCCAGTAGTGTCGGTCGCGGATCACCGCCATGGTGTGGAATTGATCCAGGGGCAAACCTGCCCATGCGAGCAGAGCCTGCCCCTCGGGTGACTGAACCGCCGCCAACCGCACGCGCTGCTGGCGGTCATGGCGAATCAAGAATCTCACCCAGCCATTGCATAGCTTGCAGACACCGTCGAACAAGACCCCCGTCTCTCCTGGTTTGAGCAACGGCGCGGGTGAGGGGCGGGTTTGCGAGGCTGGCATAAGCGTGGGTCCAAGGGATCTCGGTTAAACCGGCGCTAGCAACACCTTGGGTGCTGCTAGCGAGGCTTGAGGCTGCACATTTCTGTCAGCCGGGGGGACAGGCTACATCGATCAGCTGCTGGTGTGATTGGTAGTCTTGGCTTTGCTTTCAGCGACAGCGGCTTCAGCCTTCTGTTTCTGTGCAACCAGGAAGGCCTCCATCGAGACTTTCCGGGCCGACTCCATGCGATTGAACGTCTTGTCACCACCACCTGTGGCCATCGCCAGAGAAGAAGCGGTCAGAGCGGCGATTACGAAAAGGGCTTTCATGGATTTCATTTGGGTATCCTCAAGTGACATTTTACGAACTGCTAAAAATGGGTTTTTTGGCTAAAGCTGAACTTCCTTGTCTCACCATCCAGCCAGGGCGGCGTTTCCTGGTGACCAGGTGCCTTGGTCCCTACGTGCTTCGGTGTCTCTGCTTTTTGCCCAGGTAGTGAGCAGTACCATCGCTCCGAAACCACCGACGATGAGTACCGGATAGGCTGCCAGCAACTCCACCAGCGAATACTTCCAGGCCAGCGGACGACCAACACCCAGCATGGCGGCATAGAACCACGACACGCCAGAGAGGGCGCCGGAGAACAGCGCCAGCATGCGCAAGCTGAAGGAGAGTTTGAGTAACGAACCGGCTTTTTTCAGCGCCGGCAATACCGCGCTATGCAACAGGAAACCGTTAAAGGTCAACAGCACAACTATGCCGATTTTGGCTTGCAATTTTGGATTGAGGAAATATTCCATCCCCTTGCCGGCATAATCGATCCCGACAATACCAATGCCCGTAATCCAAAGCGCTACAAGTGCAAGCACTACGGTTTTTTGAAGGCTTTCCATGTGCGCGTCATCGTGGTGGCCTGACGCATCTCCCTTCAGGAGTTGCTTGACCATTGCAATGTC
The DNA here is from genome assembly GCF_019947335.1 of Pseudomonas sp. BF-R-24. NCBI lineage: Bacteria > Pseudomonadati > Pseudomonadota > Gammaproteobacteria > Pseudomonadales > Pseudomonadaceae > Pseudomonas > Pseudomonas sp. BF-R-24. The sequence continues at coordinate 13,278 of NZ_JAGYGG010000066.1, forward strand.
GCTGGTCAATACCAGCCCGATTGCTACGCAGCAGGCGATAAGATGAAAATATACAACGCCTAAACGCACATATTCCACGGTGGACGAAGAGAACATACTAAGTTCCATGGTGACCTCTTGGTTTCAATAGTGAATCAACTTGGCTCTATGCACGGCTTGATTGGAATTTACCGTTGCTGACTGCCATTTAGATCCAGCAATTGTTATCAATTAATCTTGCGACATTAAGCCACCAAGATAAAAGTGAGTTTCTCGAATGAACTTTTTAGTCATTCGATCATGTCCATTTTCAAGTAACAACAAACCTCAATCGCACTGAGTGCATGGGAGGTTTAACTTCCGCTTCTGGGGGGCGGTGAGGCCCGGAATCCGATCGACGAGCGGATCAGGCAATGCTGGTGGGGCTGGCAGGGCTTGCACCCCATTCGAGGAAACGGATCTTGTGAAGCTCACCCTGGCTGTCCAGGTAGACCACAGTCACTGGTACTACGCCGGTCTTGTCGGATGTATCGGTGCGCTGCAGTACCTGTTTCACATCGATGTCCATACCGTAGTGATAATCGACGGCTGAAACATGCGCGCCGGGTTCTTGCAGGTTGTTCTGGTCAAAGACACTGGGTGCGAGACTGGAAATCACGGCACTGACAATTGTGGCCATGCTCATAAGGCTATACCTCCACTGAAGTTCGCTTGACGGGGACCTAATGTGACACGTTGAGTAAGTGAAGTTCACCTTGCCGCGACGAACGTGCCTGCCTGAAAAGCCTGTAGTGGCTGCAAACTCCCGGCAATTCCCCACGCTTGACGCCTCTCGACCATTCGTCCTTTTAACCCCGTATTTGTTGACCAAAGTCCGTTTTTTAACGATGTCATAACATGTCATGATGGATTTTCATGCTGGGTGAATCAGTGATTTGCTGCCTGATGCCAATCGAGTAGGAGGCGGATTTACATCCGCCGTCCTCTCACACCACCGTACGTACGGTTCCGTATACGGCGGTTCAGGTTAAGCGGTTAAGCCGGGTTATCGTGTCCAGTATTGAGACCAGCCCGAGTT
>NZ_JAGYGG010000067.1:0-13970 GCF_019947335.1 Pseudomonas sp. BF-R-24
GTGGTGGCGGCGGCTCCGGAGGCGGCGGTCACGGTGGTGACGGCGGCGGTGGCGGAGGCGGCCATGGTGGCGGCAGCGGCGGTGGCTCCGGCAGTGGAGGCTCCGGAGGCGGTGGTCACGGTGGTGACGGCGGTGGCGGTCATGGAGGAGAGGGTGGCGGTCATGGTGGTGACGGCCACGACGGTGACGGTCGTGGAGGCCCGGGACGCGGCGACGCTGACCATGGTGGTATAGCCGGGAACAAAGGCCCGGGCAATGCGCGTGACAACGACAACGCCAAAGACAATGATAACGATGCCGCAGATGCTGCCAGGGACGCGGCCAGGGCTGATGCCAATGCAGCCCGGGACGCTGCTCGGGCTGATGCAGATGCAGCGCGGGATGCGGCAAAAGCGACTGCGGACGCCGCCCGTGACGCCGCCAGAGCTGAGGCGGATGCAGCCCGGGATGCCGCAAGAGCTGCTGGCTTATCGCGCGCAGAAGCGGATGCAGCCAGAGACGCTGCCCGGGCCGCTGCGGATGCAGCCAGGGACGCTGCCAAGGCCGAGGCAGATGCAGCCAGAGATGCTGCTCGGGCTACTGCGGATGCCGCGAGGGACGCAGCCAAAGCCGAGGCGAACGCAGCCAGAGAGGCTGCCAAAGCTGAGGCGAGGGCGGCCAGAGAGGATGTAGCGGACGCCCCGGATGCACCGGATGCACCGGATGCTCCAGACGCACCAGATGCACCAGACGCGCCGGATTTCGACACGGTTGAGGTGCAGAACTAGGCCCGCACGTTCGGCAATGAACACGGCAGGCATACCCGTCGATGACGTCCGGGGAGTTTGAAGGACGTATCGACAATGAGTCGCAAGCCCTGAAGAATCTCGGGGGCTTGCGACTTTTTTTCGAAATCTGTTGCAGGTCCGAAACACTGACGAGGATGATGCAAGAGGAGACGGAACTGGGCGGGTAAGCAATTGCCAGCCGTTCAAAATCCCCCGAACCCTCCGTTTTTCCTGAACCAGCCGATTTAACGGGTTAGTCCGGCACGACAATATGTGCCGGACACTTCCACCACCGGAATTTACTTGTTAATCGACACGATCGAGGCGCTGTTACCCTCTAGCCGGAAGGAAAACGATACCCGGTCTCCAGGCGCCAACCCTGACAACTGATCTTGCGTCACGGAAAAAGCCATCGTCATCGGTGGCCATTGCAGGGCGGGAACGGCGCCGTGGGAGATGGTCACCGTATGCTTCGTAGTATCGATAGCCTTGATCGTGCCTTCGGCATTGGATACCGGAGTCTGTTTTGTTTCCTGCTTCATTTGCATGCCTTCCATGCCGTCCATTTTCATGCCCGGCATGTCCTGCGCGTGGGCAGAAAGTGAAAGCGCGAATACGGTGCTTGCGACTGCGGTCAGGGTGAGTTTCATATGACTTTACCTTGATGTGTGGTGGGTGCAGGCAGGAGGTGCCGGCGGCGCATCAATCGATAGGCTGACGGAATGACAAACAGGGACAGCAAGGGTGCCGTGACCATGCCGCCGACCATGGGCGCGGCGATACGGCTCATCACCTCACTACCGGTTCCGCTGCCCAACAGAATGGGCAGCAGACCGGCAATGATGACGGCAACGGTCATGGCCTTGGGTCGAACGCGCTGCACAGCGCCTTCACGAATCGCCGCCACCAGCCCGCGTTCAGTGCTGTCACCGAGGTCTTCTCGTTCGGCCCAGGCGTTTTTCAGGTAGAGCAACATAATCACGCCGAACTCGGCAGAAACGCCGGCCAAGGCGATGAAGCCGACCCCCGTGGCGACCGACAGGTTGAAGCCCAACAGATAGAGAAACCATGCCCCCCCAGTCAGTGCGAATGGCAGAGTGGCCATGATCAGCAGGGCCTCATCGAATCGGGCAAAAGTCAGGTAGAGCAACACGAAGATGATCAGCAGAGTGGCAGGCACCACCAGTTTGAGTCGTGCGTTGGCCCTTTCGAGAAACTCGAACTGTCCCGAGTAACTGAGGCTCATGCCTGGCTGCAACCTGACCTGTTCATTGACGACCCGACGAAGATCGGCAACCACCGAGGCAATATCCCTGCCTCGTACATCGATGTACACCCAGCCTGAAGGCCGTGCGTTCTCGCTCTTGAGCATCGGTGGGCCGTCACTGACCTTGACCTTCGCCACTGTGCCAAGGGTGATCTGACTACCCTGCGGGGTGTAGATCGGCAGTCGTTCCAGGGCGCCGAGCGAGTCGCGCCACTCCCGTGGGTAACGCACGTTGATCGGGAAACGTGCCAGACCTTCAATGGTCTCCCCGACATTTTCACCACCGATGGCACCGGCCACGATGGACTGCACATCGGCGATGTTCAGCCCGTAACGAGCAGCAGCCTTGCGGTCGATATCCACATCGATGTAGCGGCCACCGGTCAGCCGCTCGGCCAGGGCCGAACTGACACCGGGCACGTCCTTGGCCACTCGCTCGACCGCCTGGGTGACAGCATCGATTTCCGCCAGATTGGTGCCGGCAACCTTCACACCGATCGGGCTCTTTATACCCGTCGCCAGCATGTCGATACGGTTACGAATCGGCGGTATCCAGATGTTGGTCAAACCGGGAACGCGCACCACGCGATCCAGTTCCTCCACCAGTTTTTCCTGAGTCATGCCTGCACGCCATTGCTCATGTGGCTTGAACTGGATGGTGGTTTCGAACATTTCCAGCGGTGCCGGGTCGGTGGCGGTTTCGGCACGACCGGCTTTACCGAAGACGTGTTCGACCTCTGGTACGGTCTTGATCAACCGGTCGGTCTGTTGCAGCAGTTGCGCCGCTTTCTGCGCCGACAATCCCGGCAGGGCAGAAGGCATATAGAGCAGGTCGCCCTCGTCCAACGGGGGGAGAAACTCGCCACCCAGGCGAGACATTGGCCATAGCGCACTGAAAAAAACCAACAGCGCGACCAGTAGCGTGATCTTTGGGCGGCGCAAGACCGCGTCCAAGGCCGGCTGATAGATTCGAATCAACCACCGGTTCAACGGATTCTGTTGTTCACTGGGAATTCGCCCCCGAATCCAGTAGCCCATCAGCACCGGCACCAGGGTCACTGACAATCCTGCCGCTGCGGCCATGGCATAGGTCTTGGTGAAAGCCAAAGGGCCGAACAGCCGTCCTTCCTGAGCTTGCAGCGTGAACACCGGAATGAACGACAGGGTGATGATCAGCAGACAGAAGAAAAGCGCCGGGCCTACCTCCACCGCTGCTTCGGTCATTACATGCCAATGACGCTCGCCCTTCAATTCCTCCCCTGGATTGGCTACGTGCCAGGCCTCAATCTTTTTGTGGGCGTTCTCGATCATCACCACGGCGGCATCGACCATGGCGCCGATGGCGATGGCAATCCCGCCCAAGGACATGATGTTGGCGTTGATGCCTTGGTAGCGCATGACGACGAAGGCAGCAAGCACCCCCACCGGCAGCGAAATGATCGCCACCAGCGATGAGCGCAAGTGCCAGAGAAAGATCCCGCAGACCAACGCGACGACGATGAACTCTTCGATCAGTTTGTGGCTGAGGTTTTCCACCGCGCGGTCGATCAGCTTGCTGCGGTCGTAGGTGGTGACGATTTCCACCCCGGCCGGCAGACTGCTTTTCAGTTCGTCGAGTTTGGTCTTGACCGCTGCAATGGTCTCGCGAGCGTTCTTGCCGCTGCGCAAAATCACCACGCCGCCGACGGTCTCGCCTTCGCCGTCGAGTTCGGTGATGCCACGGCGCATTTCCGGTCCCGACTGAATCGTGGCGACATCGCCAAGGGTCACCGGCACACGATCCGAACCCAGCTTGAGCGGAATCGCCCGAAAGTCATTGAGCGTCTTCAAGTAACCGGAGGCCCGCACGATGAACTCGGTCTCGGCCATCTCCAGCACCGCGCCACCGGTTTCCTGATTGGCCTTGCCGATAGCGTCGGTCACCTCAGCCTGAGTGATGCCGAAGCTTGCCAGTTTCAGCGGGTCCAGCTGCACCTGGTACTGCTTGACCATGCCACCCACCGTGGCCACTTCCGCCACGTTGGGCAGGGTCTTGAGTTCGAACTTGAGAAACCAGTCCTGAAGCGCGCGCAGTTGCGCCAGGTCGTGTCCACCACTGCGATCCACCAGTGCGTACTGGTAGATCCAGCCCACTCCCGTCGCATCCGGCCCCAACGCCGGCTTGGCGCTGGCCGGCAACCGGCTTTGTACCTGGCTCAGGTACTCCAACACCCGCGAGCGAGCCCAGTACAAGTCCGTGCCGTCTTCGAACAGCACGTAAACGAAGCTGTCGCCGAAGAAGGAGTAACCACGCACGGTTCTGGCGCCCGGCACCGAGAGCATGGTGGTGGCCAACGGATAGGTCACCTGATTCTCGACAATCTGCGGCGCTTGTCCTGCATAAGGGGTGCGGATGATCACCTGCACATCCGAGAGATCTGGCAGTGCATCAATGGGTGTGCTCTGCACCGTCCAGATACCCCAAGCCGTGACGAACAACGTCGCCAGTAGTACCAGGAACCGGTTGGCCACTGACCAACGAATGAGGGCAGCGATCATGGCTGGCTCCCCGATTTGGCCAGGCGCTCGACACGCAAGCCATCGTCGGTCTGGCTCACCGCGACCCGAACCTTGTCACCCGCCTTGAGGCCCTGCATCAGTGCCGGGCTGGCGAGCGGGAAAGTCATCGTCATGCCAGGCATGCCCAGCGTCTTGAAAGGACCGTGGGCGAGCGTAACTTCTTTGTCGTTGATCTCAACGATCTGCCCATCCGCCTCATGCAAACTGGCGGCTGTTCCACTGGCGGGTGACTCTTGCTCGGAGGTAGCAACAATGCCCTTGAGACTGGCCTCGGAATCGAGGAGGAACTGGCCAGACGTAACCACCTTCCGGCCTTCTTCCAGACCTTTTAAAATCTCCGTCTTGCCATCGCTTTCCTGCCCGGGTTGCACCTCCACCGGGCGGTAGCGGCCGGCGTCTTCGGCGAGCATTACCAGGGCACGTCGGCCAGTGCGGATAACCGCCTCACTAGGCACCCACAACACACTGTGCCCGGTCGAGTGTTTGAGGCGGACCTGCGCGGTCAAACCTGGTCTCAGGCGCCCGTCGGGATTGGGTAACTCGACACGTACGCGAAGGGTGCGGCTGTCCGGATTGGTCTCGGGCAAAATCGCGCTGACCTTGCCATTGAACATTGTCCCCGGGAAGGCGGGCAGTCGCGCTTCGACTGCCTGCCCCACGGTGATGGCTCCGGCATCCGATTCCGGAACGGCCACGGCGAGCCAGACACGGCTCAAGCCATTGACGCGTGCCAGAGTCTCGCCAGCCGCGACGGTCATACCTGCACGTACGTTCAACTCTTGCAGCACGCCGCTGATGGGGCTGGTGATGGTCAGGTTCGGCTGGACTTTGCCACTGCGCTCTACCTGGGTGATCAGCGCCGCCGGCATCCCGGTGAGCCGCAGTCGCTGGCGTGCCGCAGCCAACAGGTCGGCATCAGCGTTGCGCTTGAGGGCAAGGAACTCTGTCTGGGCGGCCGCCCACTCCGGCACCAGGATATCCGCCAGTGCCGCATTGGCTTTGAGCAGGTCGCCTGGAGCATGGGCATAGACTCGCTCCACGAAGCCGGCTGTACGTGCCTGTATCACCGCCACATCACGTTCGTTGAATGCCAGGGCACCTGTCACATCGAGGCTGGAGTCAAAGACTCCACGGGTGACGGTCGCAAAACGCAGACCGAGATTCTGGGTCAGACCCGGATCGATGCTCGCGGTCGCACGATCCTCGTCACCGCTGGCGTACCGGGGTACCAGTTGCATGTCCATGAAGGGGGACTTGCCCGGTTTATCGAACTTTTGCTGCGGGTACATGGGGTCGTACCAATACAGTGCCTTGCGTTCGTCCGGCGAATTGAGTTTCTGCTCCCGGGCGGTAACAGGTACCTCGCTCATGCGCGGGTGAGCGAACCAGTAGCCACCGGCAACACCCAATGCCAGCGAGATGCCAACCAGCAATGCTCCGTTCCATTTTTCAAGGATCATTGGCCGGACTCCCCATAAGCAAAATACAGACGCGCACTGGTCAGCGCTCGCTGCTCCTCCACGTCGATCTGTTTGAGTCGGGCTTCGATGAGTTCGCGTCGGGCGGCGACAACGGCGTTTAAATCGCCTGTGCCGGCACGGTAGCTGGCCATGCTGAGTTCGACCTTTTCCCTGGCCAGCGGCAGCAGGCTTTCCTGGTTGCGGCTTACCGCACGATTGAGGCGCTCATAGTCAGCCAGTTCGTTTTCCAGTTGCTGAGTGTGCTCCCGTGACAGGGCTTCGCGCTCAGCCTCAAGCTGGCTGAGTTCAGCCTGTTTGGCTGCGATTTTTGGGTTTTGCCGGGAGTCAGGAAACAGTGGCAAGTCCCAGGACAATTGCACGCTGACCATGTCACCGAACTGGCGATCGCGATGTTGATAGTCAAGCTCCCAACTCCAGTCTGACTTTTTCTCCGACTCGGCTTCACGAACCTTGGCTTGCGCTTCGCGGGTCATCGGCGCAAACGCTGCCAACTCGGGGTGGTGTTGCAGTTTATGGGCGTAGCTCGAGGAATCGACACGCCACTGCGGCAAGCTGCCCACAGGCTTGTCGTTGGCGGCGGAGCCAATCCAGCGTTTGAGGGCCGCTCGGGCCTGCGCTCTCTGGAGAACCAGATCGTCCTGCTGCTCCGCCAGTCGAGCCGCTTCTTGCCTGGGCGTCACCGCATCGGCGGGTTGAGCGCGACCACCGGCAATCCGGGCCCGGACGGTATCGGTCAGCAGGCGGTTTTCTTTGTAGAGGTCCTGGAACAGCGCATCTTTGCGCTCGACTGAGTAGCTGTTGATCCAGGCCTCTGCCGTGGACTGGCGTACGTTCAGTCGTGCAACCCGACGCTCGGCGGCAGCGCGATCAACGGCGGCGTTGGCGACCTCGATGCGAGCCTTGCGCTTGTCACCGTTGGGCATCTCTTGCCTGACCCCGACCATTTGCATGGTCATGAAGTCGTCGTTGATGCTCCAGCGATCCGGGCCGCCAATGGGGTAGTTCTGCACACCTGCCAGCAACTTGGGGTCAGGTAATTCACCCGCTGGAATAGCCGCACTGCTGGCAGCCTGAATCTTTGCATCTTGTGCAGCCAGCGACGGCGCATTGTTTTCGGCCAGGCGCAGCGCTTCATCGAGGGTCAGCGCGGCAGCGAAGCTCGGCAATGCCAGTACGCTTGCCGCCAGACCGGCCACGAGGGACCAGCCTGTGCAATAGCACTTGGAGTTCATGTTTACGATTCCTGTGATCATCCACTGCACGCGTCAAAAAGACATGCGCACAGCCAGTCCATCCCGCTAATACGGAATGAGGCTCAATGTTGGACAGGAATCAAACGCGAGGCGGTCGCCATACCCCGGACGGGGTTTGTACGGGCATGGAATCACTGAAGAAGGAAACCACTACGGGGCTGAACACGGTTACAGGAGGCTTGAGGATCGAGACTTGCAGCATACCGCCTGTCTTGCATTCCTGGCCCGGCTTGCAGGGCTTGCCATGCTCTGTCGGGCTTTTCATGTCGTTGCAGCAGTCCATTCCCATGTCATCCATCATCGCCATGCCCATCGTCTTCATCGGGCACGGTTCTGTGGGCGCCTGGACACCCGCCATCCCGCTGAGGGGAAGCACCAGGCTAATCACGAAAATGAGGCAAAACCGCAGGTAGCGTTTCATGGGCTGGAGTGTAGAGGCTGAAATGGACTCTTACAATTGGATGAATGTTCTCACAGCCTGCCGAAGGCGTTGATTCAGGCGATATCACCGTGCCGGAATTAAGCCAGCATTATCGCTGACAGAGGATTTACGCAGCCTGTGCAATAACCCACAAGCGACATGTGTTGAAATTTCCTGCCGCCATCCCGCCCATCCTTGGTGGATTGTGCGAAAGCCCGCCGGGCTGCCTGAGTTTTTTGCACGAATCTTCACGGCTGTCGCTCGTATCATTTCATCCGGAAACCACGGTGAGTATTGCGATGACAAAAAACACAACGTTGTGGGACATCAGTCCATCCTTGAGTAGCGAAACACCGACCTGGCCGGGTGACACGCCATTCCGGGAGGAGCGCGTCTGGACCTACGGTCCCGAGTGTCCGGTGAATGTCGGACGCATCACCTTGTCGCCCCATACCGGCGCCCATGTCGATGCGCCGCTGCATTACAGCGCCGACGGCGCGGCGATTGGCGAGGTCGGGTTGGATGTCTATATCGGGCCTTGCCGCGTTTTGCATTGTCTGGACAGCGGCGAACTGGTGCAGCCCGGGCAACTGGAAGGGCGTTTGCACGAGGTGCCCGAGCGTGTTCTGCTGCGAACCTATCGGCAAGCACCGCTGACGACCTGGGATTCGAATTTCACGGCGGTTGCCAAGGAAACCATCGACCTGTTGGCGAGCCTTGGCGTGCGCTTGATCGGCATCGATACGCCGTCACTGGACCCGCAGCAATCCAAAACCATGGATTCCCACGGCGCCGTGGCCCGCCATCACATGGCGATTCTTGAAGGCATCGTGCTGGATGAGGTCCCGGAAGGGGATTATGAGTTGATCGCCTTGCCGTTACGGTTTGCTCATCTGGACGCCAGTCCGGTCAGGGCAATTTTGCGGCCGCTGAGTACGTCACAACGCGTGTAACCCATTCAACAGATCCGAAGGGGACGCCGGAACCGGGCGTCCGCCTGGCACCCGGTTCCGGCGTCCCCTTCGGGTGAGCGGTATCAGGCATTACTCTCGGTGAATTTTTCGTAGTACAGGTGCACGCTGTCCAGTGCCTGTGCCTGCAACCAGGTCTTGATCGACTCCACCATCGGCGGTGGCCCGCAGACGTACATGTCGACCTGGCCATCGCGCAGTTCGGCAATGTCGAAGTGTTCGGCGATGTAGCCGCGCTTGCCAGTCCAGTGCGGCGACGGTTCGCTGACCACCTCGGTGTAGCGAAACCCCGGGATGCGTTGTTCATACGCCTGGATGCGCGCCTGTTCGCACAGGTCGGCCGCATCGCGCACGCCGTAGTACAAGTGCACGGGCTGCTCGCAGCCGCGCTCGGCCAGTTCGTCGAGCATGCCCAGCAATGCCGAAAGACCGGTGCCGCCGGCCACCAGTATCAACGGCCTGGCGACGTGTCGCAGATAAAACGCCCCCAGTGGTGCCTCCAGGACGATTTCGTCGCCCACCTGGCAGCGTTCGCGGATGTAGTTGCTCATCACCCCATCGGGAAGCAGGCGAATCAGAAACTGCAGCTCATTGCTGGCGCTCGGCCGATTGGCGAACGAGTAGGAGCGCTTGTTCTCGGTCCCAGGGATCGACAGACGGGCGTACTGCCCGGGCAGGTAATCCAGCGACTGGCCCGCATTGCCCAGGTTCAGATGCAGGATCGCCGTGCTGGCCGACACCTGTTTGACATCGGTAACCCTTGCCCTCAGTTGATCGGGGCCGGCGGCGTTGCACAGGCTGGATGCGAAGTCGAAGTAGAACGCGGCGTCGGATTTGACCCGTGTCTGGCAGGTGAGCATCTTGCGTTGTTGCAGGTCCTGGCTGGAGAGGGCTTCCTCATCCACATAGTCCTGGCTGTAATCGCCTGACTCGCAACGCCCCTGGCAGGTTCCGCAGACGCCTTCGCGGCAATCCAGGGGAATGTTGATGCCATTGCGCAGGGCGGCGTCGAGCAGAATTTCGTTGGGTTGCACGGGAAAGAACAGCGTTTTGCCGTCGGCAAAGCTGAACGCGACCTTATGGTTCATGCCCCGGTCTCCTTGGGTTCAGAGGTGGTAGAAATCGAGTACCGAGTTGATGGTGTCGTTGAGCAGCAACACATGCTTGCGGGTGATCAGCCAGCTATCGGCGTGGGGCTTGAGGTGATAGGTCGCACGGCCGAAAAACTGCTCGGATGTCGCCAGGCGGTAGTACAGCGTGTGCCAGTTCAGGCGCGCCTCCAGCTCGCCGTTTTCCAGCTCGCTGATTCGCACGTTATTGATCTGATGCAAGGTGCGCGGCATCGGCGTCGAGGACGCGGACTTGCCGGTGCGCAAACGGAACACGCGGTCCTCCAGGCCTGAACGGTTGGGGTAATAGATCAGTGACATTTCGCGCTTGGGGTCGCGGGTGTAGACATGTTCGGAGTCCCATTGCGGTAAGTGGAACTCGCTGTGCTCGGCGAACAGCTGGATGTAGGCATCCCAGTCCTGGGTGTCGCACAGTTCGGATTTGCGATAGAAAAACTGTTCGACCTGGTACTGCAATTGCGCATTCATCATTGCACCTCACGGAGTTTCAGGGATTTGGCGTCCAGACCATCGAGCAGGAATTTCTGCCAGTTGCTGTGCTGGTTGACGTACAGCCCTTCGTGGGTGAATTCGGTGCCGGTCATGGCCGGGGCAATGCCGATCGATTCGCTGTTGGGGGTGGCGCCGCTGGCCCAGCGGTGACTGCCGCGGGAGATGTCGCTCCAACGCTCCAGTCGCGCCTGGAAACCACGCTGGGCCTCACGGAACTCCACCAGGTCATCCGGTGTGCCCAGGCCCGAGACATTGAAGAAGTCCTCGAACTGGCGAATGCGGTTTTCACGGTCGGCGTCCGACTCGTTCTTGACCCCCAGGCACTGGCTGATAATTTCAGTCTTGTTCCACGCCACCGGGCGGATGATGCGCAATTGCGAGCTGATCTGATCGAGGAAAAACAGGCTCGGATAGATGTTCAGGTTGCGCAGACGATGCATCATCCACTCGGCCTTTTGCTGGCCGTGTTCTTCGATCAGTCGCGGCATGATGGTCGAGTATCCGGAGCGTACCGACGGGTTTGGCATGTCGCTGAACAGCAGGCTGTGGCCGTTATCGAACGCGAACCAGCCGTCATCGGTATTGGCGTCGCCGGCGCCAAGCTTGCTGTAGTCGAGGGTGCCGCTGGCGGCGGTGCCGTTCTCGCTGTTGACCTGCTGGCGATGCTGCACCGTGGCCACGTAGTTGTAGTGGACGGTGCTGACGTGATAGCCGTCGAGGCCGTTTTCGTTTTGCAGTTTCCAGTTGCCGTCGTAGGTGTACGCCGACTTGCCGGGCAGTACTTCCAGCTCGCCGGTGGGCGACTGGGCGACCATCATGTCGAAGAACACCTTGGCATCGCCGAGGAAGTCTTCCAGGCTGTTGTCGGCGTGTACATCAAGGCTGATGAAAACGAATCCCTTGTAGCTCTCGATACGCGCCTTTTTCAGCCCACGGGTGGCTTTGTCGAAGCCCTCCGGGTACTCGCCCGGTGCCTTGACCTTGACCAGGCGGCCATCGCTTTTGTAGCACCACGCATGGAAGGGGCAGGTGAAGGTCGACTGGTTGCCCTTGCCGACGCGGGTCAGCGTGGTGCCGCGATGCTGGCAGGCATTGATCAGTGCATTGAGCTGGCCGTCACCGTCGCGGGTGATGATCATCGGCTGGCGGCCGGCGCGCAGAGTCACGAAGTCGTGGTTGTTGGCCAGCTCGCTTTCGTGGCAGGCGTAGATCCAGTTCTTCTCGAAGATCAGTTCCATTTCCAGATCGAACAGCTGTGGCTCGGTGAACATGTCCCGGGCGATGCGGAATACGCCTTCTGCCGGACGGAAGTCCAGGCAGCTTTCGATAAACGTTTTCCATTGCTCGACGTTTCTTTCGCCACTCATGAGGTGTACCTGTTTTTATTGGGGCTAATCGGTACGTCATTAGAGGGAGTGGGGCGTGCCTGGGTCTATCCGCTTTGTGGGCGAAGGCAGTCCGTAAAGTTTGGCGGTAACACTCAAGGGGCGGGCTGGGCAGCGAATACCCAGCGGCATGCACAAAGCGATAAACGGCTGCTGCGGTTTGCGGTAATCAGGTACTGTTCGAGCGGGCGTTCGAGACCCTTTGATGGCATTTCCAGGCTCGAGTCGCCAGGCGTTATCCACTTAATTGGCGATTGCTATCCACCCGGTCAGCACCGTCGTCTTGTGGCTTGGAACTTGCCTTGGCAAACCCTATACGCGCCATCAGAGCGCGCTGAAAAAAAACCTTGAGTGCACCGTGATGAGCAACAAAGTCGATCCGCAGTTTCGCGACATTCGTGTCGACAGCGATGACCTGGAGGCCGCCAGAAGCTGGATGTCCGGTATCTGCGGACCCCATCGACTGGTAAGCGCGAACCCCGAGCGGATCCGCTTTCATCACAACGCCAACATGTTCAAGTCGATGGCCACCACCCTGGGCACTATCGAATACGGTACCGATGTCACCATCGATATCGAGGACGCCGAGCACTTCAGCAGCTACAGCCTGAGCTTGCCGTTGGTGGGTGAACAGGAGCTGAGCAAGGATGGCAGCGTGGTCAGGTCCGACCGCGATCAAGGGGTCATCATTTCCCCCAATGAAAACCAGCTGCTGGCGATTTCCGGTGACTGTCGCAAGGTCCAGGTGGTGATTACCCGAGTGGCGATGAGCGAGGCTCTGGAGGGAATGCTGCAACGGCCTCTGGATGCGCCGCTGCGCTTCGAGCCGATGATGGATGCGATTGATGGGCCATCGGCGTCGTGGTGGCGCATGGCGCGTTATTTCATCGACGAGATGGAGCGCAGCAGTGAACTCTTCGAGCAGGTGGCCTTCACCCGGGACATTGAAAGCTCGCTGATCAAAGGCTTGATCCTCGCCCAGCCAAACAACTATTCGCAAGAACTGCGGGACGCGCTGGGGGTGAAGTTGCCGCACTACCTGGTCAGGGCCCGGCAATACATCCACGACAACGCGCGGGAAGCGCTGCATCTGGAGGACATCGAAGCCGCTGCCGGCGTTTCGCGCTTCAAGTTGTTCGACGCATTCAAGAAGTACTTCGCCCTTTCGCCTATGGCCTACCTGAAAAAGTATCGCTTGAATGCAGTCCGCCAGGAGATCCTCGAGCACGGCACGGCACGCAGTATTTCCGCGATCGCCATGGGCTGGGGGTTCATGCACCTGGGGCGTTTTTCCACCGAGTACCGCAAGCTGTTCGACGAAACCCCGAGCATGACCTTGCAGCGCAACGAAGCCCGGCGCCAGCAGGGACTTTGACGGGCTGCCCCGGCCTTACTTGCGTACCACCAGATCGAGCAACTGCTCGCGCTCCTTGATTTTTTGCAGGACGATCTCCGAACGTATGTCGGTGACGCCGGCGGTGCGGTTGAGGTGATTGACGATGAAATCCGAGAAGTGCTTGAGGTTGCGGGCCTGGACCCGCAACACATAGTTGCTCGCCCCGGTAATGACGTACGCGGTGACCACCTCCGGCCACTGCTGAACCTTCTTGATGAAGGTCTCGTGCCAGTCCTCGACGTCCTGTCGCAACGACACATGAACGATGGCTTCCAGCTCAATGCCCAGCCGCTCGGCATTCAGCACCGCGCGATAGCCGGTGATGATTCCTTCGCTTTCCAGCAGGCGTAAACGTCGCAGGCAAGCCGAGGGTGACAAGGCGACTTTTTCCGCCAATTCCTGATTGCTGATACGGCCATCCTGTTGCAATTGATGCAGGATTCTCAGGTCTGTCGAGTCAAGATTCATGGTTTGAATAAATCCGCGCTTATTGGGGTTTGATTCGAATATTCTGCGAAATAACTACTACATGGTCGGTTACTTTGCACGAAAATTCTTCAAAGGTTCGTTCATTATCTCTCCATCGAAAGGCAGGCGAATTGCCTGGTATCGGTCGGTTAAGCGACTGAACACTGCAATCCTTGTGGGAGCGAGCTTGCTCCGGGCGGCGATCCGACGATTGCGACGGGTCAGTCAACATTGATGTTGAACATCAGGCCCCCATCGCGAGCAAGCTCGCTTGTATGTTTAGACTTGAAGGGGTGGGCGGGACTAACAGCTCGATTCCGACTCTAGCCAGTACGGACCGTGGGAGACTTCTCGTTCCGCCCTTTCTACCTAAAGCGCCG
>NZ_JAGYGG010000068.1:0-13081 GCF_019947335.1 Pseudomonas sp. BF-R-24
CGCGAAGGCGGTGTGTCAGTCACATAAATATCGACTGATACAACGCCTTCGCGAGCAAGCCCGCTCCCACATTTTTTACTCGGTGTTTGTCAGACCCCTGCAATCAACTGCCGTGCCGCCTGGCTGTGATCAGCAATCAACCCCTTCAGATCCAGCCCTTCGACCTGTCCGTCGATCACCCGCCACTTGCCACCGACCATCACTCGATCCGCGCGATCAGCACCACACAGCAGCAACGCCGACACCGGATCATGGCTGCCGGAGAAGCGCAGTTCATCGAGCTTGAACATCGCCAGGTCAGCCTGCTTGCCCACCGCCAACTCGCCGATATCGGTACGGCCCAGCAGGCTCGCCGAACCCTTGGTCGCCCAGCCCAACACGCGCTCCGGGGTGATCTTCTCGGCGCCGTAGCGCAGGCGCTGGATGTACAGGGCCTGACGCGCTTCGAGCATCATGTTCGAGGCATCGTTGGATGCCGAACCGTCCACACCCAAACCAAGCAAGGCACCAGCATCGGTCAACTCGATGCTCGGACAGATGCCCGAGGCCAGGCGCATGTTCGAACTCGGGCAATGGCAAATACCGGTGCCGGCGGCGCCGAGGCGGGCGATTTCATCCGGGTTGAAGTGGATGCCATGGGCCAGCCAGGTGCGGGGGCCGAGCCAGCCGACACTGTCCAGATAGTCCACGGTGCGCAGGCCGAAGCGCTGCAGGCAGAAATCTTCTTCATCGAGGGTTTCTGCCAGGTGGGTATGCAGGCGCACGTCGAGTTTGTTCGCCAGTTCGGCGCTGGCCGACATGATTTCCGGCGTCACCGAGAACGGCGAGCACGGTGCCAGGGCGATCTGGATTTGCGCGCCGTCACCGCGTTCATGGTACTCGGCGATCAACCGCTGGCTGTCGGCGAGGATCACTTCGCCTTCCTGCACGGTCTGTTGCGGCGGCAGGCCACCGTCCTTTTCACCGAGGCTCATGGATCCACGGGTGAGCATGGCGCGCATGCCCAGTTCACGAACGCTCTCGACCTGCACGTCGATCGCGTTTTCCAGACCTTCCGGGAACAGGTAGTGATGGTCGGCGGCGGTGGTGCAACCGGACAGCAGCAATTCAGCCAACGCGACTTTGGTGGCGAGGGCGAGTTTTTCCGGGGTCAGTCGTGCCCAGACCGGGTACAGGGTTTTCAGCCACGGGAACAGCGGCTGATTGACCACCGGCGCCCAGGCGCGGGTCAGGGTTTGATAGAAGTGGTGATGGGTGTTGATCAGGCCCGGCAGGATCACATGTTCGCGGGCATCGAACACTTCATTGCACGGTGCGGACGGTTGTTGACCGGCGCCGAGTACTTCGACGATCAAACCGTCTTGCAGCACCAGACCGCCACGGGCATCGAGACCATTGGACGTGAAAATGGCGAGGGGATTCTTTAACCAGGTACGGGTCGCAGGCATGTTGGCCGGCTCCTCTGAAAGTTGGGTTCAGGGTTGCCAGCTCAGTGTTGCCCTGTCTGCTGATCCAGGTTCGCCGGGGAGGCGAGGTGCGAAGTGTCGATCAAAACGGCCCGGCGGGCAAGCCCGACCCGACAGGCAGATGCAACCCGGCGGTATTACCAGGGAATGGTTTCGCCCCGGTAATTGATGAAGTGATGCCCACCCTTGCCGACATACGCATTCACCTGATCGACCAGGCCACGGGTGCTGGTTTCCACGTCGATGTCCGCGCCTTCGCCACCCATGTCGGTTTTCACCCAGCCCGGGTGCAGCGACAGCACGGTGAGCCTGGTTTCGCCCAACTGAGTGACGAAGCTGTTGGTCATGGAGTTCAGCGCCGCCTTGCTGGCCTTGTACAGTGCCAGTTCCGGCGCATCGGGCATGGTCACGCTGCCCAGCACCGAACTCATGAACGCCAGCACGCCGGTGTCCGGTCGCAGTTGCTCGACAAAACTCTGGGCCAGGTTGATCGGCGCCACGGCGTTGGTGAAAAACAGCTGACCGACTTCGGCCATTGTCGCGCCACCGTTCGGCGTCTGGACATCCGGCCCCTTGACCCCGGCATTGACGAACAACAGGTCAAACACGTCGCCCTTGAGTTGTTGGCTCAGGGCGGACACAGCGTATTGATCGTCCATGTCGAGCGTTTCGATCCGCACCTTGCCCAGGGCCTGCAAGGCTTCGGCTTTTTGCGGATCGCGCACGGTGGCGGTGACTTGCCAGCCATCGGCCAACAGGGTTTTCACCAGCCCGAGGCCAAGCCCCCGGGAGGCGCCGATGATGAGCGCGTTTTTTGCCTTGGACATGAGTGGCTTCCTTGAAAATTCAGAGTCGTGGATTCAATGGACACTGTTGCCCGAGCCGTTGTTGCAACTCTTCGCGCAGTGCGCCGAGTTCGGCCATGCGGGCTTCGATCAGTTTGAGTTTGTCTTGCAGCAGTTGCGTGACGGCGCTGTCCGGATCGGGCGATTTCCAGATTGTAGCGACGCTGTTGCCGATCTCGCCGAGGGTAAAGCCCAGCCGTTGCGCGGTCTTGATGTACTGCACCAGTTGCACCATGTCTGGCGGATAGTCGCGATACCCGTTGGCGCTGCGTTGCGCCGCAATCAATCCGCGCTGCTCGTAAAAGCGCAGCGTGTCGCGGCTGACGGCGCTGGCCTGGGCTAATTCACCGATGCGCATCATGACGTCTCGAGGGGGGCTTGACCCTGGAGCATACTCCAGGCTTTAGCCTTGTTGCTCCCTGAATTGATGGAGCAATGTCGATGTGGACTACAACGCAATATCGCCGGTTGGTGCAAGGCAGTGCCTGGTATGACCTGATCGTGACGGTCGCGTTTGTCACGCCGTGGAGTTTTGCGGCGTTGCATGGGATTTTGACGTGGGTGAGTCAGGCGTTGAGTTTGCCCGGTGAGCTGCCACCGTTCGAGCCGGTGCACATGTTGATGGCGAATTTGTTGGGCTCGATTGTGTGCGTATGGGCGGTGTTGCGGATTCGTGATCCGCAGCAGGTTTATGGGCGGTATGACGCCGTGGGCAGATTCCTGTTCTCGGCCTGGCAGGCTTATGCCCTGATCCATGGCGCGAGTTCGCTGTTGGTGGTTTTTCTGGTGTTTGAATTGGCGTGGGGCATTGCTCAAGTGTTGCCTGTTCGGACGCCTTCGCGAGCAAGCCCGCTCCCACATTTGACCGAGTTCACACCCATCCAATGTGGGAGCGGGCTTGCTCGCGAAGAGGCCCGCCCAAACAACCACTAATGCCCAGCCTGCCACGGCTGCCCCAACGACACCGGCGCATACAACCGTGTGCGCACCGCATCCCGGGACAGCAGCACCAGCACCCCAATGGTCGCGACATACGGCAACATCGCCAGCAGACTCGACGGAATCGCCAGCCCCAGTCCCTGCGCCACCAGGTGCAGGATGCTGGCGAGCCCGAACAGGTACGCGCCGAGCAGCAGGCGCCACACCCGCCAACTGGCGAACACCACCAGCGCCAGGGCAATCCAGCCGCGCCCGGCGCTCATGTTCTCCGCCCACATCGGCGTGTAAGCCAGGGACAGGTAAGCCCCGGCCAATCCGGCCATCGCACCGCCGAACAACACCGCCAAGGTCCGCACGGCCAACACCGGCAAGCCCATGGCGCTGGCCGCATCCGGGTTTTCCCCGACCGCCTGAATGATCAGCCCGACGCGGCTTTTCAGAATCACCCAGGCCACTAATGCAAACAACGCGAACGACAGATACACCAGCAGATCCTGGGCAAACAGCATCCGCCCGATCAGTGGGATTTCACTCAGATAGGGAATCGCCACCGGCTCGAATCCCGCCAGCGGCTTGCCGACCCACGCCGCACCGACGAAGGTCGACAGGCCCACGCCGAAAATCGTCAGGGCAAGACCTGTGGCCACCTGATTGGCGTTGAACACCAGCGCCACCAGGGCAAACAGCGACGACAACAGCATCCCGGCGAGCATTGCCAGCAACACGCCGAGCCACAGGTGACCGGTATTGAACGCGACGATGAAACCGATCACCGCACCAAACAGCATCATGCCTTCCTGGCCCAGGTTGAGGACGCCGCTTTTCTCGCAGATCAGTTCCCCCAGCGCCACCAGCAACAACGGCGTACCGCAGCGGAGCATGGCGTAGAAAATATTGCTCAGCAGATCGATATCCATCACATCGCTCCTGTTTGTACGACGGTGGATTGCGCGCGGCGGGCCCAGCGCAGGTTCAAACGCGGTCGGTAGAGAATCAGCACATCACTGGCCAGCAGGAAAAACAGCATCATGCCCTGGAACAATTGGGTGATCGCTTGCGGCAGGTTCAGGCTCATTTGTGCGCTTTCGCCACCGATGTACAGCAGCGCCATCAACAGGCTGGAAAACAGGATGCCGACAGGGTTCAGACGACCGAGAAACGCCACGGTGATCGCCGCATAGCCGTAGCCCGGCGAGACCTGCGGCACCAACTGGCCGATGGGACCGGTGACTTCGCACACACCGGCAAGCCCCGCCAGGCCGCCGCTGATCAACAGCGCGAGCCAGATCAGGCGCTTCTCGCGAAAGCCGACGAAGCCGGCGGCACGCTTGTCCAGCCCGAGCACTTTGATCTGGAAACCGACAAAGCTTTTCTGCAACAGCACCCACACCGCCACCAACGCGAGCAGGGCGAAGTAAACCCCGGTGTGGACCCGACCCTCGTCCATCAGCAGCGGCAGACGGCTGGCGTCACCGAACATCGCTGACTCGGGGAAGTTGAACCCGGCGGGATCTTTCAAAGGGCCGTGAACGCAGAACAGCAGCAGGTTCAGTGCGATGTAGTTGAGCATGATGCTGGTCAGGATCTCATTGGCGTTGAAGCGCGTGCGCAACCAAGCCGTCAGCCCGGCCCACGCAGCGCCCGCCAGGGTGCCGGTAAGCAGGATCAACACCAGCGCCCAGCGGCTTTGCATATCGATGATGTTCACCGCCAACGCACTGCCGGCCAACGCACCGAGCAGCAGTTGACCTTCGGCACCGATGTTCCAGATGCGCGCCTGATAGGCGACGGCCAGGCCCAATGCGCAGAGCAGAATCGGCAGGGCTTTGACCAGCAATTCGGAGACGCCGTACAGGTCGCTGACCGGTGCGATCAGCAAGGTGTGCAAGGTCAGCAACGGGTCATGCCCGAGCGCGATAAACAACAACGATCCACAGCCCAGGGTCAGTGCAGCCGCCAGCAACGGCGAGCACCACAGCATCAGGCGCGATTGCTGGCCGCGAGGTTCAAGAGAAAGCAGCATGTGACACTCCGTTAACGCGTGGCGGATGCGAGTGATTGGGGGGCGCCGAACTGGCCGGCCATCCAGCCGCCGACATCGCTCAGGCGGGTGTCGACGGTGGCGTGAAGCGCCGACAGCCGACCGCCGCACAAGGCGCCGAGCCGGTCGCTGATCTGGAACAGTTCGTCGAGGTCTTCGGAGATCACCAGGATCGCCGCGCCGGCATCGCGCAAGGCAATCAAGGCGCGGTGAATGGTGGCGGCGGCACCGACGTCCACGCCCCAGGTCGGGTGTGCGGCGACCAGCAGTCTGGGTTGCTGAAGGATTTCCCGACCGAGGATGAATTTCTGCAAGTTGCCGCCGGACAGGCTGCAGGCCGGCGCCTGGCTATCGGGTGTCTTGACCCCGAAACGGCGGATGATTTCCTCGGCCAGTGCTTCGACTTTGCCGCGCTGGATCAGGCCGTTACTCACCAAGCCGTGCTGGAAAGCAGTCAGCAGCGCGTTGTCCGCCAGGCTCAGTTCCGGCACCGCACCATGACCCAGGCGTTCGGCGGGGACGAACGCCAGGCCAAGTTGGCGGCGAGCATCGGGACGCAAATGGGCGACTGGCTCCTTGCCAAAACGGATCGTCGCGCTGGCGTTGCGGGGCAGCAGTGCTTCGCCGCTGAGCAAGGCCAGTAACTCATCCTGGCCATTGCCGGCGACACCGGCGATGCCGACAATTTCACCGCGGCGCACTTCAAGGTCGATGTTGGCAAGCGAGCAGCCGAATGGGTCCGGGTTGTGCCAGGACAATCCACGGACATCAAGGCACGCATCACCTCCGGTAACCTTCGGATAGTCAGCGATCAACTCCGCCACTTCACCGACCATCAAGCGCGCCAGTTGCTGGTTCGAACACTCGGCCGGCACGCAATGCCCGGCCACCCGACCGCCTCGTAAAACCGTTGCGCTGTGGCACAACGCACGCACTTCCCCGAGCTTGTGGCTGATGAACAAAATGCTGCAGCCTTCGACGGCGAGTCGGCGCAGGGTAACGAACAAGTCATCGGCCTCTTGCGGCGTCAGCACCGAAGTCGGTTCATCGAGAATCAACAGGCGGATGTCCTGCATCAGGCAGCGAATGATTTCCACCCGCTGGCGTTCACCGATCGACAGGCTGTGGACAAGTCGCTCCGGTTCCAGCGTCATGCCGTAGCGCCGGGACACTTCGCGAATCTTCGGCTCAAGCTGTTTGGGTGTGCCTGCCGCCGCGCCCATGGCCAGGGCGATGTTCTGTGCCACGCTCAGGGTTTCGAACAGCGAAAAATGCTGGAATACCATGCCGATTCCCAAACCCCGGGCCTGGGCCGGGTTGCGCAGGCTCACCCGCTGACCTTGCCAGATCACCTCGCCGGAATCGGCGTGGGTAACGCCGTAGATGATCTTCATCAGCGTGCTTTTGCCCGCACCGTTTTCGCCGAGCAGGGCATGGATCTCGCCAGGGGCAATGGTCAGGTCGATGGCATCGTTGGCCAGGCAGCCGGGGTAGCGTTTTGTGATTCTGCGCAGTTGCAGGCGCGGAACTGGATCAGGGATTGGAGCGTGATTGGGCATGACAGGCTCAGTGCTGTTGGACTTGTGCCTGTGGATAAAGCAATTTTCTGGCCACTAGGTCAGGAAAATCTCGAAGTCCTGCGACCAGAGGCGTTCAGTACGCAGCTTTCAAATGTGTCACGCACAGCCCGGCACCACATGGGGGCAATGGCGCAAATCAAGCCCCGATTTTGCTCGTGCGGTTTTGCTCAAAAAATGAGCAATCGACCACAAGCCATACCGTACAGGGCGCCGAGACGGCCATGAACGGGTTATCCACAGATTGCTCCACAGTATTTGTGCGCAAGCTCACTGCACGGGCATAAGCACTGAGTGGCTACTTCTAAAGGCGATAAACCGTTGTAACTATTTGTTTTTATTTGAATTTGACGTGCTTGATGGCAGATTGGACGAAAATTGAGCAAAGTCCGCAAAGCCGCATGACAAAAGGGTTACAGCGGTATGTGCTCAGGTTATCCACAGGCGGGTGCACAGCAGATGTGGGCAAATATGGAATAAGTGAAAAAGCGGCGCGCCCCAAAAAATTGCAGCCGGTGCTGAAGCCTTTTAGCGCCGTAACAAAATTCGCCCGCGACTCAAATCGGCCAGTTGTGACTGCAAGGTGTCGATTTGCACATCGCCTACGGCCAACTGCAACTCGACACCATTGGCGGTGAAGCTTTCATCCACAACCAGTCCACCTGCCTCCGCCACCCGCAGCTTGACCAGAGCCAACTCGGCAAATCCGCAAGCGCAATGCAGTGGCACCCGGCTGATCAGCTCGAGCTTTGGCGCCGCTTGCAGGCATTTGTTTGCACCTCCGCCATAGGCCCGGGCTAGCCCCCCGGTGCCCAGTTGGATGCCGCCATACCAGCGAATCACCAGCACTGCGACCTGATCGCAATTCTGTGCCTCGATCGCTGCCAGAATCGGCCGGCCGGCCGTACCGCCGGGCTCGCCATCATCGGTGCTGCGGTACTGATCACCGAGCTTCCAGGCCCAGCAGTTGTGCGAGGCATTCAAGTCGCTGTGCTGTTCAATGAACGCTTGGGCTTCGGCCGGGCTGGAGATCGGCGCGGCGAAGGTAATGAAGCGGCTCTTGCGAATCTCTTCGCGGTATTCGCAAAAACCGCTGAGGGTAAATGGCATAAGTGCTTAGATGGCAGGTTTCAGGCCGCAGCCCTTGAGAATGATGCGGATCAGGTTATCCCCGGCGTCTTCCATGTCCTGTTTGGTCAACTTGGTACGCCCGGTGACGCGGCAGATCTGCGTGGCGAAGTCGGCGTAGTGCTGGGTGCTGCCCCACAACAGGAAGATCAGGTGCACCGGATCGACCGGGTCCATTTTACCGGCGTCGATCCAGGCCTGGAACACGCCCGCACGACCCTGGAACCAGGCGCGATAGTCCTGGTTGAAATACTCGGTCAGGCACTCGCCGCCGCTGATGACTTCCATGGCGAAAATCCGCGAGGCTTGCGGCTGGCGCCGGGAGAACTCCATTTTGGCGCGGATGTAGCGGGTCAAGGCTTCGGTCGGATCGTCCTCGGCGGTGAGGGTGTTGAACGTGCTGTCCCACAGCTCGATGATGTTGCTCAGCACCGCCACATACAAACCGAGCTTGTTGGTGAAGTAGTAATGCAGGTTTGCCTTGGGCAACCCGGCATTCTGGGCGATGGTGTTCATGCTCGTGCCTTTGTAACCGTGACGGGCGAACTCGTCTTCGGCGGCCTTGATGATGGTCTCTTCGTTTTTCTGACGAATGCGGCTGACAGATTTTGCGCCGTGGGCTGGGACTTCAAAGGTCATAAGCACTTCCGAACGGGTGGGTGGGGACGGCCAGTGCGTTGATAACGTACCCACCGGCTTCAGACAAGACCTCACACAATAAAACACTGCACCGCAATCTAATGTGGGAGCGGGCTTGCTCGCGAAGGCGTCGTCCCAGTCAATACTCATGTAACTGACACACCGCCTTCGCGAGCAAGCCCGCTCCCACAGTTTTCAACGCGTCGCGGCCAGGCTCTCGAGAAAACTCTCCAGCACCAGATGCGGTCGGCGCCCCTTGCGTGTGACCGACGCCAGGCTGAGGTCATAGAAGCGTGTTTTTGCTTTCAACGCTCGCAACCGGCCTTGCTGTACCCAAAGACTCGCGTAGTGATCCGGCAGGTAACCGATATAGCGTCCGGTCAGGATCAGGAAGGCCATGCCTTCGCGGTCCGAGGCGCTGGCGGTGCAATTGAGCGCCTGATAATGGGCCTGGATTTCCGCCGGCAAACGAAAGGTCGGGGCGATGGCGTCCTGGCTGTTCAGGCGTTCGTCGTCCAGTTGTTTATCGTCGACATAAAACAGCGGGTGACCGACCGCGCAGTACAACAGCGATCGCTCGCTATACAGCGGTTGATACTCCAGCCCCGACAATGCGCTGGCCTGCGGTACCACGCCGACGTGCAGGCGACCGTCGAGCACGCCTTGCTCGACTTCATTGGGCGCGATCATGCGAATCTGGATCTGCACGTCCGGGCCGCGTTCTTTCAATTGCGCGAGGGCATGGGTGATGCGCATGTGGGGCAGGGTGACCAGGTTGTCCGTCAAACCGATGATCAATTCGCCGCGCAAGTGCTGGTGCAGGCCATTGACCTCGGTGCGGAAGCTTTCCAGCGCACTTAACAGCTGCAATGCTGATTGATAGACCTCGCGGCCTTCTTCGGTCAGGGAAAACCCGGCACGTCCCCGTTGGCACAGGCGCAGGCCGAGGCGTTGCTCCAGATCGCTCATCTGCTGGCTGATCGCCGAGCGACCGATGCCCAGCACGGTCTCCGCCGCGGAGAAGCCGCCGCATTCCACCACGCTGCGGAAAATCCTCAGCAGGCGAATATCAAAGTCGCTGACCTGGGCCAGCGGATCGGGACGGCGAGTACTCATGCGGGTTACTCAAAGTTTAGTAGTTGGCTGACTGAACATTAGAAAAGTTGGATTTCACCGACTTTATCCCCGTGGCAATTTAGCTGCAACAACGGTTTTCAATCCTTACGCCGCTTATTGCCTTGCGAGGTTACGCCCATGAACCAGCCTGAAAACGCACCGACTTCCCTGGCCAGCCAGCTCAAGCTCGATGCTCATTGGATGCCTTACACCGCCAACCGCAACTTCCAGCGCGACCCACGGCTGATCGTTGGCGCCGAAGGCAGTTGGCTGATCGACGACAAGGGCCGCAAGGTATATGACTCGCTGTCCGGTCTGTGGACCTGTGGCGCAGGGCACACCCGCAAGGAAATCCAGGAAGCGGTCGCCAAGCAACTGGGCACCCTCGATTACTCGCCAGGCTTCCAGTACGGCCATCCGCTGTCCTTCCAGTTGGCTGAGAAAATCACCGACCTGACCCCGGGCAACCTCAACCACGTGTTCTTCACCGACTCGGGTTCCGAGTGCGCTGACACCGCTGTAAAAATGGTCCGTGCTTACTGGCGCCTGAAGGGCCAGTCGACCAAGACCAAAATGATCGGCCGTGCCCGTGGCTACCACGGTGTGAACATCGCCGGCACCAGCCTCGGTGGCGTGAACGGCAACCGCAAGCTGTTCGGTCAGGCGATGATGGACGTCGATCACCTGCCGCACACTTTGCTGGCAAGCAACGCTTACTCCCGTGGCATGCCGGAGCAGGGCGGTATCGCCCTGGCTGACGAACTGTTGAAGCTGATCGAACTGCACGATGCGTCGAACATCGCGGCGGTATTCGTCGAGCCATTGGCCGGTTCCGCTGGCGTGCTGGTGCCGCCACAGGGTTACCTCAAGCGTCTGCGTGAAATCTGCGACCAGCACAACATCCTGCTGGTGTTTGATGAGGTAATCACCGGTTTCGGCCGTACCGGCACCATGTTCGGTGCTACCACCTTCGGTGTGACACCGGACCTGATGTGCATCGCCAAGCAAGTCACCAACGGTGCGATCCCGATGGGCGCGGTGATTGCCAGCTCCGAGATCTACCAGACTTTCATGAATCAGCCGACACCTGAATACGCGGTTGAATTCCCCCATGGCTACACCTATTCCGCGCACCCGGTGGCTTGCGCCGCTGGCCTGGCAGCACTCGACCTGCTGCAAAAGGAAAACCTGGTACAGAGCGTGGCCGAAGTCGCACCGCATTTCGAAAATGCGCTGCACGGCCTCAAGGGCACCAAGAACATCATCGACATCCGCAACTACGGCCTGGCCGGCGCGATCCAGATCGCTCCACGTGACGGCGACGCGATCGTGCGTCCGTTCGAAGCCGGCATGGCGCTGTGGAAAGCCGGGTTCTACGTACGCTTCGGCGGCGACACCCTGCAGTTCGGCCCAACCTTCAACAGCAAGCCGCAGGACCTGGATCGTCTGTTCGACGCGGTCGGCGAAGTGCTGAGCAAGATCGACTGATTTGACAACACACCTGTAGGAGCGAGCTTGCTCGCGATGGACGTAAACGATAGTGGGGGCCGCCTGGATGAACGCGGCGCCCTCACCATCTTCGCGAGCAAGCTCGCTCCTACAAAAAGCATCTATATAGCAGGCGCTCTTTAACGGACGCCTGTGGACAACTTTTCAGGAGCTTCCATGAGCGTTATTCCGCATTTGATCAATGGCGAACTGGTGACCGAGAACGGTCGCGCGGTTGATGTGTTCAACCCGTCTACCGGTCAGGCAATTCACAAGTTGCCGCTGGCGACCCGCGAAACCATCCAGAGCGCCATCGACGCGGCCAAGGCTGCATTCCCGGCCTGGCGCAACACGCCGCCGGCCAAGCGTGCCCAAGTGATGTTCCGCTTCAAGCAACTGCTGGAGCAGAACGAAGCGCGTATCGCCCAACTGATCAGCGAAGAGCACGGCAAGACCCTGGAAGATGCTGCCGGTGAATTGAAGCGCGGCATCGAGAACGTCGAGTTCGCTTGCGCGGCTCCGGAAATCCTCAAGGGCGAGTACAGCCGTAACGTCGGACCGAACATCGACGCCTGGTCTGACTTCCAGCCGCTGGGCGTGGTGGCCGGTATCACTCCGTTCAACTTCCCGGCCATGGTGCCGTTGTGGATGTACCCGCTGGCGATCGTCTGCGGTAACTGCTTCATCCTCAAGCCTTCCGAGCGTGACCCGAGCTCGACGCTGCTGATTGCACAGCTTCTGCTGGAGGCTGGCTTGCCCAAAGGCGTGCTGAGCGTGGTACACGGTGACAAGACTGCGGTGGACGCGTTGATCGAAGCGCCGGAAGTCAAAGCGCTGAGCTTCGTGGGTTCGACGCCGATTGCCGAATACATCTATTCCGAAGGCACCAAGCGTGGCAAGCGCGTCCAGGCCCTGGGCGGTGCGAAGAACCACGCGGTGCTGATGCCGGATGCAGACCTCGACAACGCCGTCAGCGCACTGATGGGCGCGGCTTACGGTTCTTGCGGCGAGCGTTGCATGGCAATCTCGGTAGCGGTGTGCGTGGGTGACCAGGTGGCCGATGCACTGGTGGCCAAACTGGTTCCGCAAATCAAGGCGCTGAAAATCGGTGCCGGTACCAACTGCGGCCTGGACATGGGCCCACTGGTGACTGGCCAGGCGCGCGACAAGGTCAGCGGATATGTAGAAGACGGCGTAGCTGCCGGCGCGACACTGGTGGTGGACGGCCGAGGCCTGACCGTCGCTGGTCACGAGGAAGGCTTCTTCCTGGGTGGTTGCCTGTTCGACAACGTCACGCCAGAAATGCGCATCTATAAAGAAGAGATCTTCGGGCCGGTGCTGTGCGTTGTTCGGGTCAACAGCCTGGAAGAAGCCATGCAACTGATCAACGATCACGAATATGGCAACGGCACCTGCATCTTCACCCGTGACGGCGAAGCCGCGCGGTTGTTCTGCGACGAAATCGAAGTCGGCATGGTCGGTGTCAACGTACCGCTGCCGGTGCCGGTGGCTTATCACAGCTTTGGCGGCTGGAAGCGTTCGCTGTTCGGCGACCTGCATGCCTACGGCCCGGATGGCGTGCGCTTCTACACCCGTCGCAAGGCCATCACCCAGCGCTGGCCACAGCGTGCGAGCCACGAGGCTTCGCAATTCGCGTTCCCTAGCTTGTAAGTAGAAGGGCGCAGAAGGCCGACCCATTGGGTCGGCCTTTTTGTTTGTGCGCCAGGCATGGCGCGTTGCGCGTAAGCGCAACCAGCTTGGCTGTGGTGGCCTCGCTGGTGACTTGGAGGTGAAAGTCCTCTACACACCCGGCAAGGGGAAGTGTTAGCCAGAGGCAAGGGT
>NZ_JAGYGG010000069.1:0-12242 GCF_019947335.1 Pseudomonas sp. BF-R-24
GTCCTTGCAACTGCTCACGCCCGGTCAACTCGGGAAACTCGCCAATTCGCAGCAACAACCGCCACGCCAACGGACTCAATTCAGAAAACCTCACACTCCAGTCCTCGGCGCGACGCACCAGCAACAAGGTCGGCTGAGCAGGCGCCACATCAGGCTGGTAATCCGGCCCCACCCTTTGCACCGGCCAGGCATACGCCAACGGCCAGGCCAGCGGCGATACCCGCAAGGGCCGATCCAGCAGCAACGCGGCATCACCACCCACCAGAAGCTCGGCGTCAGACTGTTGCAGCGCCATTTCCACCCACTCGTAATGCGCCAGCTCCACCATGAACGGCGGCCACGGCACATCACTCAACGCCTGAGGCCCGGCCGCGAGAAACTCGACAAACTCCTGGGCGATCTCACCGAATTTCGGCGTGCGGGCGCGGTAGTCCCGCAGAAAGATCCGCACCAGCGAACGCCAGTGCTCGTCACCCAGAATCTTCACCAACACCGGAAAGGTGCCACTGAGCAGAGAAGACAGGTTGGCGAACACCAGATCGCGATAAACCAGGGCCCGCGCCGGGTCCATTTGGGTGGGTGGCCCGTTGCGTTCAGGGTCGCGCAGGTACAGGCCCATGGTGGTTTGCTGATGCAAAAGACTCGACTTACCCACGGTTCACGCCCTCCTGTTGCAGGCGGCGAATGGTCTGCAATTCCGCCACCAGTTCAGCGAAGACGGGAAAGTTGAAATCCCGCTCCAGCAAGGTCGGTTGCGCACCGAACCGGGCATAAGCCTGGGTCAGCAACGACCACACCGCCGGTTTGACCGAAGCGCCATGGGTGTCGATCTTCAAGGTATCAGACTCATCGAAATGCCCGGCAATGTGCATCGCCACCACCCGCCCCGAATCGATGCCAGCCAGGAACGCCCGCGGATCGAAGCCGTGGTTGATCGAATTGACGTACACGTTGTTGACGTCCAGCAACAGGTCGCAATCGGCCTCGCGCAGCACGGCATTGGTGAAGGTCACCTCGTCCATGTCCTGTTGAGGCGCGGCATAGTAAGAGACGTTTTCCACCGCCAGGCGTCGCCCGAGAATGTCCTGGGCCTGGCGGATACGCGCGGCGACGTGGTGCACCGCCTCTTCGGTAAAAGGCAACGGCAACAGGTCGTACAGGTGACCGTCATCGCTGCAATAGCTCAAATGCTCGCTGTAGAGCGGCACGTTGTAGTGATCGAGAAAACCCCGGACTTCCTGCAAAAAACCGACGTCCAGCGCCGACGGCCCACCGAGGGACAGGGACAAACCGTGACAGGACAATGGATAGCGTTCCGCCAGGGCCCGCAATGCCGCGCCGTGGGCACCGCCGATGCCGATCCAGTTTTCCGGTGCGATTTCCAGAAAGTCGAAATCGCCTGCTGGTGCGGCCTGGAGGTCTTTGAGTAAACCGCGACGCAGGCCAAGCCCTGCGCTGGCCTTGGCTACGGGGGGAATGGAGGTCTGCATGGTGTCGATCTCACAAGATGTTCAAGGACGCGAGCCGGTGCCCGCCATGAGACAGAGTTAATCGAAGGGGTGTATCGGGACTGTGTTCGGCTGGGGCCGGAATTAGAGGTCACTGTATCGAAAAGGGGTCTGGATACAGTGGGATACAAGCCCGCTCCCACAGGGTCGTGTACCGGCAGAAAAAACGTTGCTTTCGTCGCGCCAGACCGCGCGGTACAAGGCCCGAACTAAACTTACTGCACACAGGGCCCGCTTGGTGCCCTGTACATTCCCACGACCACCGCCCAGTGGCGATCCCCTCGCCAGACAATGCCTCTGGACCGTGATCCTGCTGAAGGAGCACACATGATGGACGAGGCCAGACTCAACGATTTCATGGGCAAACTGGTTAATGACATGGGCGGCGCGGCGATGCTCGCCAACGTCATCCTCGGCGAAGAACTCGGTCTGTACCGGGCGATGGCCGACAGTCAGCCCATCACCCCTGAAACCCTTGCCGAGAAAACCGGCTGCAACACCCGCCTGCTGCGCGAATGGCTCAGTGCCCACGCCGCCTCAGGCTACATGGAACACCAGGACGGCCAGTTCCGCCTGCCCGAAGAGCAGGCCATGGCTTTGGCAAAAGAAGACTCACCGGTTTATGTGGCGGGCGGGATCGGCGTGGTCGCGTCGTTTTTCCATGACAAGGACAAACTGGTCAACGCCATGCGCGGCAACGGCGCCCTGCCCTGGGGCGATCACCATCCGTGCATGTTCAGCGGGACCGAACGCTTCTTCCGCCCCGGCTACAAAGCTCATCTGGTCGCCGAATGGTTGCCGGCCCTCGACGGCGTAGTGGCCAAACTGGAAGCCGGGGCCAAAGTGGCGGACATCGGCTGCGGCCATGGCGCCTCGACGGTGATCATGGCCCAGGCGTTTCCGGATTCGCGCTTCGTCGGTTTCGACTACCACGCGCCGTCCGTTACCGTTGCCACCCAACGGGCCGAAGAAGGGGGTGTATCCAGTCGGGCCAGGTTCTTCCAGGGCACGGCCAAAAGCTACCCCGGCAGCGACTACGACCTGATCTGCTACTTCGATTGCCTGCATGACATGGGTGACCCGGTGGGCGCGGCCAGGCATGCCTATGAGTCGTTGAAGGACGACGGCACGGTGCTGCTGGTCGAGCCCTACGCCAACGACTTGCTCGACGACAACGTCAACCCGATCGGTCGCCTGTTCTACGCGGCGTCGACCTTCATCTGCACGCCCAATTCGCTGTCCCAGGAAGTCGGTCTCGGCCTCGGTGCCCAGGCCGGTGAAGCGCGTTTGCGCAAGGTGTTCAGCGAGGCCGGTTTCACCCGTTTCCGCCGGGCCACGGAAACACCGTTCAACCTGATCCTGGAGGCGCGTAAATAAATACTGTCTGCTTTTTGTAGGAGCGAGCTTGCTCGCGATAAACGCGATCACGCCGCGGGGTGTCAGGCTTACAGTGTTATCGTTGACGACCATCGCGAGCGAGCTCGCTCCTACAGGCCTGCACAACATGTTCGACAAGCTGATCCACGAACAGCTCGATCGCCTCCATCAGCTCATGGCGGATCAGCCGTTTGCCGTGCTGACCGGGGCCGGCATCAGCACGCCTTCGGGCATCCCGGATTATCGCGACAGCCAGGGCGTGCGACGGGGCCGGCAGCCGATGATGTACCAGGAGTTTCTCTCGGCCCCGGAGTCCCGGCGACGCTACTGGGCGCGGGCGATGCTCGGCTGGCCGAGGGTGCGCCTGGCGCAGCCGAACGAAGCCCACGACACCCTGGCTCGTTTGCAAGGCACGCGGCAGATCAGAGGGTTGATCACCCAGAACGTCGACACCCTGCACGACCAGGCCGGCAGCCGTGACGTGATCGAACTCCACGGCAGTCTGCACCGGGTGTTGTGCCTGGATTGCGGCCGGCACAGCGAGCGCGATTCGATCCAGCACTTGATGGAAACACAGAACCCCTACCTGGCCGGCGTCGACGCGGTGCAAGCGCCGGACGGCGACACCTTGCTCGACCCGGCCTTTGAGGCACGCTTCCAGGTCCCGCACTGCCCGCATTGCGCCGGGGAACGGATGAAGCCGGATGTGGTGTTTTTTGGCGAGAACGTCGCACAGGCCACGGCGGCGAAAGCGATGGCCGCCGTCGAACAGGCTGCCGGGCTGTTGGTGGTCGGCTCGTCGCTGATGGCTTACTCGGCGTTTCGCTTGTGCCGGACGGTGGTGGATCAGGGCAAGCCGTTGATTGCGATCAACCTGGGCAAGACCCGGGCGGACGAGATTCTGGATTTGAAGATCGAGGGGTCGTGCGAGCGGTTGTTGCCAATATTGGCGAAGCTACTTGGCAACTGACGAAACCCGATCCCTGTGGGAGCGAGCTTGCTCGCGATGAGGCCAGCACATTCAGAAAATTTATTGGCTGATCCACCGCCATCGCGAGCAAGCTTGCTCCCACAAGGTCCCCCATACAACTCACGAAAATCGCTGCCCAAGGTTTTCCTCTTTCAGCACATCAAACATCGCCTGCGCCGCCGCCGACAGCTCGCCCCCCGGTAACGTCAACACCCCCAGCGCCCGCTCCACCACCGGGTCGCGCAAGGTGATGCAACGCGCCCCCAGTTCACGCATCTGCCCCGCGCACAAGGCCGGCACCGCGCTCACGCCCAGGCCACTGGCGACCATGCGCCCGACCGTCGCCAGTTGATGGCTTTCAAATTCCACCGGCAGCTTCATCCCGCGGGCCTGCAGATGCTCTTCAAGCATTACTCGCACAGTGGACGGACGCTGCAAGGTAATGAACGGTTCCTTGAGCAGGGTCTGCCAGTCGATGTCATCGAGCTCTGCCAGTGCCGAATCCAGAGGCACCACCGCGACGAAACGGTCGATGTACAACGGCGTGAATTGCAGCGACGAACTCTGGGTCGGTTCAAAGGCCACTCCCAGCTCCACCTGGCGGTCACGGACCATTTCCAGCACCTGCTCGTTGATCACGTCATTGACCGTCACGTTGACATTCGGATAACGGGCGCGGAAGGTCTTGAGGATCGGCGGCAGCAGGTTGCCGGCGAACGACGGCATCGCCGCCAGGGTCACGCGACCGCGCTGCAGGGTGAAACGTTGACGCAGTTCATCCTCGGCATTGTCCCAGTCGGCGATCAACCGGCGCGCCAGCGGCACCAGGGATTCGCCTTCGGCGGTGAGCGCCACGTTACGCGTGTTGCGGGTGAACAAGCGCCCGCCCAGGCCCTCCTCCAGCGCCTTGATGGTCAGGCTCAGGGCCGATTGCGACAGATGCAGGCGCTCGCAGGCCACGGCAAAGCTCAGGCTCTGGGCCACGGCCAGAAAGGCGCGGATCTGCTTGACGGTCATGGGGCAACGCTCCGGTTGTAAGCTACAGGTTCTAAGCTGCAAGAGACTGGGCAACACATTATTGAGCTTTATCAATCAATCCGCTCTAAAAAACAACTTAACAAATGAATCTGGCAGCGAGACACTCCATCCCATTCGGCTAGCCAGCCGCCCACAAAGAATAAAAGAGGTGCATATGGCAGGTTTCGACAAGCGCGTGAGTTCCTACGAGGAAGCTCTGGCAGGTCTTGAAGACGGCATGACCGTGATCGCCGGCGGCTTCGGCCTGTGCGGGATCCCGGAAAACCTGATCAACGAGATCAAGCGCAAGGGCACCCGCGATCTCACCGTGGTTTCCAACAACTGCGGCGTCGACGGTTTCGGCCTTGGCGTACTGCTGACCGACCGCCAGATCAGCAAAGTGGTCGCGTCCTACGTCGGCGAAAACAAGCTGTTCGAAGAGCAACTGCTCAAGGGCGAAATCGAAGTCACCCTGACCCCGCAAGGCACTCTCGCTGAAAAAATGCGCGCAGGCGGCGCCGGCATCCCGGCGTTCTTCACCGCCACCGGCGTTGGCACGCCTGTCGCCGACGGCAAGGAAGTCCGCGAATTCCATGGTCGCAAGTACCTGATGGAAGAATCCATCACCGGCGACTTCGCCATCGTCAAAGGCTGGAAAGCCGACCATTTCGGTAACGTGATCTATCGCCACACCGCCCAGAACTTCAACCCGCTGGCGGCCACCGCCGGCAAGATCACCGTGGTCGAAGTCGAAGAAATCGTCGAACCCGGCGAGCTGGACCCGGCGCAGATCCACACCCCTGGCATCTACGTCGACCGGATCATCTGCGGCACGTTCGAGAAGCGCATCGAACAGCGCACCGTGCGTAAGTGATCCCCTGCCCCCGGACCGAATGAAGGAATAAAAACAATGGCACTTTCCCGCGAACAAATGGCTCAACGCGTCGCCCGCGAAATGCAGGACGGCTTCTACGTGAACCTGGGCATCGGCATTCCGACCCTGGTCGCCAACTACATCCCTGAAGGCATGGAAGTCATGCTGCAGTCGGAAAACGGCTTGCTGGGCATGGGTCCTTTTCCTACTGAAGACACCATCGATGCCGACATGATCAACGCCGGCAAGCAAACCGTGACCGCACGTATCGGTGCTTCGATCTTTTCCTCGGCCGAGTCCTTCGCGATGATCCGCGGTGGTCATGTCGACCTGACCGTGCTGGGCGCCTTTGAAGTGGACGTGCAAGGCAACATCGCCTCGTGGATGATCCCCGGCAAACTGGTCAAGGGCATGGGCGGCGCGATGGACCTGGTCGCCGGCGCAGACAACATCATCGTCATCATGACCCACGCATCCAAGGATGGTGAGTCCAAGCTGCTGTCCCAATGCAGCCTGCCGCTGACCGGCGCCGGGTGCATCAAGCGTGTACTGACCGACCTGGCCTACCTGGAAATCGAAAACGGCGCGTTCATCCTGAAAGAACGCGCGCCGGGCGTCAGCGTCGAGGAGATCGTCGCCAAGACCGCAGGTAAACTGATCGTGCCGGACCACGTGCCGGAAATGCAGTTCGCTGCCCAGTGAGGAATCATTCCATGCAAGAAGTCGTCATTGTTGCCGCCACGCGCACCGCGATCGGCAGTTTCCAGGGGTCGCTGGCCAATGTGTCCGCCGTCGACCTGGGTGCTGCGGTGATCCGCCAGCTGCTGGCGCAAACCGGCCTGGATCCTGCGCAAGTCGATGAAGTGATTATGGGCCAGGTGCTGACCGCCGGCGCCGGGCAAAACCCTGCGCGCCAGGCCGCCATCAAGGCCGGCCTGCCCTTCGCCGTGCCGGCCTTGACCCTGAACAAGGTCTGCGGCTCCGGTCTCAAGGCCCTGCACCTGGGTGCCCAGGCGATTCGCTGCGGCGATGCCGAGGTGATCATCGCCGGTGGCCAGGAAAACATGAGCCTGGCCAACTACGTCATGCCCGGTGCCCGCACCGGCCTGCGCATGGGTCACGCGCAAATCGTCGACACCATGATCAGCGATGGCCTGTGGGATGCGTTCAACGATTACCACATGGGTATCACCGCCGAGAATCTGGCCGAGAAATACAGCCTGAGCCGCGAGCAACAGGACGCGTTCGCCGCCGCCTCGCAGCAGAAAGCCGTGGCCGCCATCGAAGCCGGGCGCTTCGTCGATGAAATCACGCCGATCCTGATCCCGCAGCGCAAGGGCGATCCGCTATCCTTCGCCACCGATGAACAACCACGGGCCGGCACCACCGCCGAATCCCTGGGCAAACTCAAAGCCGCCTTCAAGAAGGACGGTTCGGTGACCGCCGGTAACGCTTCGTCGCTGAACGACGGTGCCGCGGCCGTGATCCTGATGAGCGCCGAAAAGGCCAAGGCCCTGGGCTTGCCAGTCCTTGCAAAAATCGCCGCCTACGCCAACGCAGGCGTCGACCCGGCGATCATGGGCATCGGCCCGGTGTCGGCCACCCGCCGCTGCCTGGACAAGGCCGGCTGGTCCATCGACCAGCTTGAGCTGGTTGAAGCCAACGAAGCCTTCGCCGCGCAATCGCTGGCCGTGGCCAAGGACCTGGAATGGGACTTGAACAAGGTCAACGTCAACGGCGGCGCCATCGCCCTGGGTCACCCGATCGGTGCCTCGGGTTGCCGCGTGCTGGTGACCCTGCTGCATGAAATGCTCAAGCGTGACGCCAGGAAAGGCCTCGCCACCCTGTGTATCGGTGGTGGTCAGGGCGTGGCACTGGCGCTCGAACGGGCTTAAGTCAACAGCGTTCAACAGACGGCGCGGGGACCCACGAAGATCCGTGGCCGCCTGGAAAAACACCCGGTGCGATGCAAGTCGCACCGGGTTCTTTTTTGCCTGCGTTTTTTTCAGATGGACCGCGTTATCGTTCATCGCGAGCAAGCCCGCTCCCACAATTGACCGAGTTGTCCAGACGAACGCGGTCCACTGTGGGAGCGGGCTTGCCCGCGAAGGGGCCAGTTCTGTCACCCTGGAAACTGCAGAATCAACCAACTGATCACCACAAACCTCGGGCCAGGTCCGGCAAAACGCAAAGTTTACGGCGCCACGCCCAGCAACTGCTGACGCAACACAGGGTTGCCGGTACGCGGATCGAGCCAGATGGCAAAAAACGCCTTGGCGAATTGCAGGTCCTTCACATCACGCAGCAGCTGCTGGCCGAGAAAAAACCGCACGCCCTGCCCCGGCAGATAGACACCGGTCAGCCGCGTGCCGGCCTGTACGTCGACAAACGACTGTTGCATCTGCACCTGCCAGGACGCCAGTTGCTCGGCACTGACCGAAGTGCCGGCGAGTCGCTTGATTTCCCTGACGCTGGCATTCACCAGGTCATCACGGGAAATGCTGCGCTGGTAGATCAGCTCCAGGGCGAACGGCTGATCGTTCGCCAGGGGTCGCGAAGTACTCCAGAGCCGTGCGCTGTAGACATCGAAGCCGTACTTGCGAAACTCACCACTGCCGAGGATTTGCGCGCCGGGCAGCGAGTCCTGCCAATTGGCCAGGGCCTGGAAGCTCAGCAAGACAAGCAGCCACAGACCATGGCGCAGGGGTGAACGTTGGCGTTTCAAGGTGAGCTGTCCTCATCGTGGGATGCCTTGATAAAACGTTTGCGCAAAAGAGCCTTTCGTAGAACTCGATAAAATCTCTATTTTTGTATACAAAAC
Source organism: Pseudomonas sp. BF-R-24 (assembly GCF_019947335.1). Lineage (NCBI taxonomy): Bacteria > Pseudomonadati > Pseudomonadota > Gammaproteobacteria > Pseudomonadales > Pseudomonadaceae > Pseudomonas > Pseudomonas sp. BF-R-24. The sequence continues at coordinate 8,568 of NZ_JAGYGG010000069.1, forward strand.
TTACATGCACATAAAGCAATCTACCCGCTGCAATGTTACCGTTGCCACCTCACAAGGTCGGAGACGTGCGCGTGTTGATCCTCAAACTGCTGGTGATCCCAGGCTTCCTGCTGCTGATTTCCCTGGCTGGCAAACGCTGGGGGCCGAGCGTGGCCGGCTGGTTGTCGGGGTTGCCGGTGGTGGTCGGGCCGATCCTGTTGTTCCTCGCCCTCGAACAAGGCCAGGCGTTCGCTGCGCAATCGGCCACCGCCGCGCTGTCAGCCATGTTCGCGATGATTGCGTTTTGCGTGAGCTACGCCCAGGTCGCACAACGGGCCGGATGGCCGCTGGCGCTGTTGATCTCGCTGTCGGTCTGGGCACTGGTGGCGGTTGTCCTGTCGTTGATCCCGGCCTCCCTGGTGTTTTCGGTGTGCGCCGCCGCCGCCGCGCTGCTCGCCGCACCGTACCTGTTCCCCACTGTGCAACCCGTGCTCAGTGGCCCGGCGCCGAAATCCGACAAGCTCCTGTTGCGCATGGTGGCCGGTGCATTGCTCACCCTGGTGGTGACACTGCTGGCCAGCACCGTCGGTGACCGCTGGAGCGGCCTGCTGGCAGTGTTCCCCGTATTGGGCAGCGTGATGGCGGTGTTCTCCCAGCAAACCCGTGGCCCGGCCTTTACCGCCGCGCTGCTGCGCGCCACTGCCACCGGCATGTACTCGTTCGCCGCCTTCTGCCTCGTGTTGGCCCTGGCCCTGCCGACGATGGGAATGAACGCTTTTGTGCTGGGTGTCGCGGTGTCGGTGGCCATGCTGGGCGTGACCAAACGCCTGCTGGCGCGGCCAGCCGGCCCGGCGACTGACACTCAAAGAGCAGCCATCAAACGCTAAGCTTCATCAGCTCATCGAGCTGCCCTGAGCATAGGTGGGTGTTCAGCCAAGGTGACCGCTGGGTAGAGCACGCTGGAATGCATCGCAACCTCCATGGGATGATCGCGCCCCACCGCGCGCACATCCCTGGAGATTCCGATGTCATTGTTGAGTAAAAAAGCCCTTGTACTGCTGCTGGCAGCCGCTACCGGCCTTGGGGCTTTGAATGCGCAGGCCGCCAAGGCCACTTCCAGCGATACGCCCGCCCATAAGGTATCCATGCTCGGCAGCAAGTTCACCTTCAACCTGCCCAAGGGTTTCGTCGCCAACCCGCTGCCGGCCAGCCCGGACGGTGCCAGCGGCACCCTCTACAGCAATGAAACCACCAAGACCGTGGTGATCGCCGCTGAAAACACTCTACCCAACGGTGTCAGCGTCAAGGACAACGACGGCGGGTTCCTCGACGGCACCGTGGCCGATTTCGATGCGGCGCAACACAAATCCCTGCCCGACTACAACAAGCTCAGCGAGAAAGCCCTGACCCAGAAAACCGGGCTGGGCCTGCGCCAGATCGACGGCACTGCCACGCAGGGCGGTGGCATGACCCTCACCACCACGCTGATGGCCGCATCCGGCACACGCATGGCGGTAATCCAGGTGATTTCCCGCCCCGGCGACATGGCGGCCCACGAAACCCTGGTCAAGCAGATCGTCAGTGGAAAATGAACGTCAGGGGTTGAGACGCTGCAACCAGGCGCTCAAGTCCTGTATCTCGTCGGCGCTGATGCTGTGACCGACACCGGGGTAGCCGTGGAACTCGGGTTCGAGTGACACGCTCTGCAGCAGGCTGTTGGCTTCAGTACCGTCGCTGTAGGGAAGGCGTTTGTCCTGCTCGCCATGCCCGATGAAAATAGCCAGTGACTGGCGTTTTTCATCCGGCTGGAGCTCGGACTTGAGCACCGGCAGAATCCGTCCGCTCAACGCAGCGATCCCGCCTAGCGCCTCGGGATGCCGCAGGCCTGTTTCGTAGGTCATGATCGCGCCCTGGCTGAAACCGACCAGGAACACCTTCTCCGGTTCGGTGTGATATTTCTTCGTGGCCTGTGCGACGAAATCCAGCAACAACTGGCCGCTGGACTTCAGATCATCGGTCTCGCCGTTGTAGGCCCCTTCGCCCTTCTTGCGAAACCACTGATAGCTGCCCGCCTCCATCACCAAGGGTGCCCGCACCGACAGGTAGGTGTAGGACGCGGGCAAGTCATCCTTGATGCCGAACAGGTCCTGCTCGTTACTGCCGTAACCATGGAGGAAAATCACCAGGGGTTGATGGTTCGAATCGGCATTGGCCTGCTCCAGATACTTGAGCGGCAAGTCGGTTTGCAGCGGGGTTTGGGCGTGGACAGCGGTGGATACCAGGAGCGTGAGCAGCGCGAGAATCTTCAACATGGGTCTTCCTTCACTGAATGCAGGATTCGCGCAAGAGCCTAACACTGTGCAGTAGACAGGAACATCTCAGGCGTGGCCGATGCCGCCTTCGCGAGCAAGCCCGCTCCCACAGGGAACGCGTAAACCCTGTGGGAGCGGGCCTGCTCGCGAAGAGGCCAGTACAGACAAAGAAAATTCCTGGCTCAGTCGTTGATCAACTTGCCCACCCGAATCGGCTCGCGCCCGGCGACCTTCGCCTGCCAGCTGCCTGGCTGGGTGTAGCGCCCACGGTCGATGGCGAACAGCACACCACTGGTGCCGGCCTGCACGGTGGTGACCTTGTCGTTCAACGGGTCGACCACCTCGAACAGTGCATCGCCCTTCTCCACCCACTCCCCGGCCTCGCGCAGGAAGCTGACCACGCCGTGATGCGGGGCGAACAGGTATTGGGTGCCTTCGAATGGCATGCCTTCACAGCATTCGGCCGGTGCCGCCGGCCAGGTGCCGGAGATGAATCCCTGCTCGGCGAGGAACCCGAGAATGGCTTCGCAACTGGCCTGGGCCTGATTGACGCGGGTGTCTCCCATGCTGCCCAGTTCCAGGGTGGTCGCCAGGTTGGCCGGTGGAATCGCTGCCGCCGGGAACGCCCTGGCCAGGCGCAACCATGGCGAAGAACAGGATTCATCGAACGAGCTGCCGCCGGAGTCTTCACACAACAACGCCACGCCGGCCTGCAAACGCGCCGCCAGGGATTGCCACTGCGGCCAGTGCTGCGGCAACGCGTAGATGTGGATCGCCGCATCGAAATCGCAATGCAGGTCGAGGGTGATGTCGGCGTCGCAGGCATGGCGCAGCAACAGGCGGTGCATGGCTTCCAGCTGCGATGCCGCTGCCGGCAAGCTGTCGAGGACCTGGCCCATGGTCTGGCGAATCAACGCAATGTTGGCCTGGGCATCGCTGCCGAGACGATCACCGATCAACGCGGCCACCGGCGCACTGAGTTCGACGAACGAGCGGTTGAAGTTCTTGCCGCTGCCCAGCTCGAAACGCCCCATGTGGCTGCCTTGCAAGTGCTGGTCGAGGCCAATGGGATTGGCCACCGGCACCAGCTCGATCACACCCTTCAATTGTCCCTGTTGTTCAAGTTCGGTCAGGCGCTTCTTCAACTCCCAGGCCGTGCGCATGCCCGGCAATTCGTCGGCGTGCAGGCTGGCCTGGATGTACACCTTGCGCGTGCCCGCGCCATAACGAAACACGCTGAGGGTGCGCTCGCTGCCCAGGTGGCTCCAGGGAAGCTGGTGGTCGATGCGTTGCATGGGAAACTCCTGATGTCTGCACGGTGAGATCACCTGTGGGAGCGGGCTTGCTCGCGAAAGCGTCGTGTCAGGCAACAACGATGTTGAAT
>NZ_JAGYGG010000007.1:0-231419 GCF_019947335.1 Pseudomonas sp. BF-R-24
TACCCGCCCGCCCCGCACGCTGATCAAGTGAACACAGGCGCCGCCCGGGTTGACGAAGGCGGCAATCACATCGACGTCCCCGGTCCCGCCCTCCATGCTCTGTTGATCCTGGACCCGGCGCAGTAACGCAATCTGGTCCCGCAACTCGGCTGCTCGTTCGAATTCGAGATTGATCGCCGCCTCTTCCATCCCGGCGGACAACTCGTCAGTCAGCGCATTGCTGCGCCCTTCAAGAAACATCACCGAATGGCGGACATCCTCGGCGTACACCTGCGGCTCCACCAGCCCGACACAGGGCGCCTTGCAGCGTTTGATCTGGTATTGCAGGCAAGGGCGCGTGCGGTTCTTGTAATAACTGTCTTCGCATTGCCGAACGAAAAACGTCTTTTGCAGCAGGCTCAGGCTTTCGCGGATCGCGCCGGCACTCGGATAAGGCCCGAAATACTTGCCCTTGGCCTTTTTCGCGCCGCGATGAATGCTCAGGCGCGGAAACTCTCCGTCGGAGAGAAAGACGTAGGGGTAGGATTTATCGTCGCGCAGCAGGATGTTATAGGGCGGGCGCCATTCCTTGATCAGCGTCTGCTCAAGCAGCAAGGCTTCGGTTTCGTTGGCGGTGATCGTCGTCTCGACCTGGGCAATACGCGCTACCAGCGCGGCGGTCTTGGGGGCAAGCCCGGTCTTGCGAAAGTAGCTCGACAGGCGATTCTTGAGGTTCTTCGCCTTGCCGACGTAGAGCAACCGCGCTTCGCTGTCGAACATGCGGTACACACCGGGGCGCCCGCTAACGGTCGACAGAAAGGCGCTCGGATCAAAGGTGTCGTTCATTTTCAGAGGCTGGCGTCGACCATGCCATGACGAACCGCCAACAGCGTCAACTCGACATCACTGCTGATCGAAAGCTTTTCGAAGATGCGGTAACGGTAGGTGTTCACGGTTTTCGGGGACAGGCACAGTTTATCGGAAATGATCTGTACTTTCTGGCAGCCGACGATCATCAGCGCGATCTGGATTTCCCGCTCCGACAAGGCATCGAAAGGCGAATCGTTGGTCGGCTGGAAGGACTTGATCGCCAATTGCTGGGCAATTTGCGGACTGATGTAGCGTTGCCCGGCAAACACCAGGCGAATGGCCTGGACCATTTCCGGCAAACCTGCCCCCTTGGTCAGGTAACCTGCCGCACCGGCCTGCAACAGCCGCGTAGGAAACGGGTCCTCTTCACACACGGTCACCGCGACGACCTTGATATCCGGATGACTGCGCAATAATTTTCGAGTGGCTTCAAGACCGCCGATACCCGGCATCTTGACGTCCATCAACACCACATCGGGTTTCAGCTCGCGCGCCTTGATCAGGGATTCCTCACCCGACTCGGCCTGGCCGACTACTTGCAGGCCATCGATGTCAGCCAGCATTCGTGTAATGCCTGTACGAACGAGATCATGGTCATCGACTACTAGCACCCTAATCAAGCAGACACCTCGCGATTTGGTCTTATTGGGTTGTCAGACACCTTAGCAAAAAGCATCTGGCAGACCTAGCGGAAAGCGTCAGATTAAAAGTTTCAATTCATCTTGAAAGGCTTGCCGCAAGCGTGTTGCAGCGATCCAGGCCGGGGATATCCAGCTGCATCCTCAGGAAACATTCGTCCTTGCCCACCACCCTCAATCCCTTACGCTCGTACAACGCTTGCGCCGGGTTGTTTTCGAAAACCGTCAGGCGCAACGCCGGGCGCCGTTCCTGGCGCGCCAGAACCAGTACCTGATCGATCGCCCAGGATCCAGCGCCCTGCCCACGAAACGCTTCGACGATATGCAATTCACGGATATACAAGGCCCTGGCATCACGGCTCAGGCTGACATAACCCAGCACTTTGTCGCCCCATGCGATCAAGCGGTTGTCCCGCCCGGCCCAGGCCACGTCAAACGCTTCGTCCAGCCACAACAGGTCATGCTCAATGTAGTAACGCAGCATGCCCCTACGGGTCAGTTCGCGGGCAAATTCCAGGTCATCCGGTGTTGCCGGGCGCCATTGGCGTTCCATCATTCCAGCTCCACGGCGAGGGTCAGGTGCGTCCTTGTGACGATATGTTTTTTATTGAAGCGCAGAGTGTGTCACATCCTTCGGGGTACTCAAGCGATAGAAAGGGACGACGTTGGCCGATAGCATTTTCTGATTGAATCTGCGTACCGGCCTCTAGTAGGCTCGACCCATCCATCGGAGACAGACCATGTTCAACGCCCTCTTACAGCTTGGTACCGCCAGCGCCCCGCGCTCGGTTGCTGCTGCCCGGGTGAACGACGGTTGTGCTCCGGTCAACTTTTATTTTGGGTATTGGTTTAGCCACTGGCGCGCCTGATACCCACACGGCGCCCACTTTAAACGGGTCGCCACCAGAGAATTCTCAACCCCCGGTCGGCCTCCCGACCGGGGGTTTTGTTTTTTCAGCCCCAACACTTTTAGCGACACACCAGACATTCAGAGGATTAAGAACATGAACTACGCCACTTATTACCGTTACGACAGTTTTACCGCCTGGCGATTTACCACCCTCCGCTCGGGACAGCCTGCCGCCTCCGATCGGTCACCCACAGGTGGCAAGCACACACACGCAGCCAATCCGGCCAATTGTCGAACACCCCAGTAGGGCCGAGCGCGCGGGCACGAACCCGCCACCAGCCCAGGAAGCCTTGAATATGAACTCGTCCGTCTCTGCACTGCCGCTGTCCACCTTGAGCCCTGCCAATGAAGCGCTGACCCTGCGTCTGCCCAGCTCATTGCAACTCAAACAGCAATTGCCACTCGGCAACGCCCTGACCCGGCAAGTCACCGCCCACCGCCAGGCGGTTCGCGCGATCCTCAACGGTGAAGATTCCCGCCTGCTGGTCATCGTCGGCCCCTGCTCGATACACGATCCCGAATCAGCCCTCGAATACGCTGGCAACCTTGCCCGCCTCGCCGCCGAAGTCAGCGACGAAATGCTGCTGGTGATGCGTGCCTACGTCGAAAAACCCCGTACCACGGTTGGCTGGAAAGGCCTGGCCTACGACCCGCACCTCGATGGCAGCGATGACATGGCCGCCGGCCTGACGCTGTCCCGCGAGCTGATGCGCGAAATGCTCCGCCTGGGCCTGCCCGTTGCCACTGAACTGCTGCAACCGATGGCGGCCGGCTACTTCGATGATCTGTTGAGCTGGGTCGCAATTGGCGCCCGGACCACGGAGTCGCAGATCCATCGGGAAATGGCCAGCGGCCTGGGCATGCCTGTAGGGTTCAAGAACGGGACAGACGGCGGTGTCGGCGTCGCCAGCGACGCCATGCGCTCCGCCGCCCATCCCCATCGCCATTTCGGTGTCGATAGCCAGGGACATCCGGCGATCATTCAAACCCCGGGTAATGCGGACACGCACCTGGTACTGCGCGGCGGCCATCGCGGCCCGAACTACGACAGCGCCAGCATCGCCCAGGTGAACAGCGACCTGACCAGGCTCAGGATTCCGGCTCGAATCATGGTCGATTGCAGTCATGCCAACAGCGGCAAAGACCCGTTGCGCCAGCCAGCCGTTTTCAACGATGTACTTGAACAACGCCTGCAAGGTGACCGTTCGCTGATCGGCATGATGATCGAGAGCCATTTGTTCGAAGGCTGCCAGCCATTGAGTTCGTCATTGAAATACGGTGTGTCGGTGACCGATGGTTGCCTCGGTTGGGTCGGGACAGAACAACTGTTGCTTGAAGCGGCAGATCGGCTGCGAGCGTCAAACAACGCCTGATAATCGGCATCATCTGTGCGCCCTCCGGCCTTCATGGGAGGACTGGAGGGCAAATGGCAATCAATGTCCCATCAGGGACTGCACTTGAACCAGCGTCACCTCCGATTGCTGTCGGGTGCCGTCAAGGCGCTCGACTGAATAGGAAACACGGATCGCCGAATCTCGATGTTCCCTCCAAAACGGGTAGGGCACGATGAACACCAACGGCTCGCCAGCGGTGCCCCTGGTTATTTCGCGGTCGTCATGGTGATTGAGTTTCTCCCCGTCGCACTCCAGGTAAATCCGTTCTCCTTTTTCAGCGCTGGCGTTCTCGATGACGACGGTCACGCCATCCTGCGCATCCTGCAGGTCCACCCAACCTTCGTCGGCTTCCAGCACAGTGGGTGCTTGCAGTGGTCGGCGCTCCAGGATGCCAATCATCAGTGCCGTTACTTCAGAATAACGAGGCCCCTGCCCTACTTGCTTGACGCAATAATCGACGGACACTGAGGAGCCCAGATTCAGCGTAATGCACTCCGGACTGACCCAAAACGACAGTTCGTCCCCCACAGCGAAGGACTCGACCTTGAGTGCATCACTGAAACTTGAGTCGACCGAAACGCCCGCCCAGGTCAGCAACACCCAGTCGCCCGCTGCCATGCGCGCATAGGGTTTGATCGTAACGATCGCCCCTTCTTTCACCCTATCCGGATCAAGCGTTCTACCCACCGCATCGTTCACCGTCGCGGGCAACAGGTCGCATTGCACGTCACCGACACTCAGCTGCAGACGATGGGAATGCACGGGCTCGGCAAATCGAGTGCTCGTCAGTGAGTAACCGAGTTCCAGTGAACCACCCTCAAGCGCCGCGATATGTGCACCACCTACGGCAAAGATGATGTCCTCGCCGACCCGTTCCTCACTGACGAAACGCGCCACCTGATGATTGCAGGCGAGGCCATCGGCATCCAGCCCCGCCCAACTCAATAGTAATTTGTCGCCGCAGGTCATGCCTGGATACGGCTGGACCCTGATGACGGCTTTTTTGTCGGAAGGGTTCAGAACACCGTTTTGCGCCTGCTCCAGCATGGGTGGTGGTAATGGTTGCTGCGCGAGATTCAGGGCATCGTGTTCATAAACAGTCATTCATTCGCTCCATTCCCTGGAATAGACACCGGACAGGTGGCCGGCTCTGGAGGGCTATTTAACCCCATGGCAAACAATCGCGATGTCGGCCTCAAACGCTGACCCGCTCGGAAAGTCGATACACGCAAAGTAGGTCTTTGATCAGCAGCAAGCTGATTGCCGCGAAAAGTCCTCAAACGATTCCGACCAAGGCTTCAGCCACTCTTGGGTATTCGCACTTGTTCTATTCCGTTTTCCGCAAGTTTCGCCGGACTTTTCATACATCGCGCCAACCTCGAGTGTTTTAGAGTGAAGCGCCATGCAGCCCCAATGAACTTCTGCGTAAAGGTATGAACATGCAAAGGAATGCAAGCACTTGTTACCCAATACTGCTGGTCCACGGCCTTTTCGGCTTCGAAAGAATCGGCAAGTTCGAGCTCTTTCACGACATCAGGCAGGCGCTGAGGAACGCCGGAGCCAGGGTGTTCGTTCCCCACTTGTCGGCCATCCATGATAACGAGGTACGCGGAGACCAATTGCTCGCTCAGATCGAGCGGGTACTGGAAGGAACCGGTGCACACAAAGTCAACCTCATAGGTCACAGCCAGGGCGCACTGACCGCACGTTATGCCGCGGCGATTGCGCCACACAGCGTGGCATCGGTCACCTCCGTCAGCGGGCCGAACCATGGTTCGGAACTGGCCGATTTCCTGCGCAAGGCATTGACACCGGGCTGCCTGCCGGAACATGTGGCCGAGACAGTGGTGACCCTGTTCGCCGACTTCCTCGCGGCATTAAGCGACAATCAGTATCTACCGCGGAACGCCATTGCCGCCCTCAACGCGCTGACCACCGAAGGCGTAGGCGCATTCAACGACAAATACCCACAAGGACTGCCTGCCACCTGGGGTGGCAAGGGGTGCGAACGGGTCAACGGTGTTCATTACTACTCGTGGAGCGGCGTGCTGCCGTCGAATGCGCTCGAAGAAGGGCTTTATGCGCTCGATCCGCTCAACGCCTTCTGCCGAGCCCTTTCCGGTTATTTCGTCACGGAAAGCGAGCAGAACGACGGTTTGGTCGGTCGTTTCAGCTCCCATCTGGGAACGGTTATCCGGTCCGACTATCCACTGGATCATCTGGACACCATTGGCCAACCGGCCGGTCAACTGCGTAAAGGTGTCAACCCGATTGAACTGTATGTCCAGCACGCCAGGCGCTTGAGGGACGCCGGCCTTTGAGGTGCGACTGCCGCGGATCCCGCGTGGAACGGAACTTTGAGGAGAAATAGCTCACTGAATCCGGTAGGCTCAGCACTTTATCGAGTATTGAAAGGAGTATTTTCCCATGGCTAAAGCCACTGCCCGTCACATCCTTGTTGCCTCCGAAGCCAAGTGCAACGAACTCAAGGCCCAAATCGAGGCTGGCGCCGATTTCGCCGAAGTTGCCAAGGCAAACTCCACCTGCCCTTCCAGCCGCCAGGGCGGTGACCTGGGTTCGTTCGGTCCGGGCCAGATGGTCAAGGAATTCGACACCGTGGTCTTCAGCGCACCGCTCAACGTGGTCCAGGGCCCGGTCAAGACCCAGTTCGGTTTCCACCTTCTGGAAGTGACCAGCCGTCAGGACTGATCGACGCTTGAGCTATTCACTCAACGGCCCGCCTATTGGTGGGCCGTTGTGTTTTCAACGCGCAATACGGCTGGCGAGGGACGCGCCGCTAGCGTACAAATTGTCGTTAACGACCTCCCGGTTCTAAGGCTGACAATGCGACTGGCTTTCCCTACTTTGCTGTTCACGGCCGTGGCCCTGCTGATGGGTGCCTCGGGTGTGCATGCGGCACCGCAACCGGCAATGACCGTGTACGGCGAACCGGCGAAATACCCTCCCGGCTTCAGTCATTTCGCCTACACCAACCCGCAGGCCCCCAAGGGTGGCACGATGCGGCGCTCGGCGATTGAAATCGGTCAGTTCGACCATGTTTTGCCTTACATCGACAAAGGCATCGGCGTTACACAGATTGACGGCTTGATCTACTCGCCACTGGCCCAACGCTCGCTGGACGAGCCTTATACCGTTTACGGTCTGGTGGCTGAGAAGATGGAGCGTTCAGAGGACGGCCTGTCCCTGCGCTTTTACCTCAACCCCAAGGCGCGTTTTGCCGATGGCAAACCGATTACCGCCCAAGACGTGCGCTACACCTTCGACCTGCTGATGACCCAAGGCAGCCTGCGCTACCGAACCCAATTCGCCGACGTCAAAAGCGTCGAAGTGGAATCGCCACTGACCATCCGCTTTGATTTCAAGAACAACGAAAATCGCACCCTGCCCCTCGATATCGCAACCTTGCCGGTGTTTCCCGAACACTGGTGGAAGAGCCGCGATTTCGCCGGTGGCGGCGGCTATGAAGCGCCGTTGGGCAGCGGCCCCTACAAAGTAGGCAAGATCGATTCGGGGCGCAGCATCACGTTCGAACGCAATCCCGACTGGTGGGGTAAGGATCTGCCGGTCAGCCGTGGCCTGTACAACTTCGATCATTTCAGCATCGAGTACTTCGGCGATACCGACGTGGCGCGCCAGGTCCTGCGCGGGGGCGCCTATGACTACAACCGGGAATTTTCCGCCACCGCTTACTCCATCGGCTACGAAAGCCCGGCCCTGAGCGACGGTCGCCTGCAAAAAGCCCACCTCGCCACAGAGGCGCCGCAACCGGCCCAGGGTTTTGTGTTCAATCTGCAAAAGCCCCTGTTCCAGGACCGTCGCGTGCGCCAGGCGCTGGTGATGCTGTGGGACTTCGAGTGGAGCAACCGGCAGATGATGCGCGACATGTACATCCGCCAGCAGAGCTTTTTTTCCAATACCGATCTCGCGGCCCGGCAACTGCCGGATGCCGGTGAGCGGGCGATTCTCGAACCGCTGCGCGGGCAGATTCCGGACGAAGTCTTCACCCAGGTGTTCGAGGCGCCGAAGACCGATGGCAGCGGCGTGATTCGTGACAAGCAGTTGCAGGCCCTGGACTTGCTCGAACAGGCCGGCTGGAAACCCGATGGCGACCAACTGGTCAATGCCCACGGCGAACCGCTGAGCTTCACGTTCCTGGTCAGTCAAAACGGCATGGACCGCCTGCTGTTGCCCTATAAACGCACGCTGAAACAGATCGGCATCGACCTGAACATCCGCCGCATCGACTCGTCCCAGTACGTCAATCGCCTGATGAGCCGCGACTACGACATGATCGTCACCGGCTACCCGGTCACCACCTCTCCGGGGGGCGAACTGGTCAATTACTTCGGTTCGGAGGCGGCCACCGACCCTGGCTCCAACAACTACATGGTGTTGCAGAACCCGGCGGTGGACACCCTGATCACCGGGCTGATCCGCGCCAATACCCAGGCTGACATGTTGCATTACGCCCATGCCCTGGACCGGGTGCTGCAATGGAATTACTACTGGATTCCCAACTATTACCCGCCGGGCACCTCAACGGTGTGGTGGAACCGCTTCGGCATCCCGAACGTGCAAGCGAGTAATGACGAAGCCATCGAGAGCTGGTGGGAGATGAGCACCACGCCATTGACCAACCAACAGATGACGGCCGAGCGTATCAGCCGAGGCAAACCCGGAGGGCCGCACTGATGTGGGCTTACATATTGCGGCGCCTGCTGCTGATCATTCCGACGCTGGTGATTATTCTCCTGGTCAACTTTGTCATCGTCCAGGCCGCGCCGGGCGGGCCGGTCGAACAGGCCATCGCGCACCTGCAAGGCATTGGCGGCGCCGCGGTTGGCGGCGGTTCCGGCGAGTCCGTGAGCGGCAAGTCCCGTGCCAGTCGCGGGCTCGACCCGCAGCTGATCAAGGACATTGAAAAACAGTACGGTTTCGATAAGCCGGCACACGAACGCCTCTGGCTAATGCTCACCAGCTACGCGCGCCTGGACTTCGGCAAGAGTTTCTTCCGCGGCGCCACCGTCACCGACCTGATCCTCGAAAAAATGCCCGTGACCATTTCCCTCGGACTCTGGGCGACGCTGATCACCTACCTGGTGTCGATTCCCCTGGGCATCCGCAAGGCCGTGCACCATGGCAGCCAATTCGACATCTGGAGCAGTACCGCGATCATCATTGGCTATGCCATGCCGGCGTTCCTATTTGCGATGTTTCTGATCGTGATCTTTGCCGGTGGCACTTCGCTGAACTGGTTTCCAGTCCGCGGGTTGGTCTCGGACAACTTCGAATCGCTGTCGACCCTTGGCAAGGTGGCCGACTACTTCTGGCATCTGGTGTTGCCCGTGACCGCCCTGGTGATCGGCGGATTCGCCACGCTGACCATCCTGACCAAGAACTCGTTCCTCAATGAAATCACCCGCCAGTACGTAGTCACCGCCCGGGCCAAGGGCTTGAGTGAACGACGGGTGCTCTACGGGCACGTGTTCCGCAACGCCATGCTACTGGTGGTGTCGGGCATTCCCCAGGCGTTCATCAGTGTGTTTTTTGCCGGTTCCCTGCTGATCGAGGTGATCTTCTCCCTCGACGGTCTCGGTCGCATGAGCTACGAAGCGGCAGTATCCCGGGACTATCCGGTGGTGTTCGGCTCGCTGTTCATCTTCACCTTGTTTGGCCTTCTGATAAAACTGGTCGGCGACCTCTGCTACACCCTGGTCGACCCGCGTATCGACTTCGCCGCGAGGAACGCCTGATGCTCAAGCTTTCACCGCTGGCGCGTCGCCGCTTCGAGCGCTTCAAGAAAAACCGTCGGGGCTGGTGGTCGCTCTGGTTGTTTGTCGGCCTGTTCCTGATGACCCTGGGCGGCGAACTGATCGCCAACGACAAACCGCTGATGGTCAGCTATCAGGGCCAGTGGTATTTCCCGGTCTTCAAGCGCCACACCGAACAGGCCTTCGGCGGGCAACTGCCGTTCCAGGCCGACTACCGCAGCGACTATGTGCAGAAACTGATCAAGAAGGATGGCGGCTGGTTGCTGTTTCCACCGATTCCGTTCAGTGACGACACCCCCAACTACGACCTGAACAAGCCTGCCCCCAGCCCACCCTCCAGCGTCAATTGGCTGGGCACCGACGACCAGGCACGGGATGTCCTGGCCCGGGTGATCTTCGGGGCACGGGTGTCGATCCTGTTTGCCTTGATGCTGACCTTTGTCAGTGCCCTGATCGGCATCGCGGCCGGAGCCCTGCAAGGCTATTACGGCGGCTGGGTGGATTTGCTCGGCCAGCGTCTGCTGGAGGTGTGGTCCGGGTTGCCGGTGCTGTACCTGCTGATCATCCTGTCGGGCTTCGTCGAGCCGAATTTCTGGTGGCTGCTGGGAATCATGGCGCTGTTTTCATGGCTGGCGCTGGTGGACGTGGTGCGCGCCGAGTTCCTGCGCGGGCGCAACCTGGAATACGTCAAGGCCGCGCGCGCGCTGGGCCTGACCGACCGCAAAGTCATCGTGCGGCACATTCTGCCCAACGCCATGAACGCGACCTTGAGCTACTTGCCGTTCATTCTGACCGGGGCGATTTCCACCCTGACGGCGCTGGATTTCCTCGGCTTCGGCATGCCTGCGGGCAGCGCTTCCCTGGGTGAACTGATTGGCCAGGGCAAGCAGAACCTGCAAGCGCCATGGCTGGGCCTGACGGCGTTCTTCACCCTGGCGCTGATTCTTTCTTTACTGGTGTTCATTGGCGAAGCACTGCGCGACGCTTTTGATCCCCGGTCTTGACCCTCGATCTTGATGCGGATGTTAATATGACCAACCTGATCGAAATCCGTGACCTCAGCGTGGCCTTCAGTGGCCAGACCGTGGTGCGCAATCTGTGCCTGGACATCCGCCCCGGCGAATGCCTGGCGCTGGTGGGCGAATCGGGCTCGGGCAAGTCGGTGACGGCCCACTCGATCCTGCAACTGCTGCCGCAAACCGATACCGAGACGACAGGCAGCATCCGCTATCGCGGCCAGGAACTGGTGGGCGCCGATGCCGGCAAGTTGCGCAAACTGCGCGGCAATCGCATCGCGATGATCTTCCAGGAGCCGATGACCTCCCTCAACCCGCTGCACAGCATCGAAAAACAGATCGGTGAAACCTTGCTGGTGCACAAAGGCCTGGCGGGCAAGGCGGCGCAAGCGCGGATCCTCGAATTGTTGCATCTGGTAGGTATCCAGAAACCCGAAGAACGCCTCAAGGCCTATCCCCATCAATTGTCTGGCGGACAGCGCCAGCGGGTGATGATCGCCATGGCCCTGGCGTGTGAACCGGAACTGCTGATTGCCGACGAACCGACCACCGCGCTGGATGTGACGGTGCAGCGCAAAATTCTGCTGCTGCTCAAATCCCTGCAACAGCGGCTGGGAATGTCGCTGCTACTGATCAGCCATGACCTCAATCTGGTGCGCAGCATCGCCCAGCGCGTGTGCGTAATGAAGGCCGGGGAAATCGTCGAGCAGGCACCGTGCGAAACCCTGTTCACCGAACCCAGGCACCCTTATAGCTGCATACTGCTGCACGCCGAACCCGAGGGAGAAGCCTTGCCCCGGGACGAGCGCGAAAACGTACTGGAGGTGGACAACCTGCAGGTGCGGTTTCCCGTCGGTGGTGGCCTGTTTCAGCGCAAGACCTGGCTGCGTGCAGTGGATGGCATCAGCCTGAATATCCAACGCGGCAAGACCCTGGGCATCGTCGGCGAGTCCGGTTCGGGAAAGTCCACCCTTGGCCAGGCGATCCTGCGTTTGCTCGACTCCGAAGGCGGTATTCGCTTTCAAGGCCAGGCACTGGACGGTCTGACGCAAAAACAGCTACGGCCGTGGCGCAAGAAGATGCAGGTGGTGTTCCAGGACCCTTTCGGCAGCCTCAGCCCGCGAATGTCGGTCGCGCAGATCATCAGCGAAGGCCTGGAAGTGCACAGCCAGTTGAGCACTGAAGAGTGCAATGCCGAAGTGATCCGGGCACTGAACGAAGTCGGCCTTGACCCCCAAAGTCGCCATCGCTATCCCCACGAGTTCTCTGGCGGGCAGCGTCAACGTATCGCCATCGCCCGGGCGCTGGTGCTGAAACCGGCACTGATCCTGCTCGACGAACCAACCTCGGCGCTGGACCGCACGGTGCAAAAACAAGTGGTCGCCCTGCTCCGCCAGCTTCAGGAAAAATACGGATTGACCTATCTGTTCATCAGTCATGACCTGGCAGTGGTGCGCGCCCTGGCCCACGACATGATCGTGATCAAGGACGGAAAAGTGGTGGAACGCGGCGCCAGCCATGAGGTGTTTGACTCACCGCAGCATCCGTACACCAAGGAGCTATTGGCGGCGGCGATGTTGGGGCAGGCATAATCTGGCCGTTAGACCGCATCGCGGCCATCGCGAGCAAGCTCGCTCCCACAGTTGATCGGTGTCGTTCACAGATCCCATGTGGGAGCGGGCTTGCTCGCGAAGGGGCCGCCACAGGCAATAAATCATCAGGATCAAACCCATGAACACCACCGAAAGCCTCAAGGACTACCAGCGCGTTCGCTTGCTGGCGATCCGTTCGCTGTTCGAAATCATCGAACAATCAAGCGAGGGCACGGTGATTGTCGACCGCGATGCCAACATCGTCTGGATGAACGAGCGCTATGCCCGGCGCTTCGGCCTGCCATCGGCCGAAGTCGCGATCGGCAAGCCCTGCGAAAGCGTGATCCCCGGCAGCCTGCTGCGTGAGGTGGTGCGCACCGGCCGGCCGATACTGCTGGATATGCAAGACACCTCCAAAGAACCGCTGGTGGTCATGCGCCTGCCGATTCACGACGATGCCGGCGTAGTCATCGGTGCCATCGGTTTCGCCCTGTTCGACGAGTTGCGCAGCCTGTCGCCGATGCTCAAGCGCTACATGAGCATGCAGGAAGAACTGGCCTCCACCCGCTCGCTGCTGCGGGCGCGGCAGACCAGATACAACTTCGCCCACTTCATCGGCACCAGCGCCGCCAGCCTGGAAGTCAAACGCCGCGCCCGGCGCAGTGCGAGCACCGAATCGCCGGTATTGCTGCTCGGAGAAACCGGCACCGGCAAAGAGTTGCTGGCCCAAGCCATCCACAACGCCTCGCCCCGCGCGCACAAGGCGTTCGTGAGCATCAACAGCGCGGCGATTCCTGAATCGCTGCTGGAAGCCGAATTCTTCGGCACTGCCCCCGGCGCGTTTACCGGTGCCGACCGCAAGGGCCGCGCCGGCAAATTGCAGATCGCTCAGGGCGGCACGCTGTTCCTCGACGAAATCGGCGACATGCCGCTGCCCCTGCAAAGCAAACTGCTGCGTGTGCTGCAGGAAAAGGAATTCGAGCCGGTGGGCTCCAACGAAGTGATCCAGAGCGATGTGCGGGTGATCGCCGCGACCTCTACGGACCTGGAAGCCGCGATCAAGCGCGGCGAATTCCGCGCCGACTTGTACTACCGGCTCAACGTGCTGCCGATCCAGGTTCCACCCCTGCGTGACCGCCTCGATGACGTGCCGGCGCTCAGTGAGGCCATTCTCGAAGAACTGCGCAGCCAGCATGAATTGCACCACGAAGCCCTGGAACTGCTGGGGCAACACGCCTGGCCGGGGAACATCCGGGAGCTGCGCAATGTGCTGGAGCGGGCCGCGCTGCTCAGTGATGATTTGCGCCTGACGGTGGCGGACATCCGCGGGGCGATTGGTACATTCATACCGGTGGAACGCGTGGCGCCCTTGACCATCGAACCGCTTGCCCACGAGACGTTCAGTGTGGCGCGGGAGCGATTTGACCGGCAATTGATCGAAACCACCCTCGCGCGATGCGGGGGCAAGGTGGTTGATGCAGCGGCGCGGCTGGGGCTTGGGCGGTCGACGTTGTACAAGAAGATGGTGGCGCTGGGGATTGTCGAGTCTCAATAAAGAGACATTAGTCTCCATTGTTAGACAAACCATCGCGAGCAAGCTTGCTCCTACAGTAGACTGCGTTCTACTGAACTACTTAGTCCCCCTGTGGGAGCGAGCTTGCTCGCGATGAGGCCAGCACCATCGCCAAAAGTCTCGAAGTAGAGACAAAGCATTCGAACCCAGCCCACAACAATCAAATATATCCTTATATTTCAATAACTTAGCAAGATGGCACAAAACTCGCTATACGCCTCTCCCACCAGGCTTCACCCAACAAAAATAACAACCCAGGAGACACACCATGAGTGTGATCATTGCCTTGGCAGCCCTCGCGCTGCTGATGCTGGCTGCCTACCGTGGCTACAGCGTTATCCTTTTTGCCCCGATTGCCGCCCTCGGCGCTGTCCTGCTGACCGACCCGTCTGCCGTCGCCCCCGCTTTCACCGGGGTGTTCATGGAAAAAATGGTCGGCTTCATCAAGCTGTATTTCCCGGTGTTCCTGCTCGGCGCGGTGTTCGGCAAGCTGATCGAACTGTCCGGTTTCTCGCGCTCCATCGTCGCGGCAGCCATTCGCCTGCTCGGCACCCGCCAGGCGATGCTGGTGATCGTGCTGGTCTGCGCCTTGCTGACCTACGGCGGCGTATCGTTGTTTGTGGTGGTGTTCGCGGTCTATCCGTTTGCCGCTGAAATGTTCCGCCAGAGCAACATCCCCAAGCGGCTGATCCCGGCGACCATTGCGCTGGGCGCCTTCTCGTTCACCATGGACGCCCTGCCCGGCACGCCGCAAATCCAGAACATCATCCCCAGCACCTTCTTCAACACCACCGCCTGGGCGGCGCCGTGGCTGGGCGTGATCGGCACGATCTTCGTGTTCTGCGCCGGCATGCTGTTTCTCCAGCGCCAGCGCAACAAGGCCCAGCGTACCGGTGAAGGCTATGGTTCGGACCTGCGCAACGAGCCGGAAACCGCCGCCGACCTGAAGCTGCCCAACCCGTGGCTGGCGCTGTCGCCACTGCTGGCGGTGGGCATCATGAACCTGCTGTTCACCCACTGGATTCCACAGGTGTACGGCAAGACCCACAGCCTCGCGCTGCCGGGCATGGCCACGCCGGTGACCACGGAAATCGCCAAGCTCACGGCGATCTGGGCGGTACAGGCAGCCTTGCTGGTCGGCATCCTCATGGTGCTGGTGTTCGGCTACAAGGCGATCAGCCGCAAGCTGGCCGAAGGCAGTAAAAGTGCGGTCAGCGGTGCCTTGCTGGCGGCGATGAATACGGCCTCGGAATACGGTTTCGGCGCGGTGATCGCGTCCCTGCCGGGTTTCCTGGTACTGGCCGACTGGCTCAAGAGCATTCCCAACCCGCTGGTCAACGAAGCGATTACCGTGACCCTGCTGGCCGGCATCACCGGTTCCGCCTCGGGCGGCATGAGCATCGCGCTGGCGGCGATGTCCGAGCAGTTCATCAGCGCAGCCCATGCGGCGAACATTCCGCTGGAAGTGCTGCACCGGGTCGCCGCGATGGCCAGCGGCGGCATGGACACCCTGCCGCATAATGGCGCGGTGATTACCCTGCTGGCGGTCACCGGGCTGACCCACCGCGAAGCTTACAAAGATATTTTCTGTATTACGCTGATCAAGACCCTGGCGGTTTTCGTGGTGATCGGCACTTTCTACGCCACTGGCATTGTGTGAGGTATTCATGACGACTCTTTCGGGCAAGACCGCACTGGTCACCGGCTCCACCAGCGGCATCGGCCTGGGGATCGCCCTCAGCCTGGCCAAGGCCGGGGCCAACCTGATCCTCAATGGCTTTGGCGATGCCTCCCAAGTGATCGCCCAGGTGCAACAGTTTGGCGGCAAGGTCGGCCATCACCCGGCCGATGTCAGCGATCCGGCACAAATTGCCGACATGATCGCCTACGCCGAGCGCGAGTTCGGCGGCGTCGACATCCTGGTCAACAACGCTGGCATTCAACACGTGGCAGCAGTGGATGAGTTTCCGGTGGAGCGTTGGGATTCGATCATCGCCATCAACCTGTCGTCGGTGTTCCACAGCACCCGCTTGAGCCTGCCGGGCATGCGCGCCAAGGGCTGGGGCCGGGTGATCAACATTGCGTCAGTGCATGGTCTGGTCGGTTCGGCGGGCAAGTCAGCCTATGTCGCCGCCAAGCATGGGGTGATCGGCTTGACCAAAGTGGTCGCGCTGGAAACCGCAACCACCCAGGTCACCTGCAACGCGATCTGCCCAGGCTGGGTATTGACGCCGCTGGTGCAAAAGCAGATTGATGATCGTGCCGCCAGCGGAGTTGACCCGCAGCAGGCGCAGCACGATTTGCTCGCTGAAAAGCAGCCATCGCTGGAATTCGTGACACCGCCGCAACTGGGTGAACTGGTGCTGTTCCTGTGCAGCGAAGCCGGCAGCCAGGTGCGGGGCGCGGCGTGGAATGTTGATGGTGGGTGGTTGGCGCAGTGACTGGCTGATAGACCCTTGTGGCGAGGGGGCTTGCCCCCGTTGGGTGGCGAAGCCGCCCCAAAAACTCACAGACGATTCAGGTTGTCTGATTCACGACTGCTTCGCAGCCGAACGGGGGCAAGCCCCCTCGCCACACAAGCTCCCTCGCCACAAAAGCCGGCTCCACATCAGCCTGTGTGAAGGCATAAAAAAGAAGAGGCAAACCATGTCCGACATCCTCTGGCAACCCGACGCCAAACGCATTGGCAAGACCCGCATGGAAGCCTTTCGGCGCTTCATCAATCAGCGACACCACCTCAAGATCGACGACTATCCTGCCCTGCACCAGTGGTCCATCGATCAGCGCCCGGACTTCTGGCAGGCCATCGTCGACTTCTTCGACATCCGCTTCCACGAGCAACCCGACGCCGTGCTGCTCGAAGGCCCCCGGATGCCCAGCGCCCAATGGTTCCCCGGTGCAACGCTGAACTTTGCCGAACACCTGCTACAGCGTCGCGACGATGCGATCGCCGTGATAGCCGTCGGCGAAAACGGTCAGCGTGAGCATTTGACCTGGGCTGAACTCGCCGAGCAGGTCGCCGGTTTTCAGAATGGCTTGATCGCCGCCGGCGTCGGTGTGGGTGACCGGGTCGCCGCGTGCATGCCCAACACCTGGCAGACCCTGGTGGCCATGCTCGCCACCACCAGCCTTGGCGCTATCTGGTCCTGCTCCTCACCGGACTTCGGCACCCAAGGGGTGGTTGACCGTTTCGGTCAGATCGAACCGAAAGTACTGGTGACCTGCGCCGGCTACCGCTATGCCGGCAAGGAGATCGACCAGAGCGCCAAGGTCAACGAGATCCTCCAGCGTCTGCCTTCGCTGCAACAGCTGATCGTCGTGCCTTACGCCCGGCCACAGGCGCACATCGAAGAATTCCACACCCAGGCCAACGTGACGCTGTGGGACGATTTCTACGAACCCGGCGGCGAGCCGGATTTCGTCCCCGTGCCCTTCGCCCATCCGCTGTACATCCTCTACTCCAGCGGCACCACCGGCGTGCCCAAATGCATCATCCACAGCACCGGCGGCGTGTTGCTGCAACACGTCAAGGAACACGGCCTGCATGGCGATCTAGGCCCCGGTGAACGGCTGTTCTACTACACCACCTGCGGCTGGATGATGTGGAACTGGTTGGTGTCGGCACTGGCCACAGGCAGCTCCGTGGTGCTGTACGATGGCTCACCGTTCCAGCCCGAGCCACAACGCTTGATCGACCTGATCGACGACGAACGCATCAGCGTCTTCGGCACCAGTCCCAAATACCTCGCAACCTTGGAAAGCAGCGGTATCAAGCCCCGCGAAAGTCATGACCTGAGCAGCCTCAAGACATTGCTTTGCACCGGCTCGGCGCTGTCGCCGCACAGTTACGACTTCGTCTATCGCGACTTCAAGGCTGACGTGTGCCTGGCTTCGATGTCCGGCGGCACCGACATCGTCTCGTGCTTCGTCAACGGCAACCCGATGTCGCCCGTGCGGCGCGGCGAAATCATGGGCAAGAGCCTGGGCATGGCCGTTGAAGTGTGGAACGACGAAGGCCACCCGGTGATCGGTGAAAAAGGCGAACTGGTCTGCACCCGGCATTTCCCGGCGATGCCCATTGGCCTGTGGAACGATCCTGATGGCGAAAAACTGCACAAATCCTATTTCAGCCTGTTCCCCGGCGTCTGGGCCCAAGGTGATTACGCCGAACAACTGCCCCATGGCGCAATGATGATCCACGGACGCTCCGATGCCGTGCTCAACCCCGGCGGGGTGCGCATCGGCACGGCGGAAATCTATCGCCAGGTGGAGAAAGTCCCCCAGGTGCTCGACTGCGTGGCGATCGGTCAGCAGTGGCAGGATGACGTGCGAGTGGTGCTGTTCGTACGCTTGCGCGACGGGCTCGAACTGGACGAGGCCCTGCAACAGCAGATCCGCCAGGTGATTCGCGCCAATACCACGCCGCGTCATGTGCCGGCGAAGATTGTGGCAGTGACGGACATTCCCCGGACCATCAGCGGCAAGGTCGTTGAGTTGGCGGTGCGCAATGTGGTGCATGGGCAGAAAGTGAAGAACACTGATGCCTTGGCCAATCCCGAAGCGCTGGAGCAGTACCGAAACAGGCCCGAACTCCAGTCTTGAAGCGCCACAAAAACCTGTGGGAGCGGGCTTGCTCGCGAAGGCGGCAGGTCAGCCAACAAAGATGTCGACTGACACGCCCTCTTCGCGAGCAAGCCCGCTCCCACAGTAACCGCTCAAGCCTTCGAATCAACCTGCGCCTGTCACCTGTGCAAGAATAGACGCCAGCTATAGCGAATTGGTGCAGGACTCCTTGATGAACGCAATACCAACCGCCAGCGATGCCCAGGCCTTGATCGCCCGAATCGACTGGGCGAGCAGCCCGCTGGGCGCTGCCAGCACTTGGCCACAAAGCCTGCGAACCGCCGTGGACATCGTCATTCACTCACCGATGCCGATGCTGCTGTTATGGGGCCCGCAACTGACGCAAATCTACAACGATGGCTTCGCCCTGCTCGCCGGAAGCAAGCATCCGCACGCTTTCGGACAACCGACGCACCTGATCTGGCCAGAGTTGCAAGACTTCACCGACCCGATCTACAGCGCCGTCCTGCAAGGTCAGGTGCGCACCTACAGCGAGCAGCGCTTTACCCTGCAACGCGGGGGCCGGGAGTCTGACTTCTGGCTCGACCTGACCTACAGCCCGATCCGTGACGAAGGTGCCCAGGTGTCCGGGATCCTGGTCACCGCCATCGAAACCAACGAACGCCGGCGCATCGCCCTCGAACTCGAACAGCGCTCGGCGGCCAGCCTCAAGGCCCAGCGTGAAACCGAGGAACGCCTGCAACTGGCCCTCGCCGCCACCGATGCGGTCGGTACCTGGGACTGGGACATCAGCGAGGACCGTTTCATCGCCGATGCGCATTTTGCCCAACTGCATGGCATCGACCCGGCCATGGCCAGTCAATTGCCGATCAGTGAATACCTGCACGGCGTACACCCCGAAGACCGCGCCCTGATCGCCCGCAGCATCAAGCATTGCATCACCCATGGCACCGAATACGCCGAGGAGTATCGCCTGCTGCAAACCGACGGCCAGATGCGCTGGGTATTTGCCCGCGGTCGCTGCTACAAGGATCACCATGGCCGGCCGGTGCGCTTCCTCGGCGCCGCCCTGGACCTGACCGAGCGCAAACACACCGAACAGGCCCTGCGCCAGAGCCAGACCGAGCTGCAACTGATCATCAACGCCATGCCGGTCCTGATCAGCTACGTCGACCGCGAAGAACGCTTTCGCCTGAACAATGCGGCGTACCTCGACTGGTACGGGCTGACGCCGCAAGAGCTTTACGGGCGAACCATTCTTGAAGTGCTCGGCGAAGAAGCCTATGCGCTGCGCGCTCCGCACATCAAGGAAGCGCTGTCTGGCCGGCCCTGCTGTTTCAGCATCAGCACGCCACACCGCGACGGCAGCATCCGCCAGGCCTTGATGAATTACCTGCCACGCCACGGCGCGGATGGCGCCGTGAACGGTTTCTACATCTTCGTGATCGACGAAACCGAGCGCAAAAAGACCGAAGAAGCCCTGCGCAACCTCAACGAAACCCTTGAAGAACGGGTTGCCGCCCGCACCCGCCAACTGGCCGAAGCCAACGAGCGCCTGCAGAACGAGATGTTCGAGCGCGAACGTGCCGAAGACGCCTTGCGCCATGCGCAGAAAATGGAGGCGGTCGGCCAGCTTACCGGCGGCATCGCCCATGACTTCAACAACATGCTCACCGGTATCATCGGTAGCCTCGACCTGATGCAACGCTACATTGCCGACGGCCGTGCCAGCGAGATCGGTCGATTCACCGAAGCGGCCGTGTCCTCGGCCAACCGCGCCGCCGCCCTCACCCATCGCTTGCTGGCGTTCTCCCGGCGCCAATCACTCAATCGCAAGCCGCTCAACCCCAACGAGCTGATCCACTCTCTGGAAGACTTGTTCAGGCGTACCAAGGGCGACCATATCGAGCTCAACCTGCAACTGGCCGAGAACATCTGGCGGGTCAACACCGATGTCAGCCAGCTGGAAAACGCCCTGCTCAACCTGGTGATCAACGCCCGGGACGCCATGCCCGATGGCGGCGAATTGCAGATCGAAACGGCCAACGTGTACCTCGACGGCAGTGACATGACGACCCTGGAACCGGTCAAGGCCGGTGACTACGTGATGATTGCCGTCAGCGACAACGGCACCGGCATGACGCCCTCGGTGCTGGCCAAGGCATTCGACCCCTTCTTCACCACCAAGCCAATCGGCCAGGGCACCGGTTTGGGCTTGTCGATGATTTACGGTTTCGCCCAGCAATCGGGGGGCCACGTCACTCTGTTCAGCCTGCCGGGACGGGGCACCAGCGTGCGTTTGTACCTGCCGCGCCTGCATTCGACCGAGTCGGAAAAAGTTTTGTCGCCCGTCATCGGCGAGGCACCGGCGGCGATTGCCGGCGAAACCGTGATGCTGGTCGAGGACGATGCGGCGGTGCGCATGCTGGTATTGGACCTGCTCAATGAGCTTGGTTACCGAGCCCATGAAGCCGAAGATGCCAAGGGCGCCCTGCCGCTGCTGGAGTCGGACCTGCGGGTGGACCTGCTGGTGACCGACGTCGGGTTGCCGGGCATGAACGGCCGCCAACTGGCGGAAATCGCCCGCCAGCATCGTCCCGAACTGAAAGTGCTGTTCATGACCGGTTACGCCGAGATCGCCGCCGAGCGCCAGGGTTTTCTCGAAGAGGGCATGGACATGGTAGCCAAGCCGTTTTCCATCGATCTGCTGGCCAACAAGATTCGCACGATGATCAGTCAACCGGACTGAGTTGAGGCATAATCGCGCGCCCCCCCCGCTGCCACCCACATAGCCACCACCGTTGCAAGGTAACCGCCACATGAAAGCTCAAGCCCGCCATATTCTGG
Source organism: Pseudomonas sp. BF-R-24 (assembly GCF_019947335.1). Taxonomy (NCBI): domain Bacteria; kingdom Pseudomonadati; phylum Pseudomonadota; class Gammaproteobacteria; order Pseudomonadales; family Pseudomonadaceae; genus Pseudomonas; species Pseudomonas sp. BF-R-24. Next base: position 21,196 of record NZ_JAGYGG010000007.1, read on the forward strand.
TGAAAACCTCGGAAGAAGCCGAGCAGCTCAAACAACGCATCGCCAAGGGCGAAGCGTTCGACGTGCTGGCCAAGAAGTATTCGACCTGCCCATCGGGCAAGCGCGGCGGCGATCTCGGTGAAGTGCGGCCGGGACAGATGGTCGGCGTGATTGATGCGGTGATCTTCAAGAAACCGCTGCGGGTGGTGCATGGGCCGATCAAGAGCAAGTTCGGGTATCACCTGGTGCAGGTGTTTTACCGGGATTGATGCTCTGTTGGCTTTCGGGCCCCATCGCGAGCAAGCTCGCTCCCACAGGGATTTGTGAGTTGCAATAGGTTGCAGCCACACCGACTACCACTGTGGGAGCGAGCTTGCTCGCGATCCGATGGCGCAGCCAGCGGCCATTCAACTTTTACTTGGGAATCAGCGCCCCCGGCACCTGAATCACCCGGCTCGCCAACCGATGCCCGGCCTCGGCGGCTTGCGAGGGGCTGCCGCCCTTGAGCCGCGAAGCCAGATACGCCGCGCTGAACGAATCCCCCGCCGCCGTGGTGTCCACCACCCGCTCGACCTTCTGCGCCGGCACTTCGAACGACTCTCCATCACAACGAATCAGGCACGCTTGTGCGCCGCGCTTGAGCACCACTTCCGGCGTACCGATCTGCTCATACGCGGCAAACACCGCGTCACCGTCGGCATAACCAAACAACGCCTGTTCGTCATCCACCGTCAGCAACGCCAGGTCGACATACGCCAGCACACTGCGATATGCCGCACGGGCGTCCTCGACCGATGCCCACAGCCGTGGCCGGTAGTTGTTGTCGAACACGATCCGCGCATCGCGCTGGCGGGCTTCGATCAGGGTTTCCAGCAGTTTTTCCCGACCTTGCGCACCGAGTACCGCCAGGGTGATGCCGCTGAAGTACAGCACATCAAAATCCGGCAGCGCGGCGAGAATCGGCGCGGCGGCCGGGGTGGTGAAGCAATCGCGGACGGCCGCTTCGTTGCGCCAGTACAGAAAGCGTCGCTCACCGGCGGTGTCAGTCTGGATGCAATACAAACCCGGCAGGCGTCCGGGCAGACGCTGGACCATGGCGAGCCCGATATTTTCCGCCGCCCAACTCTGGCACATCGCGTCGCTGAAACTGTCATCGCCCAGGGCGGTGACGTAGTCCACGGAGCCGTCCTCTCCCAGTTCCCGGGACAGGTACACGGCCGTGTTCAATGTATCGCCGCCGAAGCTCTGTTGCAGGCTGCCGTCGGCGCGATGCTGCAACTCGATCATGCACTCGCCGATCAGGGCGATGCGTGGAGTGTCGGGGCCGAAGGTGTTGATGGTGTTCATACGCGGGTTTCTCTTTTTGTCTGGTAGGGCCTCTTCGCGAGCAAGCCCGCTCCCACATTGGATCTTCGGTGTACACACAACCCTGTGGGAGCGGGCTTGCTCGCGAAAGCCGCGCCGCGATTTCAGTCTTAGAAACAGGTTTCCATGGTCTCGATGACGTTCAGTTGCTCATCCACCAGGCAACCGACACGCCACTTGTCGAACGTCAGGCACGGGTGCGAAGTGCCAAACGAAATGATGTCGCCCACACGCAGATCAACCCCCGGTGCCACGGTCATGAACGCATGCTGGTCCATCACCGCAGTCACCTTGCAGACGCTCACATCATCGCCTTCGGCCGGCACGACGCCCGCCTTGTAGCGCAGCAATGGCACCGGCAAACCGGCGTCGTAGGCCACGTCGCGCTTGCCCAGGGCAATCACCGCAAACCCCGGCTCCGGCAGCGACTGCACGTGCGCCCACACCTCCAGCGCCGGACGCAGGCCTTCGTGCAGGTCGCTGCGACGGTCGAGCACGCAGCACTGCGCCTCCTTGTAGATGCCATGGTCATGGGCCACGTAACTGCCGGGACGCAGCACACTGAGGAAACGCCCGGCGGCGTTCTGTGCTTCAAACGACTCGGCAATCAGGTCATACCAGGCCGAACCCGACGCGGTGATGATCGGCTTGGGAATGGCGAATGCACCGCTGTCCTGCAACTGCACCGCCAGACGCACCAGTGATGCGGCGAAATCGCGGATACCGGTCACTGCGTGATCGCCGTGGATCACCCCTTCGTAGCCTTCGATCCCGGTCAGGGCCAGCGCCGGTTGCGCGGCGATGGCCTTGGCCAGGTCGAGCACTTGCTGCTCGCTGCGGCAACCGCAGCGACCACCGACCACGCCGTATTCGATCATGACGTTCAAACGCATGCCACGGGAGGCGAAATAGGCACCGAGGTCGGCGACGTTGTCCGGGTGATCGACCATGCAATAGAAGTCGAACGTCGGGTCGGCCAGCAGGTCGGCAATCAGCGCCATGTTCGGCGTACCGACCAACTGGTTGGCCATCAGCACCCGGCGCACACCATGAGCGTAGGCCGCACGGGTTTGGGTGGCACTGGCCAGGGTGATGCCCCAGGCACCGGCGTCCAGTTGGCGCCGGAACAGCGCCGGGGTCATGCTGGTTTTGCCATGGGGCGCGAGTTCCGCTCCGCTGTCGCTGACGAACGCCTGCATCCAGCGAATGTTGTGTTCCAGCGCCTCGCGGTGCAGTACCAGCGCAGGCAGGCTGACGTCACGCACCAGGTTCGCGCCCTTGGGTGCGGTGCCTTTTTCCACGGCGGCAGTATTGGGGGCAGAAGACATGGTCGAACTCCTCGTTCACGCGGCCGCAGGCAGCCGCTGTTATTCGTTGATGCGACGGGCCAGGCTATTGGCGCTTTCGATCAGCACCCGGCGGTAGTCGTTGTAGTTGTTCTTGGCATCGGCCCGGGGGGCGACGATGCACAGGGTCGCGATGGCCACGCCGTTGGGGTCTTTGACCGGTGCGGCGAAGCAATGGGTAAAGGTGTCGGCGACGCTATCGAAGGAAAAGAAACCATCGATACCGGCCTGACGGATTTCCTTGAGAAATTGCTCCAGCGGCAAGTGTTCGCCATTGGGCAGGATGAAGTCGTCGTGGTCGATCAGGTCGACGATTGCCTGGTCGCTCAGGTGCGCCAGCAGCAAGCGCCCGGATGCGGTCCAGGGGATGGGCGCGTTTTCGCCGATGTCCGAGGATATGCGGAAATGCCGCTCCCCCTCCTTCATCAGCGCAACGGTGTACTTGCGCCCGTTGAGCAGGCACATCTGCGCCGTTTCACGGGTCTGACTGACGATTTCCTGCAAGGCGTGATCGGCCTCGCGAGTCAGGTCGAAATGTCGCAGGTGTGCCTGCCCGAGAAAGTACAACTGGCGACCGAGGTAGACATGACCATCCTTGCCCACCGGCTCCAGGATGCGTCGTTCCAGCAGCGAGGCCACCAGTTCGTAGACCGTGGATTTGGGGCTGCCGATGCCGTTGGCGATGTCGTTCGGGCGCAGGGGCTGGCCGATCTCCTTGAGGAAATCGAGGATATCGAACGCCCGGTCCAGCCCGCGTGCCCGGCGCTTGATGGTGTCTTCGGTCATTTCAGTGGTTCCCATTCATGGTCGCCTGGAGTTTACCCAGTGTGCCGCGCTGACCGTCAGGCCGCCTTCGCGGGCAAGCCCGCTCCCACAGGGAATGGTGGTGTGTCTGCAATCTGTGGCAGTACACAAACCTGTGGGAGCGTGGCTTGCCCGCGATGGGCGCGACTCGGTTCAAGCCTTTTTCTTGTACGCAATGCAGTCGATCTCGACCTTGCAGTCGACCATCATGTTCGCCTGCACGCAGGCCCGCGCCGGGGCATGTTCTGGCTTGAAGTACTCGGAGAACACCTTGTTGAAGCTCCAGAAATCCCGCGGGTCTTCCAGCCACACGCCGGTACGCACCACGTCTTCGAGGCCATAACCGGCCTCTTCAAGGATAGCGATCAGGTTCTTCATGGTCTGGTGAGTCTGCTCGACGATACCACCGACAATGATCTCGCCATCCAGCGCCGGCACTTGGCCGGACACGTGCAGCCAGCCATCGGCTTCGACAGCGCGGGCGAATGGACGAGGCTGACCGCCGCCGGCGGTGCTGCCGGTGCCGTAACGAGTAATGCTCATGGGTGTTTCTCCTGATTGAATGTGAAGGTTGAAAGCGCGTGCTTTTGAAAAGTCCTGGAGGTGCCAAGGCGCATTCGTTCTGCCGGCAACCACAATCAGTTTGTCGCGGACCATAGCGCTATCGAGCTTACTGTCCGCCGCCTCATTAATTCCGCTATAGCGGAACTTGGTATATAACAACGGAATAGACGGCAGAAAGTGTGCCACAGGATGCGGAGGGAATGTGAGGCAGATTGAAATTTGTTTTGAATCAAAGGATGCGTAAAACAGAAAAAAAACGTTACCAAACGCACGGCCTGGCCCGGGTGCTCGACGGTGACACACTGAACCAGACGCTGATCAAGGCCGATGCGGCCTTGTATGAGTCAAAACATACCGGGAAGGATCGCTACACATTTCATCAATAGAGCTATCTATCCCACCTACTGCACAGCGCGTCCTCATCGCTAACCGAGCGATGTGTGCCATCGAAAAAAGATCTGTTTAAACCCGACCAATCTGATAGCTACTGTCAACTATGACAGTAGACGCTTCTGAGCAGGCAAGGAAATACTGGCGCCGCATCGACTATCGACACCAAAGGGGATCGAACATGAATACGGCGACAACTTTATTTTTTTGCGCGACGCTGGGGATGGGTTTAACGGGTTGCAATATTGAGCCGGACGCGACTGTTTCCACGGTCAGCGAAGAGTGCAGCAGCTTGGTCAATGGAAAGTACATCGGCCAGAATGGCCCTGAAGTTTGCATCACGACACCGCTTTCAAAAAGTGCCACATCCATCTCGGGCACGATCGTTGGGACCACGGCTACAGGCCCGTTCATGGTAACGGCGAAAACCAGCGATGACGTCATTTTGAAGCAAGTATCCACGCTGCCTAACGGTAACTTCACGATGTCACAATTGAATCTGCAAAACCTGCCAGGCAAGGGCATTTCATTTTCGGTTGTGGTAACGGGTGTAAGTTCACCGCCCACCAAACTGGTAGTCGGCCAGGAGCCACCGTCAAAATGTTCACAAGGAGCTCCGAACTATCCGTTATGTGGCACTTACCCTGGCGCGATCTTTTTTCCAGTTAAAACCTCCATTACCACCATTTTCTCTGTTCCACCTGGCGAACTTTATACGGGGGCTACTTTAATCCCGTATCTCATAGGCTTGGATACAACCCGCTGGAAGCCAGACCGATACATCAGCTCTTCACGAAACGTTCCTGCTCCCATAAAGCCGGGAGAGGAGCAAACCGTTTTTGCGACTATCGATAACACTGAGTCTTTTGCCTACCCTGCCACTCAAACTGTTTTGCCCGCTCAATAGTAAAAATCCCCCTTCGGGCCGGGCCTGGAGGGTGTCGATCCAGCCCGGCAACTGCGCCTTGCCATGGGCCATCCGCGATGCGGTCAACCCGCTCAACTGCGCCAATTCACCGATCTTCATTGCGGCCCCATTTATCTGCTTGACATTAAAGTTAACTTTAAGGTTAGCCTCTGCTCATTACTACGAGGAGCCAAGCATGTCGCCCTTTCAAGCGTTGAATTTGCCCAACGGCCAGACCATCGGCAATCGCATTGCCAAAGCCGCGATGGAAGAGAACCTCGCCAATACCGATCAAGTACCCGACAAGGCACTGCTTCGCCTGTATCAGGCCTGGGCCGAGGGCGGGGCCGGCTTGTTGCTGACCGGCAATGTAATGATCGACCGTCGCGCCATGACCGGTCCCGGCGGTGTAGCGCTGGAAGACGAGCGTCATCTGGAGCGCTTCCGCCAGTGGGCCAGCGTCGGTCGGGCCGGCGGCGCGCATTTCTGGGTGCAGCTCAACCATCCTGGCCGCCAGACCATGGCCAACCTTGGCCAGCAAGCTCTGGCGCCATCGGCGGTTGCGCTGGATCTGGGCCCGTTCTCGAAGATGTTCGCCGAACCCAAACCCATGAGCGCGGACGACATCCAGGAGGTGATCCGACGTTTCGCCACCAGCGCCGCACTGGCCGAAAAAGCCGGTTTTACCGGCGTGCAGATCCACGCCGCCCACGGCTACCTGATCAGCCAGTTCCTTTCGCCGCTGACCAATCGGCGCACCGATCAATGGGGCGGATCCCTGGAAAATCGCGCGCGTCTGCTGTTGTCCGTCGTCGAGGCGGTTCGCCAAGCGGTGTCGCCGCAATTTTGTGTGTCGGTAAAACTCAACTCAGCAGATTTCCAGCGCGGTGGTTTCGATGCCGATGATGCTCGGCAAGTGATCCAGTGGCTCAACGAACAACCGATCGACCTGCTGGAACTCTCCGGTGGCAGTTACGAAGCGCCTGCCATGCAAGGCGAGGCACGCGACGGCCGAACCCTGGCGCGGGAGGCGTACTTTCTGGAAATGGCCCGCGAACTGGCCAGCGTGGCGCGGATGCCGGTGATGGTGACTGGCGGGATCCGGCGTCTGGCAATCGTCGAACAGGTCCTCGACAGCGGCCTTGCCATGGCCGGCATCGGCACCGCGCTCGCTGTGGAGCCACACCTGGTCAAGCACTGGCGCGAAGGCCAGGACAGCCATCCGCAACTGCCGCCGATCCGCTGGAAGCGCAAGCCCCTGGCGGCGCTGGCGAGCATGGCGGTGGTCAAGTTCCAGCTGCATCGCTTGAGCCGTGGACGCAAAACCCGACCTGAAGTCTCGGCGTTGTGGGCGTTGATTCTCGACCGGTTATACATTGGCAAGCGCACCCGGCAGTATCGGCAGGCGATGGGTAAGTAATCTGGAATTGATGTTGACTGACCCACCGCCTTCGCGAGCAAGCCCGCTCCCACAGGGATCATTCGGTGTTCACAGACTTTGTGTTCACCCGGACCAATGTGGGAGCGGGCTTGCTCGCGAAGAGGCCGGAACTGCCAAACAGATCTCAGCCAGGAAGCAGCTCGTCAATGTGCCGATACTCGGCCTGCAACTGCGCCGCCAACACCCTGCTGCGCCCGAGCCGGATCGGCCCGCGCTCGATGTCGATCAGCACCCCCGGGCACTCCAGCACGGGCAACAACGGCCAGTCCTTCAGCCGTCCATCGGTCACCAGCAACAACCGCTGCTGCTCTGCCGGAAAACGCTTTTGCCGTGCACCAAGCCATCGCCCCGCTTCGCCCAACGCGGCCAGCAACGGCGTACCGCCCCCGGCGCCAAGGCCATCGAGCCAATGGCGCAACCCGGTCGAGGCCTTCAATCCCTGCACCTGCCACTTCGGTGCAGCACCACTGGCTGTGAGCAGCGCCAGACGCGCACGCTGGCGATAGGCATCGTCGAACAACTGCGCCAGCAAGCCCTTGGCATCGCTCAATGCCTGATGACGGCGGGTCGATGCGGAGGCATCAACGATCACCAGCCACAGTTCGTGGGGCGAGCGAGTGCGCAGCTGAAACAACAGGTCGTCGCGCTGACGCGGTCGGCCATTGAGCAAGGTGCCAGGCCAGTTGACCGAACCGCTACGGGCCGTATGACGCTTACCCTGTTTGCCGTGGTCCAGCCGCCCGGCTCGGGGTCTGGCATTCGCCCCCGCATCGGAGCGTGGGCGAATGCCTAGGGCTTTTTTGGCCAGCTCGGCACTTCACGTCGTGCACCGACCGCCAGCGCCTGGGCAGGCAACTCGCCCCACTGGCCCTGCCCTTCGCTCGGGTTGGCGTGCTGAGGCGCCGATTGTTGCGTCGCCTGGGATGACTGAGGCGTCGGTGCGCAATGTTCGCGACGGCGATGGCGCAAGGCGAACTCGGCGACTGCGTCGATATCTTCCTCGGCGATGGCGTTCGCCCCGCGCCAGGCAGCGTGAGCCCGGGCAGCGCGCAGCCAGACCAGATCGGCGCGCAAACCATCGACGCCAGCGGCGAAGCAGCGTTCGGTGATGTGTGCCAGCGCCTGGTCGTCGAGGGGAATGCTTGCCAGTGCATTGCGTGCGTTCTGGCAACGGTCACGCAGAGTCGCCTGTGCGGATTCCCATTCGGCGCAGAAACCTTGCGGGTCGGCGTCGAAATCCAGGCGGCGACGGATGATCTGACCACGCTCGACCGGCGCGGTGTGACCACCGAGGGCGACGTTCAAACCGAAACGGTCAAGCAATTGCGGACGCAGTTCTCCCTCTTCCGGGTTCATGGTGCCAATCAGCACGAATTTTGCCGAATGCCTATGGGAAATGCCGTCACGCTCCACCAGATTGGTGCCGCTGGCGGCCACATCGAGCAGCAGGTCAACGAGATGATCGGACAACAGATTGACCTCGTCGACATAGAGCACGCCACCGTCAGCCTTGGCCAGTACGCCGGGGGAAAACTGTGCGCGACCTTCGCCCAGTGCCGCATCGAGATCGAGGGTGCCGACCAGCCGCTCCTCAGTGGCGCCCAGCGGCAAGGTGACGAACTGACCGCTCGCCAGCAGATCCGCCAGACCGCGGGCCAGCGTCGACTTGGCCATGCCCCGCGGGCCTTCGATCAGGACACCGCCGATTTTCGGGTCGATGGCGGTCAGGCACAGGGCCAGCTTCAAATCGTCGGCGCCGACCACGGCGCAGAGCGGGAAATGCGGGGTGTCGGTCATTGTTCTATCTCGGTCATGGTCGGTGATCTTCACAGGCACCTCAAACCCTGTAGGAGCGAGCCTGCTCGCGATGGTGGAATGTCAGGCAACATTTTTGTCGACTGAACGCATGTCATCGCGAGCAAGCTCGCTCCCACAGGTTTAAGTGCGTCAGCCATCTTCTTCTATATCCAGCAACAGATTCTCCAGCGCCTCGCGGTACTCGCCGGGCTCCTTCCACATTCCCCGTTGTTGCGCCTCGAGCATGCGCTCGGTCATGTCGCGCAAGGCATGAGGATTGTGTTCGCGGACAAAATCCCGGGTGCCCGGATCGAGCAAATAGGCATCGGCCAGCAACGCGTACTGGTGATCGTCGATCAATTGCGTGGTGGCGTCGAAGGCGAAAAGGTTGTCGACCGTCGCAGCCATTTCGAACGCCCCTTTGTAGCCGTGACGTTTAACACCTTCGAGCCACTTCGGGTTGGCCGCCCGGGAGCGGATCACCCGGTTCAGCTCTTCCTTCAAGGTGCGAATCTTCGGCAGGTCCGGTTGGCTGTGGTCGCCATGATAGCTGGCCGCCGCCTCGCCTTTCAGGCTCTCCACCGCCGCGAGCATACCGCCCTGGAACTGGTAGTAATCGTTGGAGTCGAGCAGATCGTGCTCGCGGTTATCCTGGTTTTGCAGCACCGCCTGTACCTGGCTCAGGCGCTGGCTGAACTGTTCGCGGGCGGCGGTGCCTTCGTCGGAACCGCCGTAAGCGTAGCCACCCCAGTTGAGGTAGACCTCGGCCAGGTCCTCGCGGCTCTGCCACAGGCGACCGTCGATGGCGCCCTGCACACCCGCGCCGTAGGCACCGGGTTTGGCCCCGAATATCCGCCAGCCGGCCTGACGTCGCGCTGCGTCTTCATCGAGCCCCGCCTGCAGCAAGGCTGCACGCTCGGCGCGTACCTTGGCCGCCAACGGGTTCAGGTCGTCCGGCTCATCGAGATCGGCCACCGCTTGCACCGCTGCGTCGAACAAACGAATCAGATTGGCAAAGGCATCACGGAAGAAACCGGACACACGCAAGGTCACGTCCACCCGCGGGCGGTCGAGCAAACTCAACGGCAGAATTTCGAAATCATCGACCCGCTGGCTGCCGGTGGCCCAGACCGGACGCACGCCCATCAGCGCCATCGCCTGGGCGATGTCATCGCCACCGGTGCGCATGGTTGCGGTACCCCACACCGACAGGCCGAGCTGGCGCAAATGATCGCCGTGGTCTTGCAGGTGCCGTTCGAGAATCAGGTTGGCCGACTGGAACCCGATGCGCCACGCCGTGGTGGTCGGCAGGTTGCGCACGTCCACCGAATAGAAGTTGCGCCCGGTGGGCAGCACGTCAAGACGACCACGACTGGGCGCGCCGCTGGGACCGGCCGGGACGAAGCGACCACCAAGCGCGTCGAGCAATCCGCGCATTTCCGCCGGACCGCAGGCGTCCAGACGCGGAGCAATGACGTCACGCAAACCATCGATAATGACTTGCACCTCAGTCCAGTCCGACTCCTGTAGGAGCGAGCTTGCTCGCGATGGTGTGTCAGCCACATGGGTGTCGACTGACACACCATCGCGAGCAGGCTCGCTCCTACAGTTCAATGTCTGTGAGATCAGTTGTGTAGCGAACAGCTCAAGACGTTCGCGGGTATCGCCTGTGGTACGCCAAAGTTCGTCGCCGAGTACTTGCAGTTGTTCAGGTCGTGGTCCAATCCACGGCTCGGCCAAGGCGCAATCAAGCGGATCGAATCCTAGTCCGAAGGCCTTGGCCAGCGCCCGCAGCAGACTCGACTGCGCACCCCGGCCATCGCCCCGTGGAATGCGCAACAGCGCCAGCAAGGTATCGATGCGCAATCGCCCGGTGGGCGATTCGCCGAACACATGCAGGCCATCGCGGATCTGCGACTCCTTCAAGTCGCACAGGTAAGTGTCGAGTCGCGGCAACCAGATCGCTGCGTCGGCATCACTGTCGAGCTGTTCGTCCAGTTGCAGTTCACGGTCGATGTGGGTGTCGCGCACCAATTGCAGGATGTCGCGCTGCAACTCTCGGGCGCGGCGCGGATCGAGCAGCTGCGCTTCGTAATATTCGTCGGCCAACAGCTCGAGGTTACGCAGCGGGCCGTAGGTTTCGGCGCGAGTCAGCGGTGGCATCAGGTGATCGATGATCACCGCCTGGGTACGCCGCTTGGCCTGGGCGCCCTCGCCCGGGTCGTTGACGATGAACGGATAGATGTTCGGCAGCGGCCCGAGCAAAGCATCTGGCCAGCAATGTTCCGACAGCCCCACGCCCTTGCCCGGCAGCCATTCGAGGTTGCCGTGTTTGCCGACGTGGATCACGCCGTGGGCGCCATAGGTGTTGCGCAGCCAGAAGTAGAAAGCCAGGTAGCCGTGGGGCGGCACCAGGTCCGGGTCGTGATACACCGCGCTCGGGTCGACCTGATAACCCCGGGCCGGCTGAATGCCGACGAAGGTCAGGCCAAAACGCAGGCCGGCGATCATCATCCGCCCGCTGCGACACATCGGGTCGTTTTCCGGCGCACCCCAACGTTCGAGCACCGCCGCGCGATTGGCTTCAGGCAGGGCGTTGAACATCACTAGATAATCATCCATGCCCAGGCTTTGCTGGCACGGACGCAGGTCAAGGGTATCGAGGTCGTTGCTGACGCCGCCCAGTAACTGCTGGATCAGCGCGGTGCCGCTGTCTGGTAACTCAGCCGGTAATGGATAACCTTCGGCATGCAACGCCTGCAGGATATTCAGCGCAGCTGCCGGGGTATCGAGGCCGACGCCATTGCCGATGCGACCGTCGCGGGTCGGGTAGTTGGCGAGAATCAAGGCAATGCGTTTTTCAGCATTGGGCACCCGCGCCAGATCGATCCAGCGCCGCGCCAGTTCGGCAACGAAGTCCATGCGCTCCGGTTGTGGCCGGTAGCAGACTACATCCGACTGACTACGCTCACTGCGCCACGCCAGGTCCTTGAAGCTGATCGGGCGGCTGATGATGCGCCCGTCCAGCTCAGGCAACGCGATATGCATCGCCAGGTCACGGGGGCCAAGCCCCTGTTCGCTGGCGCGCCAGCCGGGTTCGTTGTCCTGGGCGCAAATCGCCTGGATCACCGGGATATTGCGGCGAAACGGGCGCAGATGAGGTGCTTCCGGACTGGATTGAGCGAAGCCAGTGGTGTTCAGAATCACTGAAGCTTCGACTTCATCCAGCCAGTCCTCGACCACCGAGAGGCAGCCGGGCTCTTTCAAGCTGGCCAGCGCAATCGGCAATGGATTCAACCCCGCCGCCTGCAAACGCTGGCAAAAAACATCAATGAACGCGGTGTTCGCCGCCTGCAAATGCGAGCGGTAAAACAGCACCGCCGCCACAGGTTGATCGGCATGCCAATCGGCCTGCCAGTCGCTCAGCGCGGCAGAGTGTTTGTGCGGATGGTAAATCGCCGTACGCGGCAGGATTTGCGGCTCATCCCAGGTGTAATCACGGGCCAGCCAGCGGTTGGCCAGGCAGCGGAAGAAGTCGAGGGCGTTGCCCATGCCGCCCTGGCGCAGAAACTGCCAGAGGCGATCGCGATCCTCGGCACCGACGGTGCTCAAGTCGCTGAGCTCCGGGTCCGGGCGATCATCACCTGGCACCAGAATCAGCTGCACGCCGCGCTGCGACAGCTCGACCAGACGCTCGATGCCGTAACGCCAATAGGCGATGCCGCCGTGCAGCGAGATCAGAATGACCTTGGCGTGGCGCAAGACTTCATCGACGTACAGGTCAACCGAGGCATGGTTCTGCACCTGCATCGGGTTGGCCAGGCGCACGCTCGGGTAATCGTCGGGCAACTGCTGCGCCGCTTCGGCGAGCAGCGCCAGGCTGGAATCGCCGCTGCACAGGACCACCAGCTCGGCGGGGGTTTGTCCAAGGTCGGCAATGTTGTCATCCGACACGAAACCGCCGGGCTGGGTCCTGAGCAGGTGCATGGCTTACACGCTGAGCGCGGCGCGCAATTGCGCTTCGAGAACAGTGGCGTCCAGTTCCTGGCCGATCAGCACCAAGCGGGTGACTCGCGTTTCTTCGGCGCCCCACTGGCGGTCGAAATGCTTGTCAAAACGCGTACCCACGCCCTGGATCAGCAGGCGCATCGGTTTGTTCGGAATCGCCGCAAACCCCTTGACGCGCAGGATGCCGTGCTGGACCACCAACTGGGTCAGCGCGTCCAGCAGCAGGCTTTCGTCGGCTTGCGGCAGTTCGATGGAGATCGAATCGAAGGCGTCGTGATCGTGGTCATCATGATCGTCGTCGCCATCGTGATGATGGTCGTGGTGGCTGTGGCGGCTGTCGATGTGTTCTTCGGAGCCGACACCGAGGCCGATCAGCACGTCCAGCGGCAGGCGACCACTGCTGGCTTCGATGATTTTCACCGCTGGCGGCAATTCCTCGGCGACTTCCAGGCGCACACGGGCCAGGTCCGTCGGGTTGATCAGGTCGGTTTTGTTGAGGATCACCAGGTCAGCGCTGGCCAATTGGTCGGCGAACAGTTCGTGCAGCGGCGATTCGTGGTCCAGGTTCGGGTCGAGTTTGCGCTGGGCGTCGACCTGATCCGGGAACGCGGCGAAGGTGCCGGCGGCCACGGCCGGGCTGTCGACCACGGTGATTACCGCATCCACCGTGCAGGCACTGCGGATTTCCGGCCACTGGAAGGCCTGCACCAGCGGCTTGGGCAACGCCAGACCGGACGTTTCGATGAGAATGTGGTCCAGATCGCCGCGACGCGCCACCAGTTCGCGCATCACCGGGAAGAACTCTTCCTGGACGGTGCAGCACAGGCAGCCGTTGGCCAGTTCATAGACACGGCCGTTGGCTTCTTCTTCGGTGCAACCGATGGAGCATTGCTTGAGGATTTCGCCGTCGATGCCCAATTCGCCAAATTCGTTGACGATCACCGCGATGCGGCGACCCTGGGCGTTGTCGAGCATGTGGCGCAGCAGCGTGGTTTTACCCGAGCCGAGAAAGCCTGTAACGATGGTGACGGGGAGTTTGGCCAGTGTTTTCATCGGATGCCCTATGGCTAAGCTGGCGGGCATACGGGACGACGACCGGCAACGCGCACGCGCGTGCCTGAAGAGTTCGCCACCGGATCACCCCGCCCGGTTGAAAGTGAGAATCTGTGACGAGGCAGGTCTCCTGGCTGACAGTGTGCCGGGCTTGAGCCAGGCATTCGCTGCGCCTTCCCGCCGGCCTCATGGATTGAGTCAGCAGTGGCGTGGCAACGAACATCACCGTTCACAGTTGCGGGGGCAGCCGCGGCATTGACCGCGTTCCCTTCTTAGCTTCGACAAACGCCGAAGAACCTCGAAAGCGCAAGGCTACGCATGGTATTGGGGCGGGTCAATGTTCACTTGAAATCGGCGGTGCCCCCTTCGCGAGCAGGCTCGCTCCCACATTGAAGTGCGTTCCCCTGTGGGAGCGAGCCTGCTCGCGAAGAAGTCACCACGATTCCGAGTTGAGAACCCCTGCCAATTGACGCCCAACCCCCGCCCATGCTCTCCTACACACCTTGTTACGGGTGCCCTTCACAGGGTGAAACGGGAAACCGGTGAATCATGTGCTTTACTCTTAAGCCATGTCAGTCCGGTGCTGCCCCCGCAACGGTAAGCGAGCGAAGCGTCAGATCCACTGTGCCACTGCGGCATGGGAAGGTGATGCTTTCAGGTCCAGGCGCAAGCCTTTGCCCCTCGTGAGCCCGGAGACCGGCCCGCAACACAAAGTGACCAGTACGATCACTGAACCAACAAACCCGCGGTGGGCGGGCGCTGTTTGAAACCTTGCGCGCCTGGTCGTGCGGGGTTTTGCATGCGCTCTTATTCCCCGCTGACAGACCAGAGGGAAACGCCATGTCGATCATCAGCAGCGCCGAACACACAGCCGCAAGCACCACCTCAACCCTGACCCAACGTCTGGCCGCCGCCGTCTGCGCGTCGATCCTGGGCGCGTGCCTTGTGTATTTCGCCGGTTTCTCGCACATCGAAGCGGTGCACAACGCCGCCCACGATACCCGCCACAGCTCCGCGTTCCCGTGCCATTGAGAGCTGTCGACATGATCAAGCGTATTGCGCAAACCGCAGGTTTCACCGGGCTGCTGGCCGCCCTGTTGCTGACCCTGCTGCAAAGTTTCTGGGTCGCCCCGCTGATTTTACAGGCCGAGACCTACGAAAAAGCCGAACCGGCCGCTGTTGAAATGCATGAACACGCCGACGGTGCTGTGGCTGCCCACACTCATGATGCACAAGCCTGGGAGCCGCAAGACGGCTGGCAGCGCGTGCTGTCGACCACCGGCGGCAACCTGGTGGTGGCGGTCGGTTTCGCCCTGATGCTGGCCGGCCTGTACACCTTGCGTGCGCCGACCAAAACCTCTCAAGGCCTGCTCTGGGGCCTGGCCGGTTACGCGACCTTCGTGCTCGCCCCGACCCTTGGCCTGCCACCTGAATTGCCAGGCACTGCCGCCGCCGACCTGGCACAACGGCAACTGTGGTGGGTCGGTACCGCCGCCTCCACCGCCGTCGGTATTGCGCTGATCGTGTTCAGCCGTCACTGGCTGATGAAAGTCCTCGGCGCGGCGATCCTCGCCGTTCCCCATGTGATTGGCGCGCCGCAACCGGAGGTGCATTCGATGCTTGCTCCAGAGGCGCTGGAAACCCGGTTCAAAATCGCTTCGCAACTGACCAACGTGGCATTCTGGCTGGCCCTGGGCCTGATCAGCGCCTGGTTGTTCCGTCGCAAAAGCGATGGTCAATACAACGCATGACTGACGTCAGCACAGCGCCGACCCTGGTAGTCGGCCTGGGCTGCCAACGGGGCTGCCCCGTCAGCACGTTGCTGGCGCTGCTCGATCAGGCGCTGGAGGCGCACCAGATAGCTCGTCATGAGATCAAGGCGCTGGCCAGCATCGATTCGAAGCGCGACGAACCTGCACTGATCGAACTGGCTCAGCAACTCGGCCTGGAACTGATGTATTTCAGCAGTGAGCAACTGGCCGCTTATGAACCGCAACTCAGCCATCAATCGCAAATAGCGTTTGAACGCACCGGTTGCTACGGCGTTGCGGAAAGCGCCGCACTGGCCCTGGCCGAACAACTGGCCCAGGCCCCGGCAAAACTGCTGATTCCACGACAAAAATATGCCCAGGCAACCCTGGCATTGGCTGGCGCTGCGTAAAAACCGATAATCCCCGCCTTCGATCATGAACATTCTTCATCTGAAGACCTGTTCAGCCCCTTTTTCCCACAGGAACCGACGATGACCGTCTACTTCATTGGCGCAGGTCCCGGCGACCCCGAACTGATCACCGTCAAGGGCCAGCGGCTGATTCGCAGTTGCCCGGTGATCATTTATGCCGGCTCACTGGTGCCGGCCGCCGTACTGGAAGGTCACTGTGCCGAACAGGTGGTCAACAGCGCCGAACTGCACCTGGAACAGATCATCGACCTGATCAAGACCGCCCACGCCAAAGGCCAGGATGTGGCCCGGGTGCACTCTGGCGATCCGAGCCTGTATGGCGCCATTGGCGAGCAGATTCGCTATCTGCGTGAACTGGGCATTGCGTTCGAAATCGTACCCGGCGTGACTGCCACAGCCGCTTGCGCAGCGCTCTTGGGCGCGGAACTGACCCTGCCGGACATTTCGCAGAGCGTGATCCTGACTCGCTACGCCGACAAAACCGCCATGCCACCCGGAGAGGAATTCTCCAGCCTGGCGCAGCACGGCGCGACCATGGCGATTCATTTGGGGGTCAGTCACCTGGCGAAGATCGTCGAGGAACTGCTGCCGCATTACGGCGCTGATTGCCCGATTGCGGTGGTGCACCGCGCGAGCTGGCCGGATCAGGATTGGGTGGTGGGCACGCTGGCAGATATTGCCGGGAAGGTTGAATCGAAGGGATTTCGTCGTACGGCGTTGATTCTGGTGGGTCGGGTGCTGGGCAGTGACCACTTCAGCGAGTCATCGCTGTATCGTGCGGGGCATGCGCATTTGTATCGCCCGTAGGGCCCCATCGCGAGCAAGCTCGCTCCCACATTGAAATGCGGCCACCTGTGGGAGCGAGCCTGCTCGCGATGGCGTCGGCAAATTTCACCCATAAAAAAACGGCGCTCACGGGGCGCCGTTTTTTCAATTCGCAGCGAACACCTTAGTAGTAGGCGTTTTCTTTCTGCGTGTGGTCGGTCACGTCGCGAACACCTTTGAGCTCCGGGATGCGCTCGAGCAAGGTGCGCTCGATGCCTTCCTTCAGCGTCACGTCGGCCTGGCCGCAGCCCTGGCAACCACCACCGAACTGCAGGACGGCGATGCCGTCTTCGACCACGTCGATCAGGCTGACCTGACCGCCGTGGCTGGCCAGCCCCGGGTTGATCTCGGTTTGCAGGTAGTAGTTGATGCGCTCGTTGACCGGGCTGTCGGCGTTGACCATCGGTACCTTGGCGTTTGGCGCCTTGATGGTCAGCTGGCCGCCCATGCGGTCGGTGGCGTAGTCGACAACGGCATCGTCCAGGAAGGCTTCGCTGAAGTGGTCGATGTACGCGGTGAAGCTTTTGAGCCCCAGCGCGGTGTCTTCGGGTTTTTCTTCGCCCGGCTTGCAGTAGGCAATGCAGGTTTCGGCGTACTGGGTGCCAGGCTGGGTGATGAAGACGCGGATGCCGATGCCAGGGGTGTTCTGCTTGGAGAGCAGATCAGCCAGGTAATCGTGGGCGGCGTCAGTGATGGTAATAGCGGTCATGGAAACTCCTCGCAGGCTTGGGCGCAGTTTACGCCAATCAACGCGCCGGACAAAGTCCTAGTATTTTTGTCGGGAAAGAATTGTGGGAGCGGGCTTGCTCGCGAAGGCGTCGTGTCAGGCAAATCAATTGCGACTGACACACCGCTTTCGCGAGCAAGCCCGCTCCCACAGGGGATCTGCGGTGGTTCAGAGGTTCTCGTAGCGGTTCATGTCCAGTACGCCCTCTTCCACCGGATCGGTTTCGTGGATGTAGCGGCTCAGGTCATGGAAATAAGCCCAGAATTGCGGATGACTGCGGCGTATTCCCCAGCGTTCGACGATTTTCTCGAAGCTGTCGGTGTCCTTGGCGCTCTCCATCGCATCCACAAACGCCGGCACTTGCCCGGCCGGGATGTTGAACATGAAGTTCGGGTAGCTGCTGAGCACACCCGGGAAAATCGTCAAAGTGTCGAGCCCCGGTTGATAGCGCAGTGATTCACCGAGCAAAAACGCCACGTTGCTGTGGGCACGGTTACGCAACAGGCTGTAGACCTCACGCTTGCCGCTGCCGGTTTCAATACGCAGCAGCGTGGCCTCCGGCAACTGATCGATGACCTTCAGTCCGGCGGCCGGACGCGAAGTCAGGCGGCTCAATGCCTGCTCGGCACTTTGCAGTTCCGGGTCGATGTTTGGCCGCGAACAGTAAGCGCCGTCGCAGCGATTGATCGGGTCGGGCCTTGCATTGAGATCGCCATAACGGGCCAGCAATTGCATGGCAAAGTCGCGCTTGGGGTCCAGCGCGTCAAGCTTCAGCGCGGTCGGCTTGTCGTCGTCGATGGTCTCGTAGTCGAGCCACATCTTGAATTTGCCACTGTTCTGATACCAGTCATCAAGGTAGTCATCCCGGGAGTCGGCGGGCATCAGGCGCAGGAAATTCTGTTCGGCGCCGTTGCGGATCAAGTCGAAATACAAGCGCGTCTGAGCCTGATGGGACAGGTTCCCGAACACATCGAAGTTCACTGCCAGTTGATAGTAGGTGCGCTCCAGCAGCGGATAGTCGAACAGCCATATCGTTTGCGGCACCTCGCCGATCAGGCCTTTGGTCACCGAAGCACTGTCGAAATGGCGGAAGATACTCAGCAACGCATTGTCGTTGCCGGCCCACAGGGTCGACCAGCTCGGTGCTGGCTCATCGGCGTAGCTGTCCCGGCGCAAGGCTTCATACTCGTTACGCTTGTCGCGGTAGTCGTGCCACAGGCTAAGGACGCTGCCGACATCATCGTTCTGCCCCGGCATCGCCAGCAATGGCGTGGCCTGCCCGCGATAATTCGGATCCGTGACATACAGGTCGTGCTCGGGCGCCTGGAACAACGCCCAGAAATTATCGCGGATCACGTCCGTGGCGATCTGGCCGCGACACACTGGCCCACGAATGAACGTGCGCACAAAGTATTCGGCGTTATCGAGCATGAACTGATAGCGCGCCTGGGCCGGAATCGCTTCGAAGGTGGCAAACGGGTTGGCCCGGCTCTGCGGTCCATAGCCCGGCAATGCGTCGACCTGCCAGTTGCCGCTGTAGAACAGGCTCTTGACCCGCGCCAGCTTCGCCGGACCCAGCGGATAGGTGATGTGGGTCTTGTGCACGATCACGCCCTGTACCGGCCACAGGCGATAGTAAAACTGCGTGCCCGGATCATCGTTCGGGCGACGGGTGTTGATCAGGTCGATCGGCTGGCCGGTCGGGGTGCGCGAACGCACCCACTGGAAGAAATGCCCAGGTTCACCGTCCTTGAAGTAGAGATGGGCCAGGAACCAGTGCTCGTACAGCCAACGCCCCACCAGGCTTTCCCGGGCTCCCGGCGAATTGAGCAGGTTTTCCCATTGCACCACCTGCAAGGCTTCCCTGGCGCTGGGCGCCAGCGCCTGCTGATCGATCGGCGCGCCTGCCGCCAGCCAGCGTTGCAGCGTCTGGTACTGCTGGTCGGTCAGGCCGGTCACTGCCAGCGGCATGCCCTCCTTCGGATGCTTGGCGGCGTAGCCGTCGAACTCCGCGGGCATGGCACACATGTTTTCCCGGTTCAGGCCCAGGACGATGTCTTCCGGCAGCTTCGCGTTGGGTTGCAACGGAGTGTTGTGGCCAAGCTCCAGCATCCGCGCCATCAGTGCGGCCTGACTGCCCTGGGCATCAAGCACCGAATAGAAGCCCTTTTGTTGCCAGGCCTGTTTGCCGGAGGCGTCATAGAACAGTCGGGTCGGTGCAACCGCCTGGCGGCGGTCACCGTCGTAGACCGGGACTTTGGTTGCGCCACGTGCCGCGCCCTCACCGCTGCCCAAGTTGAGCTGACAGGCGGCGTCATTGCAGGCGTGGCAGGCCACGCACTTTTCAGTGAAGATCGGTTGAATGTCGCGGCTGTAGGAGATAACAGGTGACATGGCAGAGGAAATCACCGGGCCTTGCGCCACGGCGCCCCAGCTTAAAAACAGCAGCAATGTGCCGATGACGAAGCGATACGACATGTCCCTGGTCCCGAATCCTGAAAAAACGTCGCGATTCTACCGGTCTGTCACCCTTACCAACATGAACGATATTCATGCAAATTCGAGTCACGCTCCAAAAGCGCACAGGTTTGCTATCATCCCGGCCCTTCGTCATGGCCTTACCGAGTAGTCCAAATGTCCGATCGCAGCGTTCGCCTTCAAGCTCTCAAGCACGCCCTCAAAGAGCGCATCCTGATTCTCGATGGCGGTATGGGCACGATGATCCAGAGCTACAAGCTCGAAGAGCAGGATTACCGTGGCAAACGCTTCGCTGACTGGCCAAGCGATGTCAAAGGCAACAACGACCTGTTGGTCCTGACTCGCCCGGACGTGATTGGCGGCATTGAAAAAGCCTACCTGGACGCCGGCGCCGACATTCTGGAAACCAACACCTTCAACGCCACCCGGATTTCCATGGCCGATTACGGCATGGAAAAACTGGCGTACGAATTGAACGTAGAAGGCGCTCGCCTGGCGCGCAAGGTCGCCGATGCGAAAACCCTCGAGAACCCGGACAAACCACGTTTTGTTGCCGGCGTGCTCGGCCCGACCAGCCGTACCTGCTCGTTGTCCCCGGACGTCAACAACCCTGGTTACCGCAACGTCACCTTTGATGAGCTGGTGGAGAACTACACCGAAGCCACCAAAGGCCTGATCGAGGGCGGCGCCGACCTGATCCTGATCGAAACCATCTTCGATACCCTCAACGCCAAGGCCGCGATCTTCGCCGTACAAGGCGTGTTCGAAGAGCTGGGCGTCGAATTGCCGATCATGATTTCCGGCACCATCACCGACGCCTCCGGCCGCACCCTGTCGGGCCAGACCACCGAAGCCTTCTGGAACTCCGTGGCCCACGCCAAGCCGATTTCCGTCGGCCTGAACTGCGCCCTCGGCGCCCGCGAATTGCGCCCGTACCTCGAAGAGTTGTCGAACAAGGCCAGCACCCACGTTTCCGCGCATCCGAACGCCGGCCTGCCGAACGAGTTCGGCGAGTACGACGAATTGCCGTCGGAAACCGCCAAGGTCATCGAAGAGTTCGCCCAGAGCGGCTTCCTCAACATCGTCGGCGGCTGCTGCGGTACCACGCCGGGCCACATCGAGGCCATCGCCAAGGCCGTGGCCGGTTATGCGCCGCGCGAGATTCCGGACATCCCGAAGGCTTGCCGCCTCTCGGGTCTGGAGCCGTTCACCATCGATCGCAACTCGCTGTTCGTCAACGTCGGCGAGCGGACCAACATCACCGGTTCCGCCAAGTTCGCCCGCCTGATCCGTGAAGACAACTACACCGAAGCCCTGGAAGTCGCCCTGCAGCAGGTCGAAGCCGGCGCCCAGGTGATCGACATCAACATGGACGAAGGGATGCTCGATTCGAAGAAGGCCATGGTGACCTTCCTCAATCTGATTGCCGGCGAACCGGACATCTCCCGCGTACCGATCATGATCGACTCCTCCAAGTGGGAAGTGATCGAAGCCGGCCTCAAGTGCATCCAGGGCAAGGGCATCGTCAACTCGATCAGCATGAAAGAAGGCGTCGAGCAGTTCATTCACCACGCCAAACTGTGCAAGCGCTACGGCGCCGCCGTGGTGGTGATGGCCTTCGACGAAGCCGGCCAGGCCGACACCGAAGCGCGCAAGAAGGAAATCTGCAAACGTTCCTACGACATTCTGGTCAACGAAGTGGACTTCCCGCCGGAAGACATCATCTTCGACCCGAACATCTTCGCCGTGGCCACCGGTATCGAAGAACACAACAACTACGCCGTCGACTTCATCAATGCCTGTGCCTATATCCGTGACGAACTGCCGTATGCGCTGACCTCCGGTGGCGTGTCCAACGTGTCGTTCTCGTTCCGTGGCAACAACCCGGTGCGCGAGGCGATCCACTCGGTGTTCCTGCTGTACGCGATCCGCTCCGGGCTGACCATGGGTATCGTCAACGCCGGGCAACTGGAGATCTACGACCAGATCCCGGTGGAACTGCGCGATGCCGTGGAAGACGTGATCCTCAACCGCACCCCGGAAGGCACCGACGCCCTCCTCGCCATCGCCGACAAGTACAAGGGCGACGGCAGCGTCAAGGAAGCCGAGACCGAAGAGTGGCGCAACTGGGACGTCAACAAGCGTCTGGAGCACGCACTGGTCAAAGGCATCACCACCCACATCGTCGAAGACACCGAAGAATCGCGCCAGTCCTTCGCCCGCCCGATCGAAGTGATCGAAGGCCCGTTGATGGCCGGCATGAACATCGTCGGCGACCTGTTCGGCGCCGGCAAAATGTTCCTGCCTCAGGTAGTGAAATCCGCCCGCGTGATGAAGCAGGCCGTGGCCCACCTGATCCCGTTCATCGAACTGGAAAAAGGCGACAAGCCGGAGGCCAAGGGCAAGATCCTGATGGCGACCGTAAAAGGCGACGTGCACGACATCGGCAAGAACATCGTCGGTGTGGTGCTGGGCTGCAACGGCTACGACATCGTCGACCTGGGCGTGATGGTGCCGGCGGAAAAAATCCTGCAGGTGGCCAGGGAACAGAAGTGCGACATCATCGGCCTGTCCGGCCTGATCACCCCGTCGCTGGATGAGATGGTCCACGTCGCCCGTGAAATGCAGCGCCAGGACTTCCACCTGCCGTTGATGATCGGTGGCGCCACCACTTCCAAAGCGCACACGGCAGTCAAGATCGAGCCGAAATACAGCAACGACGCGGTGATCTACGTCACCGACGCTTCCCGCGCCGTGGGCGTGGCGACCCAGTTGCTGTCCAAGGAACTGAAGGCCGGTTTTGTCGAGAAAACCCGCCAGGATTACATCGAAGTTCGCGAGCGCACCTCCAACCGCAGTGCCCGCACCGAGCGCCTGAGCTACGGCGCAGCCATCGCCAAGAAGCCGCAATTCGACTGGGCGACCTACACGCCGGTCAAACCGACCTTCACCGGAGCGCGGGTGCTGGACAACATCGACCTCGACGTGCTGGCCGAATACATCGACTGGACGCCGTTTTTCATATCCTGGGACCTGGCCGGCAAGTTCCCGCGCATTCTCCAGGACGAAGTGGTCGGTGAAGCCGCCACCTCGCTGTACAACGACGCGAGGGAAATGCTGCGCAAATTGATCGACGAAAAGCTGATCAGCGCTCGCGCGGTGTTCGGCTTCTGGCCGGCCAACCAGGTGCATGACGACGACATCGAGCTCTATGGCGATGACGGCAAGCCAATGACCAAGCTGCATCACCTGCGCCAGCAGATCATCAAGACCGACGGCAAACCGAACTTCTCCCTGGCCGACTTCGTCGCGCCCAAGGACAGTGAAGTGACTGACTACGTGGGTGGTTTCATCACCACTGCGGGGATCGGCGCCGAAGAAGTGGCCAAGGCCTACCAGGACGCCGGCGACGATTACAACTCGATCATGGTCAAGGCCCTGGCCGACCGCCTGGCCGAAGCCTGCGCCGAGTGGCTGCACCAGCAGGTGCGTAAAGACTATTGGGGTTATGCCAAGGATGAAGCGCTGGATAACGAGGCACTGATCAAGGAGCAGTACAGCGGCATTCGTCCGGCTCCGGGCTACCCGGCCTGTCCGGATCACACCGAGAAAGCCCAGCTGTTCGCCCT
Organism: Pseudomonas sp. BF-R-24; assembly: GCF_019947335.1. Lineage (NCBI taxonomy): Bacteria > Pseudomonadati > Pseudomonadota > Gammaproteobacteria > Pseudomonadales > Pseudomonadaceae > Pseudomonas > Pseudomonas sp. BF-R-24. The sequence continues at coordinate 44,691 of NZ_JAGYGG010000007.1, forward strand.
GCTAGACCCAGAGGCCCAGGAAATGCGCGCAGGCCGCAGTGGTGTATTCCTCACCGAGCACTACGCGATGTTCCCGGCAGCAGCGGTCAGTGGCTGGTACTTTGCTCACCCGCAGGCGCAGTACTTCGCCGTGGGCAAGATCGACAAGGACCAGGTGCAGAGCTACACGTCGCGCAAAGGCCAGGAACTGAGCGTTACCGAGCGCTGGCTTGCGCCGAATCTCGGTTACGACAACTGAGTGATCAACTGAAAAAACCTTGTGGGAGCGAGCTTGCTCGCTCCCACAGGTGATTTACCTGTTTGAGGCAACCGTCAGCTCCACGACCTCCTGTCGGGACAATTCGATCATCTTCGCGTTGCGCGCCGCCCTCTGTTCGAAAAGCTGAGTCAGAAATGCCGCATCGTCAGCGCTTTCAACTTCCTCCTGAACATCCATCTCATCCAGAGCCTTGAACACGTCAGGATGTTTTTCCTTGAGATAACTCACCCAATAGTCGCGCTGGATCAAGTCTTCAAAGAAACCATCGGACTGCTCTGCGTTGACGATCTCGATTCGCGCGTCCGCCAGTTGTCGAGCGGTCACTCCCGAGGCATAGGTCATGTGTTTCGGTTGCCCTGGCAGCTCCAGGCCGTCCGCCCATCCTTGTGTCAGCCCGATTCGATAGCCTAAACGTATTTCGGCCTCATCCTGCCCGGTTTGCGCGGCGATTTTCCTCGCGAGATCGTCGACCTTGTCCAGTCGAAACAGCTGCCGGGATAAATTCAGCAGTGCATGTCCCTTCACACTCGGGCGCCCGAAGGGAATATCAAGCAAGGCATTGTGGGTGAAGACTCTGCTTTCCAGTCCGCTGAACGTCAGGATTCGACCGTCGACACACGTGCCGTGGGTGCTGGAACTGGCAAACAGGATCTCCCGCAGTTCAGAATTGCTGGCGGCGGCTTCAATGACCGTCCAGACCCGCCGCGTCAGATCGGCGTTTGCCACCCTGAACTCCTGCGTATCCTGCAGTCGCGAAAGCAGGTGAAAGAACGCCGCATTGTCCGGTTCCGCCGCGAGCTGATTCCATATCCCGGTTTTACCGGCCACTTCCCCGGCAGGAAGATTGGCCAACCACGGTGTTTTTTGCTCGGGTTCCGGCTCGGTCTCTGACAGTTCCTCATCCGTATCGATGCCTTCACTGCTGTCGCCGCCATTGCCGTTGGCGTCATCGATCAACCCGTCAAGATCGGCCCGCGAGATCCCCAGCACCATGTCGTGCAAACCCGCTTCACGGTAATCCCTGAGTCGCTCAAGGCTCTCAAGCGACAGGTTGTAGTTGTCGCTCAAATCCGTACCGGCCATCAGACTGTCGTGGTCGCCACTCAGGGCCTGTTCGGGGATCGACGTGATGTCATTGCCACTGAGATTGAGCGTGCCAAGGTGTTGGCTGTCGAACACCCCTTCCGGCCACTCGGTCAAATTATTGTTGCGCAGATCCAGCGTATCCAATCGCTCGAAAACGCCGATATCAAAGGCATCCAGTTCGTTGTAGCTCAAGTCCAGCCAGCGCAAACGCTCCAGCTTATTCAATGCGGCATACAGCAGCTCGGCATCGTCCATCCGGTTCGAGGACAACTCCAGACGCTCGAGCCTGTCCATGTCACAGACCGGCTCGGGAACGCCATCCAGCCCATTGCCATTGAGGTCCAGGGTTTTCAGGCGGGTAAAGGCCTTGAGGAACCCATCGGAACCTTGCCGGGTAAGTTTTACGCTCGTCAGTTTCAATGTGCCGACATGCTCGAACGATGCCGGTACCTCAGGCAGGTCACCCAGTTGCAGACCGTTGAGATCCAGCACCGCATCAGCCACCGCGCCCGTGCCGCTCAGACCTGTTTGCCAGCATTCGACGATCCGCAAGGCAGCCTGCCTGCGAATGCTGGAAGACGTCATCCAGCCGTTTCCGCGAGATCCCCGGGTGAACAGCCAGCCATTCAATTGGCGCGTGAGCGTTTCATAGGTTTTCTCCCATTCGGCAATTTTCACGCTCGCAGCTTCGCTGCCCTGCATCTGTTCGATCATTTGCAAGGCGTCATCATCGGCGAGTGTCGGTTTCAGGCGTTGCAGGCGCTTTGTTAAAACTGCAACCCCTTCTCCCGCCGGGACTTCCGGCAGCGGCAACAATTGATGTGCAATCGAACTGCCGCTTTCGAACGGTGGGAAATCCTGTGGCACCTGTTCCAGGTCGAACCGTTCCAGCGCGCCGACCGGAAGACCTTTGGCCATTTCCATTCGATGCCGGGCTGCGTTGCGCATCGCAACGGCTTGAGGGGTTAAAGGTGTGCCCGTGAGGTTGGCCTTGAGCAGCGTCTCATCCGCAAGCGGCTCCGGCAGCGCGTTGACCTTGCTGTCCCGCAAGTCCAGCCAATACAGCTCTGGCAGCTCTTGTGCCCCGGTCGGCCATTCTTGCAGCGTTGTGCCACTTAGATTCAAGGACTTGAGGCGGGTCATTGCACTGACATCCAAGGTATTCAACGGGTTGTTGCTCAAGTTCAGGTATTGCAGTGCCTGCAATCCATCAAAAGCTTGCTGAACCCCGGTGTCGCCAACAATCCCGTTATTGGAAAGATCCAGATCAGTCAGTTTTTCAAGATCACCGGGCTCAAAGGGCACTTCGGTCAGACCGCTGCCATTCACGTCGAGTTTTTCAAGCTCGGGAAACTTGCGTACGAAACTGCGGATCTGCTCGACGGGGGCTCTATTACCCTTCAGATACAAGGTTCGTACTTCAGGGAAGGCGCCGTCAGGCAATTCGGGAAATTCACTCATCGCCAGACTCGGCAAATCGAGTACCGAGGCATCGGCCGTCGAGCCGTAGCGTTTGAATGCGCCATTGCGCCAACAGGTTCTCAGGGCATCGGCCGTCCAGATACGTCCCATGATTTCGTTGGCCGCTGCAGGCACTCGCAGCGCGCGTTGGGACCAGTCATCAAGCTGCCGGTTGAGCTGATAATGCTGCTCGCTCAATGCTTCGACGGCGTCGAATCTCGCCCCTGCGTCTTGCCACTGTTCGACAAACTGATCGAACATTCCCGCGAACGGGTCATTGATGCCCTCACCAAGACGTTTCAACTCGCCCCTGCTGTAGTCCCTGACCATTTCTTCCAGATCAACAAGGTGCTGGGGCTGACGCCGGAGATACTCATAGGCCTGCTTGAAGTTTGGACGCAGCATGTTCGACCAATCCAGCGACAACCCGGACCAGAGTTTTTCATGCCCTTCGAAAATTCCGTCGGGGAATGTACTGATGGCTGTCCCGGTCAGGTTCAGACGTTCAAGATGGGGCAACTCCAGAACCCCGGTTGGCCACTGATCCATCGACGGCGCGATCACGTCGAGCAGACGCAGATTGCGTAGCCGGCTGACGTCCAACGCCACGGGAACGCCCCAGGTTGAGTACACCCTGAGCTCCTCGAGCGCCGTCAACGCACCGAGTCTCGACGGCATTTCTGCTGCGAAGGGCGCGGCTGAATACAGGCTCAGACCCCTGAGGTCCGGCATGCTGTTCAGCACTTGGGGCACGGTGCTGAAATCGTTGCCCGTGGCATTGATCCGCAGTCTTTTGAGCTTGGGAAAATTCACCAACAACGCATCGACATTGGCGTCAGTGATGCTTCGACCCCGGACATACAGATCACCCACATGGGAAAAGTCCGCCGACAGTGCAGGGATCGGGTCGTCACAGACCAACTCAAGCATTCTGTAGCGCGGATGCTCCCCGGCCAGCGGCGAATTACGCCAGGATTGCTTGAGGCTCTGCGCGACCGAGGCCTTGCCTCCGAGCATCGACTCCAGGACAGAACCCGCTATCGGCTCGCCGACCCATTGATCGAGCGTCGCCTCGAGGGTCTCCCACTCGCGCATACGCGCCTGCAGGAGGCTATAAATCTGTGCGTCGGTTTTACCCGCGCGCAGCTGCGCCAGGATAAACCCATTGGCCTGCTGATCCGACAGCGCCGGATAGACATCCTGAACCCGCGACACCAGAGAAGGATTCAAACCTTGCCCGCGCCCGCTGGCGTAGTAGCCGAGCCGGCGCTCCGTCACGCGTACGGGCGGCTTGAACGCCTTGCGGTGACCGCTGCGCTGTTCCAGCATTTGCGACAATTGCGCCCGATGCTCGAAGGCCGAGTCGATGACAGCCTGCTTCAGTTCGACGCTTTGGCCCACGTGTGGAACGCCCAATGCGCGACGGGATTCATCGGGCAATGCGTGCATGATCGAGGCGAAAAAGTTATCGCCGGTGGCGGGCACGCCATTGAGCGTCTCGCCACGCTCATCAAATGCCTGATAGGACGGGCCGTTTTTAACCACGTACTTGCGGACCGTCGCGGCCTCGCTGCCAATGCCGTCGATGAGCGGTCCCTCGATGTGGCCATCGCGAATCTCCAGCCGCACCTCGCCGGACCACCCCGGCATTTTTTCCAGGGCATGCAGTGCGAGCCAGCGGCTATCAGCGGACAGCGCGGATTCCATGCGCAGGCCAGTGAAAGCCCCGGCCTGACGCCCCTGTTGTGCATACCAACGGGCTTCCTCCAGCAATTTCAGGGGAATTCGACTCGTTGTTTTGAGGCGGGTGAGCTCTTCGGCATTGGCATCGAGCAGAACCCTGCGGGCTGCGGTATTACTCAGCCCCGGGCTGGCGCGTTGCAATTTTTCGAGCAGTGGTCCGCCAGTGCCGGGGTCGGCTTCGAACAACCGCAAGGCGTGCGCCAGCTCCGGTGGCGGCGCAAGATGATCCATGTGCATCTTGCGCAAGGCACTGTCCTCGACACCACAGGCCTCGGCGATGTCGAGCAGTTGCTCATCGGAAAAAGCCTCGGTGATATGGCCGATGCGCCGCAGCAGGGTCAGCCGATCCCAGGTCCGGGGACGCTCCAGCGCATGGCGCCAGGCGCCATGTCCGTTGTGTTCGAGTATCGGCTGCCAGGCGCTGGTATCCGTCGGATGCCGGATGCGCCATTTCTTCAGCGAAGGGTCAAAGGTTGTTTCGTAGACCCTGCCACCCTGCCGAATGAAGGTTTTGCCATGTATCCGGTGCAGCCCCGACGCATCAGGGACTGAATGGCGAGGCAGGATGAGGTTGCGTTCGTATCCGCTCAGGTCAGGTTTCCATAAGCGGGTTTTGCCGTCGGCGCGCTGGATGGGCTGCAGGCGTTCAACCAGCGGTTCGGGTTTCACCGCCGTCAGCTTGGCCAAGCCTTTGCCCGCACCGGCCATCACCGCGGCCAGCGCCAGATTCTCGGCCACATCGACCAGGTGCGCCTTGGCCGCCGTTCGATCCCCTTCACTCCACTCGATCGCCCCCTCAAACGACTCGTACAGCAGCTGACCCGCCATGACCGTCAGCATGATCTCCCCCAGCACCGGCACGAACATCGACACCATGTTCAGGCCCAGCAGGCCGAATTCCAGCAGATGATTGAGCTTTTGCGCCCGTACTCGCGCATCGACGTCCGCCGTGGGCACCGCATGGCTGCGTGCGTCGGCGATGACTTTCTTGCGGTTTTGCTCGTAGAGATAAGTCCACAGATCACTGTTGGCGGACCAGATGCCCGCCACGCCTTCGCGAATCATCCCGAATGGATTGAGATAAGGATCTTCCACCGGCTCACGTTTACCCGCAGGTTCTGGCGGCAGCTCTTTGATGCGGGCGACGGACGAAAACGGGGGCACGTACTGTGCGACCTTCATCCAGAACGAATGCAAGGGATCGGTCACAGAGTCGGCGGCCTTGCGGGTGAACTGGCTGAAGTAATAAGGGCGGTCGGCGTAGGCGACGAACTGGCTGAAAAAACGCTGGTGGGCGGTCGGCTCGCTGCCACTGGCGGGCAACGCGTCCTGGGTGGTGAACTGGCGCTTGAATTCTTCACGCAGCTGCTCAGAGGTATAGCGTTTGAGCGGGTGCTCGGGATCGTGGGGAATGTAGACGATGTAGTCGTTGGTATAGCGATATTGTTCACTGATGCTGAACACGACGCAGCCCGTCATCCTGCGCTTCATCAGGTTCAGGTCGCGAAACCAGACTGGCCTGTTGCCGACACGGGGATGGACTTCGCCATCAACCACCGAAAGGATCATTGCGTAATCGTCGGGTTCGATGTCTTTTTTCAGCAGCGCCAATTCAGCGGCTGCTCTCATTGCCGCTTTCTGGCTGGCAATGAATTGCTCGGACACTGTCGATTCCTTCTGCGCATCCGTTGCCTGGAAAAACGCCTCGACACAGGTTTGATACCGCGTGCCGATATCCAGCTTGCGGCAGAGTGAGAGGAATTGCGTGACCGACATGTTGAGGGCAGCGACCTCGAACGTCCCTGGCGTGGAAGTCTCGACCACAAACCCCGACCCGCGCTGAAAGGCGCCCGCCTCGCATTCGGACGCTTCGAAGTTATGCAGTACCGCCTGCAACAACGAAAGCTTCATCACCTCGAATGTGCCGATTTCGATTTCAAGATCGCTGACTTCCAGCGCTCGCCTCAGACACACCAGGGTTTTGTTGACGTCGGCCTCGACCCCGAACTGATCCTTCAGCGCCTTTTGCAGTATCGGCTCGGCAAAGCTTTCGGCATCGGGCAGCGACGACATGGTTTTGTCGAGCCGGGCCTGGGAAACAAAGCTGTCGTTGAAACGGTCTTTCAGTGCCTGCTGTTGCTCGATGGACGCTCGCGAGTACCAGCGCGGCGCGAGCGAGCCGCTGGCTTTTATGGCGGCCCGCCGCTGCGGCGTGGCATCGATCAACCAATCAGGCGTCAGCTGTTCAAGAAGCTCGCGGTGAATGCTGGTTTGGCCCGCAACCAAAGGTTGACGGGGCACAGAGGGGGGATGGGTAGACATTGTGTCGCTCCTGAAAAATGGAACGACAGAACATCATTTCACTGAACCGTATCTGCGGTAGATAGTTATCGCATCGGCCCAGACTGATTTCAAAATGCGTCGACTCGCAGGCCGGCCGCACCACTGGCCGGCGGATTGTCTATGCTCTGAGGACTTACTGACAGGCGAGGGATTTATGGACGATCCAGTCGACAACAAGCCGCCAACCTTCTGGCAGATGTTGCACAGTGTCATGGCGGCAGCGTTCGGAGTGCAGAGCAACAAGAACCGGGCGCGGGATTTTACCCACGGCAAGCCCAGTCACTTCGTGATCCTGGGGATTTTGTTCACCACGGTATTTGCCCTGACGCTGTTTGGCATCGTCAAACTGGTGTTGCTGCTGGCAGGGATCTGAAACGGCTCAGTGCATCAGGATTTGCAGGCTGAACGGATAGCGGTAGGACGCTGGTCGCCCCTTCGCCGACAGCTTGTGGAAATCCACCCCGAAATTCCGTGCGCTGCCCAACGCCAGCAGTTGTTTGGCGTGCGCCCGGTTAATCAGTTGCAACAGCGGAAGTTGTCGGTCCCGACCGCCGTACTGGCTGATGTCGACCCCTTGGTCATAGTCATGCAGCTCAACCAGTGCCCAGCCACCCAAGGTGAAATGCCCGCCCAGCAACACGCTCAGGCGGTTGTCGAGCAGCGCTTGCAATGCTGCGGGTGAATTGTTGATGGCGCCGAACAATGCATCCTTGCCCGGAACACCGCCCGACTCGACGTACGCCTGCATGACGCCAAACGCCATTTCGTCGTTGGCCGCCCACACCAGTGAAGTCTGCGGATAACGCGTGAACAACAGTTTGGCTTGCTCGTACGCGCGCTGACGTGTCCAGCCGCCGTACACCAACTGACGCAAACGCACTTGCGGGTGCTCGGCCAGCGCCCGACGCATGCCCTTCTCACGCAACTGCGCCGACGGCGTGACCTTCAAACCGGAAAAAGCCAGCAGGTCAATCATCTGGCCCGGGGCCACCGGGGGATGCAACCGAATCAACTCCTTGAGCATCAGGTAGCCGCCCTCCTCATCGTTGGGCACCAGGCTGCCGATCCAGTCGGGATACTTGTCGGGTCGGGCGCCGAGCAGTTTTACCTGATCCACAGTCAAGGCATTGTTGACCAGAAACAACTTCACCCCGCTGCCCTGTGCCAGGCGCAGCACTTCGGGGGCAACGGATTGTTCGTTGACGAACACAAGGTAGTCGGGACGATTGTGTCCCTGGAGGGCTTCGCGCGCCTGCTTGATGATGTTTTCAGGCACCCGGTCGGAATACTGGATCCGCAGGTCCATGCCCAGATCTCTGGCGGCGGCCTGCATGAACTGCGAGTAACTGACCCAAAAAGCTTCCTTGGTGGTTCCCGGGTTAAGGAACAGCACTGACGCCGCTTGAGCGCACGGTCCCGCGACCATGCCCAGCGCCAGTAATACACCACTTAGAAACTTCAACATGTGTCGTCCGAGCCCCCGGAAATTCGCCGCGCATTATAGCCAGCGAACGTCCGTAAAACGGCGACTTTTCCGGTTTTTGTCAGACAATCGTCGGAACCGGGCCCGGACGGGGTCGCTTACTGATGACTGACCCAGAATACCGCGGTCCCCACGACCAGAATGATCAGGAACAAAATGGCCCATGCATCAACGGTGCTATCGCTTTTCCGTGCTTTGGTTGGGTTGCTCATTGCATCGCCTCTTGTCGGTTTTATCGGTGATTGCATAAAGACTCGAGCAGAGTAAAGACGACGATTGCCCGCATCACAAACAGGGTCTTCGTAACAACGACTCTCATTAGTCGATTTGGTTCTTTACATATGCTCAAACATCACTTTTACGCATAACTGCAAACTGGTATCGTGCCCCGGCTCCGTAGGGAGTGCGCGGCCGTGCGCGCAGAATTGCCGAGGTATTATCGGACGCCAGCAAGCCAAAAAACGCCGCTGTTTCCGACCGGCCCAAGCCTGAGAACAGGACTTATATGTACGTATACGACGAATACGATCAGCGGATCATCGAGGACCGCGTCAAGCAGTTCCGTGATCAGACCCGACGCTATCTGGCAGGCGAGCTGAGCGAAGAAGAATTCCGCCCCCTGCGCCTGCAAAATGGCCTTTATATCCAGCGTTTCGCGCCTATGCTGCGAGTCGCCGTGCCTTACGGCCAATTGACTTCGCGCCAGATGCGAATGATGGCCAGGATTGCCCGCGACTACGACAAGGGCTATGCCCACATCAGTACCCGGCAGAACGTGCAGTTCAACTGGCCGGCCGTGGAAGACATTCCGGACATTCTCGCTGAACTGGCCACCGTGCAGATGCACGCGATCCAGACCAGCGGCAACTGCCTGCGCAACGTCACCACCGACCAGTTTGCCGGTGTCGCCGCCGACGAACTGATCGACCCGCGCCCATGGTGCGAGATCGTCCGCCAATGGACCACGTTCCACCCGGAATTCGCCTACCTGCCGCGCAAATTCAAGATTGCCGTCAACGGTTCGACTTCCGACCGTGCCGCCATCGAAGTCCACGACATCGGCCTTGAGCCGGTGCACAACGCAGCCGGCGAACTGGGCTTCCGCGTGCTTGTCGGCGGTGGCCTGGGTCGTACGCCGGTGGTGGGCGCGTTCATCAATGAATTCCTGCCGTGGCAAGACCTGTTGAGCTACCTCGACGCCATCCTGCGGGTCTACAACCGCTATGGCCGTCGCGACAACAAGTACAAGGCGCGGATCAAGATCCTGGTCAAAGCGCTGACGCCTGAAGTCTTTGCGCAGAAAGTCGATGCGGAAATGGAGCACCTGCGCGGTGGCCAGACCACGCTGACCGAAGCCGAAGTGCAGCGCGTCGCGACTCACTTCGTCGATCCGGACTACAAGGCGCTGGACAACCAGACCGCCGCCCTGGCCGAGCTCGACCAGCAGCACCCGGGCTTCGCCCGCTGGCGCGTGCGCAACACCCTGGCCCACAAGAAGCCGGGCTACGTGGCCGTGACCTTGTCCCTGAAGCCAACCGGCGTTGCACCGGGCGACATCACCGACAAACAGCTCGACGCCGTGGCCGACCTGGCCGACCGCTACAGCTTCGGTCAACTGCGCACCTCCCACGAGCAGAACATCATCCTGGCCGACGTCGAGCAGGACAAGCTGTTCGCCCTGTGGGGCGAGTTGCGCGAGCAAGGTTTCGCCACGCCGAACATCGGCCTGCTGACCGACATCATCTGCTGCCCGGGCGGTGATTTTTGCTCCCTGGCCAACGCCAAGTCGATCCCGATCGCCGAATCGATCCAGCGCCGCTTCGACGACCTGGACTACCTGTTCGACATCGGCGAACTGGACCTGAACATCTCCGGTTGCATGAACGCCTGTGGTCACCACCACGTCGGCCACATCGGCATCCTGGGGGTGGACAAGAAAGGCGAAGAGTTCTATCAGGTTTCCCTCGGCGGCAGCGCCAGCCGTGACGCCAGCCTGGGCAAGATCCTCGGCCCGTCCTTTGCCCAGGAAGCCATGCCTGACGTGATCGAAAAGCTGATCGACGTGTACATCGAACAACGTACCGAAGACGAACGCTTCATCGACACCTATCAGCGTATTGGTATCGACCTCTTCAAGGAGCGTGTCTATGCAGCGAATCATTAAGAACAACGAGGTCGTCGACGAAACCTGGCACCTGCTGCCCAAGGACTTCAACATCGACGAGATCAGCAACTGCGACGATCTCATCGTGCCGTTGCAACTGTGGCGCGAACACAGCCGCATGCTCCTGGCCCGCGACGGCGGCCTGGGCATCTGGCTGGACGCCGATGAAGAAGCCGAGGAAATCGGTGAAGACGTGGCGCAGTTCCAGGTCATCGCCCTGAACTTCCCGGCATTCACCGATGGCCGCAACTACTCCAACGCCCGCCTGCTGCGTGACCGCTACGGTTTCAAGGGCGAATTGCGGGCCATTGGCGACGTGCTGCGTGACCAGTTGTTCTACATGCATCGCTGCGGTTTCGACGCGTTCGCCATTCGCGCCGACAAAGACCCGCACGAAGCCCTTGAAGGCCTCAAGGACTTCTCGGTGACCTACCAGGCCGCTGCCGACGAACCGCTGCCGCTGTTCCGTCGTCGCTGACCGTCACCCCTTGAACCCCGGCCCGGGGTTCAAGGGGTTTTACCCTTCGCGCTAAAACACCGGATTATCCACCAGCGGAATCGGACGCCCCATGGCGACCCAGTCGCGGTACAGCCGGACTCGATCTTCCAGCACCACGAACAGCCTGAACGGATTGTCCGCATCGGCCATCCGCGTTTCGACACAGTGCCGCAACCAGCCCCACAACTCTTCTGACGCATCCGCTTCGTGGAGCAAGCGCCACACACGCGCCTGCAGCGACCAATAACCGACCCGGAAATCCGCCGTCAGGCTCAACCCATCCATGACCCGGAGCAACGCACTGCCCGATGGCTTGGCGGCCAATCGTTGCCAGATCTGTTGCCGCGCCTCGCGCACGCTTTCATCACCCTCCTCCAGCCAGGGCGTCGCACTGCCGTAATCGGCACCCGGCTCACTCAACCACAAATTGATACCGGTGCGCTCACGATGACTCACCAGGCGCAACAACGTGTCTTCATCCGTCAGCGGATTACCCCACAGTTTCACCCGGTCCCGGGACACCGCCTGACTCAGTATCGAGTAGGGAACCCGACCGATCCGGTTGCCTCGCAAGTCGAGCGAGGAGAAGTACGGCTGATCGGCGATGCCTATCGGACAATGGCTGATTCCGGTGTTTCTCAGGTTCAACACACGCAGCTCATTCATCCCCAATACCACGGGCGGTACAGTCAACGGGTTGTCACTCAGATCCAGCATTTGCAAGCTCGCCAGCTCACGAAACTGCGAAGCCGTGCGCTCCTGAAGCTGCAAAAAGGTGGAACTCAGGTTGAGCGTAGTGAGGCGGGTCATTTGCCGAATCGGTGGAGGCAACACACCTTCCAGCACGCCGTCTGCGTTGAGCCGCCGCAGGTCGACACGTTCCAGGTTCAGGGAACGCAGGTTCGGAAAACTTTCGAGAAAGGCGCTCAGGCTCTCGCGCTCGACCAGGTGCAAGCCCCGCATCGATAGCTCGACGACCTCATTGAAGCGCACGTTCATCGTTGGCAACCTATGGTAGTCCTCGAAACCCAGATCCAGCCTGTAACCAGAGAACGTCTCGCCGGACATGACTCTATTGATCTGGGGCGGGCATTTTTGCCAGATGCCCATCAGTTCGTCGCCCAATTCAATTCGCGTTTCACGCTCATAGCCAATCACGGTTTGCAGCAGTTCGACATTGTGTGCCGCCACCTGCTCAGGGCTCATGCCTGCGGCGTCATCATCGTCCACCGCAAGAAAATCCACCTCCATGTCATCGACATCCAGCACGGCCTGGTCGATCCACTGGCGCAGATCGGCATGCAACTGCTGCATCTCGAGAATCAGGCGATCCACCAGCGCTTGAGCGCCGTTACCCGCCATCAGGAGCAGCTCATCCGCCTGGGCATCGGTGAAATCCGGATACAGATTCTTGACCTGCAGTCGCATGATTTCATGGGTCAGCGCAGCGGCCTGTGGCGTATTCGGAAAGCCGCCGCCGCGCAACCCCGTGGCTTCGAAGGGCAACCGCGAATCCATTCGACTCAAGCCGAGTATCAGCTCGGAGCGGGGCAAGGCATGTGTGCCAATACGCAGGCGCAACTGGCTGGCCGCGTCTGGGGAGCGCAGCGACATCGCCGCGCGCTCCTCCCCTGACAATAGATCGACCAGTGCGGTAAACAGATCCGAACCCTCGCCGTCGGTAGCCGCCATCGTGGAGTACCGATAGCGATCACCGGTCTTGATCAAGCGCCGGCAATCCGCCGAATCGAGCGGGCCGCAACGGTCCAGGACCCGGCCACTGATTGACCCGTCGTGCACTTCGATGCGCAAGTCTTTCGGCCAACCGGGCAGGCGTGGCAGGGAATGCAACGCCAGGACATCGGTTTCCGGATGGACGATCGAGCGCAAGTACAGACCTTCATAAGCCCGGTTGAGTCGTACATGTTGTTGATACTCCCGCGACTTGCTGTCCAGGCGCTTGAACAGTAACAGCGCCTCGTCAGCATCGACGGGCCGATTGATGTCAACTCCCGAACGGTCGAGGATCTGCTCCACGGCACTTTTCGGCAAACCTTGGTACTCACGCTGAAACAGGCGAACCCACTCCTGGTCCGAGTGCTGGAGCGCCTGATATCGGGCATTGAACAATCCGGCCCGTGCTTGCGGGTCGGCGACGATTTCGAGTTCCTGATCGAGCTTGAAGCGTGTGATGGTGTCGGCAAGCAACGGCGTCGGCGGACGGCCAGTCTGCATCAGGCGCAGCATATCGTCGTCGACCGTACTGACCCGGGCGATCTGCGCCAATACCTCATCACTGAAGGCAGCAAGGGGTGTGCAAACGCCACGCATCAGCTCCACACGTGTCGACACGGGCGCCGGAGCCGATCCGGGTGTGGGCTCGGCCGGCGTTTCGGGATGCGGCTCGCTCCCGGGTTCCCGGGGTACGTGCAACGTTCCGGCGATTTTTTCTTCGCCCTTGAGCGCCGCCACCGCCCCGACCAGCGGGAGTGCATTGAGCAAGCCGAACACCGTGCGCGTCACGCCCTCGGAGCGCTGCTCCGGTGTTTTACCGTTGACGGCCTGATCGAGGCCATAACCGGCGTCGATCAGGCCGGCCAGTACCAGGACGCCTTCGCCTCCCGGAATGAACAATGCCAATGGCCCCAGCCGGTTGATCCACTGCACGAGCGGTTCCACCACCGCGCTCAGGTTGTCGCGATTGACCTGGGCATCGTCGCGGATGGTTTTGACGCTGGCCATGGAGGCCTGCTTCATGGTCAGCACCAATTGCGCGAACGGGTCGGTGTCAGTCGGCGCACGCTCAAGGTCGATGTAGTCCTGCGGGTCCCAGAAACCGTCGTTGTTGAACAACCCTGCGTTCTTTTTCAGCCAGTGTTCCTTCGGGTAAACCGCCATGCCCTCCAACGCCGTCGACACCCCCGCATGGAAGGTACCGTCTTCACGATCGTCCTCGGCAAAATGCGCGACCAGCGCTTGCCGTGTGGCGGCAGCCCTGCCTTGGTCCACGATCCATTGGCGCAGGTGCCGGAAGTCGGCGAATTCATGCAAGGGTGAGGAGTTGCCGGGAATGTTCAGCAAGACCCGGCCGCTGTGACGGTGGCGATAACACCAGATATCGTCCGACGTATAGCGATAGATCGTCAGCCGCCCGACCTCGATCGGTGCGCTGATGCGGGTGGGCGCCTGCACCTGGCCGATGGTCAACGCATTCCAGGTCTGCTGCGCTGGCAACCCGGCGGCCTGCATGGCCAAGACCAGGCCTTCCTGACTCAAACTGCCCTCCTGATGTTGCAGGCAGGCGCTCATGATAAAGGCGGCCTTGGCTGAGGTTCTCAGGTCGTACGGCGCCGCCTGGACGATACGCTTGTCGGAGGGCCACGCACGATCAAGGTAAGCCTGATAGCGGGTTTGCAGATCCAGATCCCATACCCACTGTTTGAACGCCGCTGGCCTCAGGGCAATTTGCGTTGCCGGCCCATAGACCTGGGGCGTGGTCTGGCGATAGATGCCTTCGTAGGTGTCGTGATTGCCATTGCCGTGGTCGGCGAATTCATCGACATGCTCCACGATGCGAACGGACGGACCGACATCGGGCGGTGTGTACAAGCCAAATGCGCTTTCGGCAAAACGCCCGTCACCGACGGTCTGGTAGTTCGCCAGCAACGCCTGCACCAGGGTTTGCGTGTTTGCCACCTGGCCTTGCTCGATACCGTCCTGCGGTGGGTGCCCGCGATAGCGGTAATCCAGGGTGACCAACAGGGCCTTTTGCGGGTCGATGTCTTGCCCCCATTTTGCCTTGATCAACTGGGCACCGAACTGCTCGGGAGACTGCGGCAAAGCCGCGCCCACCACAGACGTCAGTGTTTCGCGCAGCGGCGCAAGATCGGGATGAAGCGGTGTCTGATGGTCATTCATATGCGTTCCATGGCAATTATTCCGGAACACCAACATAACCAGCCGCCACATTACCGAAAGCAGGAACGGTCGCCTGCTGCCTACAGAGATTTCGCCGGGTCGTGGAGGACATCAGGCAAGTATTCGCAGGCAAAAAAAACCGGGGCAAATGCCCCGGCTGGATGTTTTGCAATATCTCCTGCCCCGTTACCAGAAGCGTTGCTGGGTCAAACGGCTCCACCAACTCAGCAGCACACGATCGACCGAGCCGCTGGCGGCCATGCCAATGCGCTCTTGCAGGCTTTTGCGCTCGGCATAGTGCAGGTGATAAAGCTCGGACTGCCTGGCGCGTTCGGCGAGGTACTCGTCGCTGGTCTTGAGTTCGTCGACCAGGTGTTTTTCCAGCGCCGCCACGCCAAGCCAGATTTCTCCGGTGGCCACTTCATCGATCGCCAGTTGCGGGCGATAGCGCGACACGAAGTTCTTGAACAACTGATGGGTGATGTCCAGGTCTTGCTGGAACTTCTCCCGGCCCTTCTCGGTGTTTTCGCCAAACACGGTCAGTGTGCGCTTGTACTCACCGGCAGTCAGCACTTCGAAGTCGATGTCGTGCTTTTTCAGCAAGCGGTTGATGTTGGGTAACTGCGCCACCACGCCAATCGAGCCGAGGATCGCGAAGGGTGCGCTGATGATCTTCTGGCCGATGCACGCCATCATGTAGCCACCGCTGGCCGCGACCTTGTCGATGCATACGGTCAAGGGCACGCCGGCCTCACGGATACGCGCCAGTTGCGAGGAGGCCAGGCCGTAGCTGTGAACCATGCCACCGCCGCTTTCCAGGCGCAGCACCACTTCGTCCTTCGGTGTGGCCAGGGTCAGCAAGGCAGTGATTTCGTGGCGCAGGCTTTCGGTGGCCGAAGCCTTGATATCGCCATTGAAATCGAGCACGAACACCCGGGGCTTGGCCTCGGGTTTTTTCTTCTGTTTCTTGTCGGTTTTAGCCTGGGTCTTGCGCAAGGCCTTGAGCTGATCCTTGTCGAGCAACGTCTGCTCCAGACGTTCGCGCAGCCCTTTGTAGAAATCATTGAGTTTGCTGACCTGCAACTGGCCCGACGACTTGCGCCGCCCCTTGCTGCGCAAGGCCGCAAAACTGGCCAGGACCACCAGAATGGCGATCACCAGGGTCACGGTCTTGGCCAGAAAAATGGCGTACTCGGAAAAAAACTCCACAGGGACTCCTCAAACGATGCGCGACTTGAACGCGCGCGGGATACCTCCAGCATACCCATGCGCCGACCTTGCTACCAGCCGTGAAAGCTCTGGTAACAGGCCTGTAACGGGCATTTCAAACAAGCGTATGTTTTTTCATTGACAGCACACCGCCATCCTCATAACCTCGCCAAACCTTCAACGTACCGGGAAGACGCGGACGTGGGCAGTATCTATTTGATTCGACATGGCCAGGCCTCCTTCGGTGCAGACGACTACGACGTGCTGTCGCCGACCGGTATTCGTCAGGCTGAAATTCTGGGTCGGCACCTGGCCGAACTCGGGATCAGCTTCGACCGCTGCCTGGCGGGGGATCTGCGCCGCCAGCAGCACACGGCCAACAGCGCGCTGGAACAATTCGCCGCGGCAGGCCTGCCGGTGCCGGTGCTGGAAACCGACTCCGCCTTCAACGAGTTCGACGCCGATGCAGTGATCCGCGCGCTGTTGCCAGCCATGCTGCCGGACGAACCCGAGGCCCTGGACATCCTGCGCAACGCCGCGCAAAACCGTGGTGAGTTCCAGCGTATCTTCGCCCTGATCATCGAGCGCTGGCTGGCCGGCACCTACGACACACCGGGCCTGGAGAGCTGGCTGGGGTTTGTCGAGCGGGTACGGGCCGGTCTGCACCGCATTCTCGACCAGGCCGACAACACCCAGAAAATCGCCGTGTTCACGTCCGGCGGCACCATCACCGCCCTGCTCCACCTGATTACGCAAATGCCTGCCCGGCAGGCCTTTGAGTTGAACTGGCAAATCGTCAACACCTCGCTCAACCAGCTTAAGTTTCGTGGTCGCGAGGTGTCCCTGGCTTCCTTCAACAGCCATGCGCACCTGCAACTGTTGAAGGCCCCGGAACTCATCACGTTTCGCTGAGTCCGGATTACTGTGACCCTGGCTGTAATCACCCAGCTCTTATTACCCAAGAAAGGATCGAACCATGACCTCCGTAGCTGATGCCGTACAAGCAATGAAAGCCAAGTTCAACCCAGCCGCTGCTGCCGGTCTGGACCTGGTCTTCGGTTTCCGCATCGACGACACCAAGAACTTCTCGCTGATCGTCAAGGACAGCACCTGCGAGCTGCAGGAAGGCGAGAACCCGGACGCCCAGGTGACCCTGGTGATGGACGGCGAAACCCTGCAAGGTATCGTCGACGGTTCGACTGACGGCATGCAAGCGTTCATGGGCGGCAAACTGCGCGCTGAAGGCGACATGATGCTGGCGATGAAACTGTCCGAGCTGTTCCCGTCGTAAGCACCTGGTTCCCGAACTTCGGGAGCGTGCCTGCTGCAAACGAATCCCGCCCTTAGTGGCGGGATTCGTCGTTTTTGCTGGTCCTGTGGCGAGGGGGCTCGCCCCCGTTCGACTGCGAAGCAGTCGCACAACCAGAGATTTCGACTTGTCGGAAGGACGTCAAGGGCCGCTTCGCGCCCAACGGGGGCAAGCCCCCTCGCCACAGGTCAGGTGGTGCTCTTACAATGCGGGTACTTACACCACCGGCCACCCCATGGACATCGACCTCGCCCGCACCTTCCTCGAAATCGTTCGCCATGGCAGCCTGGCCGCGGCTGCCGAGAAGCTCCATGTCACCCAGACCGCGATCACCGCACGGGTGCAAAAACTCGAGAGCCAACTGGGCAGCACCCTGTTCGTGCGCAATCGTGCCGGCGCCCGTCTGACGCCCAATGGCGAAGCGTTCGTGGTGTATGCCAATCAGCTGGTGCAAACCTGGGAAGCCGCGCGGCGTGATTTGCCGTTGCCCGAAGGTTATCGCGATGTGCTGCACATCGGTGGCGAGGTGAGTCTGTGCAACCCGTTGATGCTCGGCTGGGCCGGCGAAATTCGCAAGAACATCCCCAGCCATGCCCTGCGCATGGAAATCCGCGACGGGGAAAACCTGCTGCGCCAACTGGAGTTGGGCGTTCTGGATGCCGCGCTGGTGTATCAGCCCGAATATTGGCCGCGTCTGCAGGTCGAACAGATTCTCGAAGAAAAACTGATTCTCGTGCGCCTTGCCGACAAGCCCGATCCTTATGTGTACATCGATTGGGGCGCTGATTTCCGACGCCAGCACGACGCCGCGCTGCCGGAGAAGGCCAAGGCTGCGCTGAGTTTCAATCTGGGCCCGCTGGGCTTGCAGTATCTTCTCGAAAACGGCGGCAGTGGCTACTTCCGCACCCGCGTCGTGCAGAGCTATCTGCAAAGCGGCGCCCTGGAACGGGTGCCCAAGGCACCGGAATTCAACTACCCGACCTATCTGGTCTACTCACGCGATCGTGACTCGCCGACGCTGCAACACGCCTTCGACCTGCTGCGCAAAGTCATCGACTCCGACGAAGACTGGTCGCAGCGATGGGATCCGCTGACCTGAGACCGGTTTGCACCGGATCATGGCCGTTGTGTCCTTAAGGTTCGGTCCGTCAAATCACCGGGATCGGCTAATCTGAAAGAGATAACAAAAACGACAGGTGATTGCAGTGAGGCAGACCACCGAAGGATTCCGCGGCCGTTACCGCGCCGACATTCATCCACTCTACAACCCCTGGCTGCATGGCGCGTTTGTCCTCGTGTTCGGGGCACTGGCAATCAGCGTGTTCTGGAGCAACGTACAACAGGTGCGGCCAGCGGAATGGCTGGCGGTGCCCGTCACGCTGCTGCTGTTCAACCTCGGTGTGTACATGGTGCATCGCCACCTGGGGCATCATAAAAAGAGCTTCGCCCGGCTGTTTTACGCCCGTCACGCAGGCGACCACCACAGCTTCTTCACCCCCGGCCACATGACCTACGACAGCGCCCGCGACTGGCGGGTGATTCTGTTTCCGGCGTGGCTGATCGTGCTGCACACCCTCGCCGTCGCCCTGCCCCTCTGGTGGCTGCTCAAGCACATCAATACCAACGTCGCCGGATTGGTCGGCGGCCTTCTTGTCCTCGGCTACCTGACTTATGAAGTGTTTCATGCCTGCGAGCATCTGCCGTCGCGAAACCCGCTCACACGGCTGCCGTGGATCCGCCAGATGCGCCGGCTGCACGAACTGCACCACCGCCGTGAACTGATGCAGGCGCGTAATTTCAACATCGTTTTCCCGCTGATGGACTACCTGTTCGGCACCCTCTATTGGGAGCCGGAACCTGAGCCGCTCAACCCGACGAGAACCCCCATGACCCGTATGCAGCATCAGGTTGTCATTGCCGGAAACCCGATCCAGGTACTTGCCTACGCCAGCACCGTGACCCTTTGGCCGCAATGGCATCCGTCGTCGCTGCGCATCGACGGGCCAAAAGGCCCGCTGCATGCCGGCGCACGTTTCGAGGAAGACATCCGTGCCGGCGGGCGCGACGGGCACTTGCGCTGGGAGGTGGCGGAGTACCTGCCCGGGCGGCGCTGGAGCGCCGAGGCCCGGGGTGACCACGGCCTGTCGCTGGTGGTGACCTATGAATGCGATGCCACAGGCGAAGACACACGTTTCGTCCGCACCCTGGAATATCAATTCAGCGGCCTGGCAATGCGCATTGCCAACCGCTTGTTGCTCAAGCGGCGCATCGACCGGGAATCGGCGGCGTCGATGCTGGCATTGCGCGACATGGCCCAGAAGTATCTGGCCGCGACAGGAGTCGGCGTGTGAGCAGAACCTTCAAATGTCTGTTGCTGGTCATCGTCGTCATCGGCGCCTTCCTGCTGCTGATGCCGACCAAGGTGCGGCCGGTGGCCTGGACACCACAAGCCGCGCCGTCCCTCACCAGCGGAATCTACGCCGACAATCAGCGGCTCAAGGAGGTGGAACGCGTTGGCGCCGCCAATATCGACGGCCCGGAAGCCTTGTTGCTGGAAAACGACACGCTCATCACCGGCCTGCACGACGGGCGCCTGATCCGTACGAGCCTGGACGGCAAGACCACCAAAATCCTGACCGATACCGGTGGCCGGCCACTGGGCCTGGCCCGGCATCCCAATGGCCTGCTGGTGATCGCCGATGCCGTCAAAGGCTTGTTGTCCCTCGACGCCCAGGGACGCCTGGTGGCCTTGACCACAGAGGCCGACGGCGTTCCCTTCGGTTTTACCGACGACGTGGCCATCGACAAACCCGGTCACTACGCTTATTTCAGCGATGCTTCGAGCCGCTTCGGCTATGGCCAAGACGGTGAGGCCGTGATCGAACACGGCGGCGACGGTCGACTGCTGCGCTACGATTTCCAGACCGGCAAAACCTCGGTTGTGCTGGATAAGCTGGAGTTTGCCAACGGCGTGACCCTGGGACCGGACGATGCCTATGTACTGGTCAATGAAACCGGCGCCTACCGCATCACTCGTTATTGGCTCAGCGGTCCGAAGGCCGGCACCCACGACCTGTTTATCGACAACCTGCCAGGGCTGCCGGACAACCTGTCGTTCAATGGCCACGACCGGTTCTGGGTGGCGCTGTATGCCCCCCGAAACCCCTTGCTCGACGCCACGGCGGCGCATCCGTTCGTGCGCAAGATGATCGTGCGGGCCATGACCGTGTTGCCCAAGCCCGTGGAAAAACACGGATTTGCCCTGGGCCTGGACCTTGATGGCAAAGTGATCGCCAACCTGCAGGACGGCAGCAGCGACAATTACTCCCCCATCACCACCGTGCGCGAGTATGGGGACTGGTTGTATTTCGGTTCGCTGAAAGCCCGGAACATGGTGCGATTGCCGCTAAGCAAGGCATTGCAATGAACAGTCCCCCTTCCTGAATTCACCGAAGCCCCCCTGTAGGAGCGAGCTTGCTCGCGATGGACTCAAAAGCACTGCGTTTAGTCAGTAAACACGCGGCATCGTTAACGACCATCGCGAGCAAGCTCGCTCCTACAGAGGGCGGTGTTCACTCTGGATCGATGTCGACACCCTCATCATCCGGCCACTCATCGATGCCCGGCTCTTCCTCGGGATTGACCGTGGTGTGTTCGGGGCTCAGGGGTTCGGGATGTGTGGGGATAGGGTCGTAGCCACCCTGTTGTTCACTGGGGTATTTGGGCTGGGTCATGAGGCACCTCGTTGAGAGCCATAACAGCGGTCTCTGAACATTCGAGGTGCCGGTTGTGATGCCGTTCCAACTTTCCCGCCACCGGTCGTCGGTGGCAGCACGCTGGGTCAGGACGACGAGCCAAGTTGCTTGACGATCTTGTCCTTGACCAGCAGACGTGCCTCCTTGAGCTTCCTTACGGTGTCATCGTTGGACTTGGCCTCCTCTGCTTTCACCACTTCGGCATCCGCCTGGGAATACTTGTTAAGCAGTGAATCCAGTAACGGATCCTTGGTGCGTTTCTGCTGGACTTCTTCCTTTGAGCGTTTCAGATCCTGATAAAGGTCATGGGGCACCGGCATGGAACACCTCCGTTTGTTGATCGGCAGCGAAACGCGATCAATTGCGTTCACCAACTATCAGAATGGCCTCGGTTAGCCCGTTCTGTCGACCACCTGTCAGACCAGCGGTGTCCGTTCGTCGTCCGGTCGCCAATGGGATAAAACCTTGCCTGCGCCGGCGCCTCCACCGGTTGACGATCACTCGGTCACCTTTGAAAACCTGCGTGGAGAATCACCTGTTTTTGTCAGCCGTTAAGCACCGTGCGCACCATCTGCGTCAGTGCTTCGGGGTTGTAGGGTTTGCTCAGCAGGTGGGTGTCGGGGCTGAGCTGGTGATTGCGCGAGATGATGTCGCGGGTATGCCCCGAGGTGAACAACACAGCCACCGGTGGCTCCTGCACTTTCGCCCAGGCCGCCAGGTCCGAACTCTTGATCAGGCCGGGCATGACCACATCGGTGAAAATCAGGTCCACCGCCAGCCCTTCCAGCAACATTTTCATGGCGATGTCACCGTTGGTGGCCGTGAGGACCTGATAGCCCTCCTCGCGCAACAACTCCACCGCCGATACCCTCACGGCCTCATTGTCCTCAACCACCAGGATGCGTTCGTGCCCACCCCGTTGCGGCACATCAGGGCCCGGCGTTTCGCTGGGTGCCGCGCGTAAGGTGCGGGGGAAGTACAGCTGCACCCGGGTCCCTCGCCCCA
The DNA here is from genome assembly GCF_019947335.1 of Pseudomonas sp. BF-R-24. Taxonomy (NCBI): domain Bacteria; kingdom Pseudomonadati; phylum Pseudomonadota; class Gammaproteobacteria; order Pseudomonadales; family Pseudomonadaceae; genus Pseudomonas; species Pseudomonas sp. BF-R-24. The sequence goes on from NZ_JAGYGG010000007.1 coordinate 66,925, forward strand.
CGTCGCTGGCGATTTCGATATGACCGCCACTCTGCTTGACGAAGCCAAACACCATACTCAAGCCCAAGCCGGTGCCCTGCCCGTCGGCCTTGGTGGTGAAGAACGGCTCGAACGCCTGGGCCAGCACCTGCGGCGGCATGCCGACGCCGGTATCCGTCACGGACACCCGTACATAGTCCCCGGGGGCAATGCCCTTTGCGGCGCAAAATTTTCGATCCAGGACGATGTTTTCCGCGCACAGGTCAATCCTGCCCTCGCCTTGAAGGGCGTCACGGGCATTGATCGCCAGATTGAGAATGGCGTTTTCCAGTTGGTTGCGATCGACAAACACATTCCAGGAATCTTCGGGTGCCGTCATGTGAACCTGAAGGGTTTCACCCAGGGCACGCAGCAACAGCTCCGCCAGGCCATCGAAAATCTGCCGCAATGTGAAGACCGCGGGTGACAACGGTTGGCGGCGGGCGAATGCCAGCAATTGCGAAGACAGCTTGGCACCGCGCTCGACGGCGGCAATCGACGCCGAGACCCGGCGCTGCACATTGGCGTTACCCGGTTCATGGCGCGCGAGCAGGTGCAGGTTGCCGGCGATCACTTGCAACAGGTTGTTGAAGTCATGGGCCACACCACCGGTGAGACCGCCGATGGCTTCGAGCTTCTGTGACTGGCGCAGTTGTTCTTCCGCCGCCAGCCGCGCCTCGACCTCATCGGCCACCCGCTGTTCCAGGTTGCGGGTGAACTTGAGCAGGGACTCTTCGGCGGTCTTGCGTTCGTGGATGTCGATCAGCACGCCGGGGAAACGAAACGCCTCGCCCTGCTCATTGAACTCGCAACAACCACTGGCGAGTACCCAGAGGTAGCTGCCATCCGGGCGCCGGATCCGGTATTCGACGTTGTAGGGCTCGCCCGTCTCCACCGACAGTGTGACTCGTTCCTGAACCCAACTGCGGTCATCCGGATGGATCCGGCTTTCAGCGATTTCCTGAGACAGGTTTTGCAGGTCTTGCCCGGGTGGATAAGAGAACGCGCGAGCGAAGCGCTCGTCACCCGACAGCACGTTGGCCTTGATGTCCCAGACAAAGGAACCGAGCAAGGCGCCGGCGTTGAGCGCCAGGCGTACCCGTTCGTTGTCGGCGCGGTAGGCGTCTTCAGCCGCCTGTCGCCGGTGTTCGGAGATCACCCGATCGGTGGTTTCCACCACCATGGCCATGACCCCGGCCGGGCGCCCGTCATCGTCGGCCACCGGGCTGTAGTAGAGGTCCATCCAGACATCTTCCGGAACCCCGTCACGCAGCAGCACCAGTTCTTTGTTGCGATAGGACAAGGTGCCGCCCGCCAGGCAGGTGTCGACCACGTGGCGATTGAATTCGGCAACTTCCGGCCAACCCAGTTCCACGGCAGAGCCGAGCAGATACGGATGACGCCCACCGGCAAACTTGGAATAAGCGTCGTTATAGATCATGTACCCGGACTGGCCCCAGAGCATCACCATCGGCAATGGGGACGCGAGCATCAACTGCACCGCGCTGCTCAGGCTCCTGGACCATGAATCGAGCGGGCCAAGTTCGGTCCGGCTCCAGTCGAACGCACGAATGCGCCCGGCCATTTCGCCGTTCCACCCGGAGCACCCGTGGCTTTCCTCTAGAAACTGCATCGGCTGGCTCTATCCCGGTAAATTGCACCCGTTTGTTTCGAGCATCCTGCACGCTATTCGTTTCATAGAGGTATAGCTGATTCTCGCGGGCCACTGGAGATCCCTTGTGGGAGCGGGCTTGCTCGCGAAGGCGGTGTGTCATTCAACATATTCGTCTGCTGATACACCGCTTTCGCGAGCAAGCCCGCTCCCACAATTTGGTCCTCGGTAACCGAGAGTCCGTGCACTACACCTCGATCAAGTGCTTTAGCGGGTTGTAACTGCTTTTCAGCGTGGCCGCGACATCCAGAATGGCCTTCTCGATGCCATTCAAATGCATGCAGGTCAGCTCGATGGCCGCGCTCTGGTTGCCTGCTTCAATGTATTCGATCAGCCGCAGGTGTTCATCGTCGCGACAGGCTTCGTGGCTGTCGTCATCCAGAGCGGCGGCATACAGCGACGCCCGGGAAATCAGCTTCTGGAACCAGTCCAGCAGTACCGGGTTGTTCAGGCTGCGGGCCAGTTTGATGTGGAACTCGCCAAGCAGGTGAATCAGCCGTTCATGATCACCGCTCTGATGCGCTTCGTCTTCCAGCAGCAAGTGATCGCGCAGGTCCTGGGTCACCGCCGTATCACGCCGACGGCACAGTTCGCTGACGATGCCGATCTCGACCAGGCGACGGGTTTCGAACAGCGAACGGATCTCTTCGTCACTGGGCAGCGACACCGACGCACCTTTGTTGGGCTCGGTGGTGACCAGCCCGTCGGCTTCCAATTGCTTGAGCGCGGCCCGGACAGACGTACGGCTGACATTGAACAGCTCGGCCAAAGAGGCTTCGCCGAGCTTCATGCCCGGACGCAACGAACGCTTGCTGATCGCCTCGTAAACCCCTTGGTAGACGCGGTCGACCGTGGTTTCCAGTTTCTTTTCCGTCATTCATCAACTCCTTGCGCCCTGTGCAAACGACCCTGGCGAATGAACAGCCATTGAAAAAGGGGCTTGCATGGACAGATTAATCCGGGTATTTCTAAATTGCATCCAGATTTTGCATACAATAATTAGAGGAATGCACCATAATGGGTCATCCAACAGCAATCGAAGTGCGAAACGTCTCAAAGCGATATTCCGACGATCCGGGGCTGGCACCAGCCCTCGATAACGTCTCGGTAGACATTGCCGACAACGAATTCTTCACCCTGCTCGGCCCCTCCGGCTGCGGCAAAACCACCCTGCTGCGCACCATCGCCGGCTTCGAGCATGTCAGCGACGGTGAGATCCGCCTCGCGGGCGAGCCGGTCAACGATTTGCCGCCGTTCAAGCGTCGGGTCAACACGGTGTTCCAGAGTTACGCGCTGTTTCCGCACATGAGTGTTGCGCAGAATATCGCCTTCGGCCTCGAGATGCAGGGCCTTGATCGCAAACTGATTCCGCAGCGGGTCGATGAGATGCTCGCGCTGGTGCAAATGCAGCACCTGGCCAAGCGTAAACCGGCCGAGCTGTCCGGCGGCCAACAGCAACGGGTGGCTCTGGCCCGGGCCCTGGCGCCAAAACCCAAAGTGCTGTTGCTGGACGAACCGCTGTCGGCCCTGGACCTCAAGCTGCGCAAGGAAATGCAGGTCGAACTCAAGCGCGTACAGAAAGAAGCCGGGATCACCTTCATTTTCGTCACCCACGATCAGGAAGAAGCGCTGACCCTGTCCGATCGCATCGCCGTGATGTCCGCCGGCAAGATCCTGCAAATCGGCTCGCCCAATGAAATCTACGAACGGCCGCAACACCAGTTCGTCGCGCAATTCATCGGCGACATCAACTTCCTTCCCGGCCATATCAAACGTGGCCAACAGAACGAAAAGCTCTTCGTGCCCAACGGCATGCCCGTGGAAATCCCCTGCCCGGCCCATGGCTTTGACGGCAGCAAGGTGCAACTGGCTTTCCGCCCCGAGCGTTCGCAACTGGTCGAGCCGACGCAGCCGCATCACCTGCGCGGTGTGATCGAGGCCGTGCTGTATGTCGGCACGGCCACGCTCTATCAATGCCGCCTGAACAACGACATCAAGGTCATGCTGCGCGAGAACAACGAAGGCCTGAACCACGGTCGGGTGGTGGGTGATCGCGTCGCGGTCAACCTGCCGCCCCACGCCTGCCTGTTGATGGAGGCCTGAGATGAGCGTCAGCAGCACTTCCCCAGCCCTCAACCGCGCGCTGTTGCTCAGCCCGGTGGTCCTGACCCTGCTGGCCCTGATCGCCATTCCGCTGGGCATCATGGGCTACATCAGCCTGCTGCCGCGCAACGTCTATGGCGGCGTCGACTGGCAGGCCGACTGGCAATTGCAAAGCTACGTGCAACTGTTTTTCCAGGAAGGTTTCGACGGCGAACTGGAACTGAACTGGGTCTACGCCCAGGCATTGCTGCGTTCGGTGTTCCAGGCGGGTGGCACCACGGTCCTGTGTTTCCTGTTCGGCTTCCCCGTGGCGTTGTGGATGTCGAGCCTGACACCCCGTCGACGCAACCTGATGGTGTTGCTGATCACCATCCCGTTCTGGACCAACCTGCTGATCCGCAACTACGCCTGGCTGATCATCCTGCGCGAGCACGGCTGGGTCGCCCAGAGCCTCAACGCGCTGTTCCCCCAGGCCGGTGGCATCACCCTGCTCTACAACGACTTCGCGGTCAGCGTCGGCCTGGTCTACAGCTTCCTGCCGTTCATGATCCTGCCAATCTACTCGACCCTGGAAAAACTCGACTGGCGTCTGGTGGAAGCCGCCTATGACCTGGGTGCCAATCGCTGGCACGCGTTGCGGCGGATCATCCTGCCACTGTCGATGCCGGGGGTGATCGCAGGTGCCTTGCTGGTGTTCGTGCCAAGCCTGGGAGCCTTCATTACCCCGGCGATCCTTGGCGGCGGCAAGACGCTGATGATCGGCAACCTGATCCAGCAGCAGTTCGGTACCGCGCGCAACTGGCCGCTGGGCAGTTCGCTGTCGTTCCTGTTGCTGGGGATCATGTTGCTGTCCCTGGTGCTCTACGCCCTCTATAGCCGCAAAGCCGCCAAGACCCAACGCCCGGGAGCACAAGCATGATCGCCCTGCACCTGAAGAAACTGCCCCTGACCCGTGAAGTCAGCCTGTTGATGCTGGCCTACCTGTACCTGCCGATCTTTGTATTGATCGCCTACAGCTTCAACGCCAACCGCTCGGCGACGGTGTGGACCGAGTTCTCGTTCGACTGGTACGGGCGAATCCTGGCCAACCCGTCGATCCAGACCGCGGCGCTCAACTCGATCATCGTCGCCAGCATCGCTACGGTCTGCGCCACGGCGATTGCCCTGCTCGCGGCACTGGCGACCTACCGGCCGTTCTACGGACAGAAAATGGTCGAGGGCGGGATCAACCTGCCACTGATCCTGCCGGAGATCGTCACCGCCGTGGCCACCCTGCTGCTGTTCATGGCACTGGGGATCAAGCTCGGTCTGCTGACGGTGATCGTCGCGCACATCGGCTTCTGCATTCCCTTCGCCTACCTGCCGATCCGCGCGCGGCTCAACGACCTGGACAAGAGCCTGCTGGAAGCGGCGAACGACCTGTACGCCAACCCCTGGCAGGTGTTTCGCCGGGTGACCTTGCCGCTGCTGTGGCCGGCGGTGCTGTCCGGTTCGGTGCTGGCGTTCGTGGTCAGCCTCGACGATTTCATCATGACCTTCTTCGTCGCAGGTCCCGGTTCGACCACCCTGCCGGTGTACATCTTCTCGGCGATCAAGGCCGGCGTAACACCGGAGATCAACGCGATCTCGACCCTGATGCTGGTGATTTCCATCGTGCTGGTAGTGCTGGCCTTCTGGCTGGGACAGCGCGGCAAACAACAATAAGCCTGGAGACTTCTATATGAGCAAGAAAGTGAAAAGCATGCGTTTCGCCGTTGCCGGTCTGGCCTTGAGTTGCTTCACCGCGTTCACGGCGTTCAGCGCCCAGGCCGCCGAGCCCAAGGAACTGTTCTTCTACAACTGGACCGACTACTACCCGGTGGAACTGCTGGCCAAGTTCGAAAAGGAGACCGGGATCAAGGTCACCATGGACGGCTACGACAGCAACGAAACCCTGCTGGCCAAGTTGCAGGCCGGCGGCGCGGCGTACGACGTGATCGTGCCGTCGCAATCGATCATGCGCACCCTGATCAACCAGGACCTGCTGCTGGAAATCGACGCCTCGGCCCTGCCCAACTTCCAGTACGTCAAGCCGGCGTTCCGCGACCCGAGCTTCGACCCCGGCCGCAAGTTCTCGGCACCGTACCTGTGGGGCACCACCGGGTTCTCCTATGACAGCGCCCGGGTGCCCGGCGGCAAGCTCGACGACTCGTGGAAAGAGTTCTTCGAGCCGCGCAAGGAACTGCAAGGTCAGCTCGCCGCCCTCGACACCTCCAGCAGCGTGATCAACGCCGCCAGTCACTACCTGAATGTCGACGAGTGCAGCGAAAACCCGCAGGACGCCAAGCGCATCCTCGAACTGCTGCAAAAACAGAAACCCTTCCTGAAGATGTACAGCTCGGACAACACCGTCGACCGCATGGCCAGCGGTGAAGTGATCATGATGCAGAACTGGAACGGTTCCACCGCGCGGGCCACCTTGCAGAAGAGCACGATCAAATACGTGTATCCGAAGGAAGGCCTGGCGATGTTCCAGGACAACTTCGCCGTACCGAAAAGCGCGCCACACCCCGGCAACGCGAAGATCTTCATCGACTGGATGATGAAACCGGAGAACGCCGCCGCCGTGTCCAACGCCATCGCCTACGCCAACGGCATCCAGAGCGACAAGCTGATCGACGCCAAATGGCGGGTGATGGACGCCATCAACATGCCCGACGAATTCGCCGCGCGCCTGCGCCCGGAAAAGGAATGCAGCAACAAGGCGCGGGAGCTGCAGGACCGCATTTGGGCCAAGCTCAAGGGCTGATCGTCTGACTTGAAACCGCGTCGCGGCCTTCGCGAGCAAGCCCGCTCCCACAAGGGATCTCCAGTGTTCACACGGATATGTGGGAGCGGGCTTGCTCGCGAAGAGGCCAACACAGACACCACAGAATTCATTGAGGTTACTCATGACCCAACCCCGCTGGCTGCGCAACGTGCGCCCCTACGGCGCCACCGCCGAAGACCTGCTGATCGAAAACGGCCGCTTCAGCCAACGCCGACCCGCTTCGAACGAAGCCCTGTCGGCCACCGACATCGACGGCCAGAACCAGTTGCTCACCCCCGCCCTGGTGGAAAGCCACGTGCACCTGGACAAAACCCTCTGGGGCCAGCCCTGGCGCCCCAACAGTGCCGGCCCGACCCTCAAGGACTACATCGCCAACGAACGGCGCATCCTGCGTGAAGTCACCACACCGATTGCGCAACGGGCCGGCGCCCTGCTGGAAAACTGCATCGCCCGCGGCTCGCTGACCATGCGTTGCCACGTCGACATCGACCCGGAATTTGGCCTGCGGCATGTCGAGGCCATGCAGCAACTGCGTGAAAACTACCGCGACCTGATCGACCTGCAACTGGTGGTGTTCCCGCAAACCGGCCTGATCAGTCGCCCCGGCACCGCCGAACTGATGCGCGAAGCCATGGCTCTGGGCGTGGAGAACGTCGGCGGGCTGGACCCGTGCGGTATCGACAACGACCCTGTCGCACAACTGGATTTCGTCTTCAAACTGGCCAGCGAATTCGACCGGGGCGTCGACATTCACCTGCATGACAAAGGTGAGCTGGGGCTGTGGCAGATCGCCCTGATTGCCGACTACACCGAGCGCTTCGGCCGCCAAGGCCAGGTGATGATCAGCCACGCGTACTGCCTGGGGATGTTGCCGTGGAGCCAGGTCAAACCGGTGGCCGAACGTCTGGCCACATTGGGCATTTCGCTGATGAGCTCGGCCCCGGCCGATTGCGCGGTGCCGCCGTTCCTGGCCCTGCGCGAAACCGGCGTGAATGTGTGCCTGGGCTCGGACGGTATTCGTGATGCCTGGTCGCCCATGGGCAACGGCGACATGCTGGAGCGGGCGATGTTGCTGGCGTTCCGCTTCGACTTGAACAAGGACAAAGAACTGGCGACAGCGTTCGAGGCGGCGACCGTCAACGGCGCCCAGGCGCTGGGTTGCCAAGCCAATCGCCTGGAGATTGGCCAGCCGGCGGACTTCCTGTTGATGCCGGTACAAACACTGGGTGAGGCGGTGGTTTCACGGCCGCTGCGTCAGGTCTATCGCGCGGGTCAGTTGATTGCTGCGGGTGGCCGTTTGCTGGAAAGCCGTCTGTGAAGCGCATCGGCTTGCGGGCCAGTTGCGTGGTCGGCTTCGACGGCACGCGGCATGTGCTGTGGCGCGATGGCGAAGTGGTGTTCGAAGGCGCGCGCATCGAGTTTGTCGGGCGTGGTTATGCGGGGCCGGTGGATCAGTGGGTTGATTACGGTAATGCGCTGATCGGTCCCGGCTTCATCGATCTGGATGCCTTGGGCGATCTCGATTCCACGGTGCTGACCCTGGACAACGGCGACGAGCGCGACATGGGCCGGATGTGGTCGGCGCAGTATCTGGCGCGTGGATCGCGGGAAAGCTACAGCCCCGAAGAAGAAGTCTTCAAATACCGCTACGCCTTCACCCAACTGATCCGCAACGGCATCACCACGGCCATGCCGATCACGTCGATGTATTACCGCGAGTGGGCCGAGACCTACGACGAATTTGCGGCGGTCGCAGGTGTGGCCGCCGAACTGGGGCTACGCACTTACCTCGGTCCCTGCTACATGAGCGGCATGAGTTACTGGCAGGCCGATGGAACCCTGGCGCACCACTGGGACGAAGCCCGGGGCATGGCCGGGCTCGACGCCGCCGAGCGGTTTTTCCGGGATTTCGACGGCGCGCACAACGGCCTGATTCGCGGTGCACTGCTGCCCGATCGCATCCAGACCTGCACCCCGGCGTTGCTGCAACGCACCGCCGCGCTGAGCCGCGAACTCAACGCACCGATGCGTTTGCACTGCTGCCAAGGCCTCGGTGAAGTGGCGATGGTCGAGCAACTGCGCGACACCTCGCCACTGGGCTGGCTGCAGCAGCTTGGGCTTTTGACCCCGCGCAGCCTGCTGCCCCACGGCATCTACACCCGCGGCGATGACGACCTGCAACGGGTGGTGGATGGTGGCGCAAGCCTGGTGCATTGCCCGGTGGTGTTTGCCCGGGACGGCGAGGCGCTGAATTCGTTTGGTCGCTATCGGGCCAAAGGCATCAACTTCGCCCTGGGCACCGACACCTGGCCGGCGGACTTGCTGGACAACATGCGCCAGGGCCTGAACATCGCTCGCCTTATGGAAGGCGGTAACGATCTGACCAGCACGCTGGACCTGTACAACGCCGCGACCCTCGGCGGTGCCAAGGCACTGGACCGCGACGATCTCGGACGCCTGGCGCCCGGGGCCAAGGCCGACATCACCGTGTTCAACCTGCGCGGGATGCACCTGGGGCCGCTATTCGATCCACTGAAAAATCTTGTTCTGGCCGGTCGCGGTGACGACTGTATCGCCAGCTACATCGACGGCCGCTGCGTGATGCGGGACGGCCAGGTCGAGGGCCTCGACTACCCCGCCCTGCAAGGCCAGGCCCAACGCCAATTCGAAAAATTGATGCGCAGCCACAGCGACCGGGCCTTTGGCCAACCGGACTGGAAAAGCCTGTTCCAGCCCGCCATCCCGTTCGCCGACGACTACAGCGCACAGGCGCCACTGAGCGCGATTGATCCACTTCTCTAGAGATTTCTGCCCATGCAAAGCTTCGACTTCAGCACATTGAGCCCACGGGACAAATACAAGATCCTGATCGGCAGCGTCGTGCCACGGCCGATAGCCCTGGTCACCACCGTCGACGGCGAAGGCCGGATCAACGCGGCACCGTTCAGCTTCTTCAATGCGCTTTCCGCCGATCCACCGATCCTCGCCCTGGGCGTGGAAAACTACGGCGACCAAAGCCCCAAGGACACCACTCGCAATATCCAGCTCAATCAGGAATTCACCGTGAACATCGTCAGCGATGCCTTGGTGGAAGCCATGAACGTCTGCGCCGTGCCCTTCGCCCCCGGTTTCGATGAACTGACCGCCGCCGGCCTCACCGCCATCCCCGGCACCACGGTCAAATGCCCGCGCATCGGCGAAGCTCCGGTGGCGCTGGAGTGCCGGCGGATGATGGCCCTGTCCATCGGCCAATCCCGGGAGATTATCTTTGGTGAGGTGCTGATGGCCCATGTGCGTGACGAACTGATCGATCCGAAAACCCTGTACATCGACCAGTTGGGGCTGGATGCGATCGGACGCATGGGCGGGCATGGCTATGCGCGTACGCGGGATTACTTCGACTTGCCGACACGCTCGTTGCAGGCCTGGACGGATGCGCCGGGGGGTGGGGAACGGTTTTGGCCTGCCACCAAATAACCAGAGATTGCACAAAACCTGTAGGAGCGAGCTTGCTCGCGATGGTCGTCAACAATACCGCTGGTAACCTGACACCCCGCGGCGCTCTCAGGTTCATCGCGAGCAAGCTCGCTCCTACAGGGGAACGCGTCGTCAGCGGAAATCGCGACTGCGCACACTGATACCGTCCAGTAGCGGGCTCAAATCACTCAAGCGTCCGGCTATCAGATGCCGGACCTCACCCTCTTTCTCCCAGCGCCCATCGACCTTGAGCAACTGCGAGCCGACCAGCACCTGGCGCTGACGCTCGGCCAGGTCGCGCCACACCACCACGTTGACGTTGCCGAACTCGTCCTCAAGGGTGACGAACGTCACGCCGCTGGCGGTGGCCGGGCGTTGTCGGCCGGTGACCAGCCCGGCAACGCTGACTGGCCGACCGTGCTCGACGTCCAGCAACTCCTTCGAACTGCGGCAGCGCCGCGCCTTCAACTCACCGCGTAACAGGGCCAACGGATGCGGCCCGAGGGTGGTGCCGACACTGGCGTAATCGGCCTGCAGGTCCTCGCCCACAGTGGGCATTGGCAACGACACCGCGTCCTCCTCCCGGCTCGGCAGGCCGGCAAACAAACCCAGCTGCTTTTGTACCCCGGCCACTTCCCAACGTGCCCGATGCCGGTCGCCGGCCAGGCCACGCAACGCGCCGGCATCGGCCAGTTGCTCCTGGGCGCGGGCATCGAGTCGCGCCCGTTCGCCGAGGTCGGCAATGTCGGCAAACGCCCCTTTGGAGCGTGCCGCCTCGATGCGTCGGGCATCGTCCTCGCGAAAGCCCTTGATCATGCGTAGCCCCAAGCGAATCGCCGGTTGCGCACCGCTGATCGGTTCCAGACTGCAATCCCAGTCGCTGGTGCGCACGTCCACCGGGCGAACCTGCAAATGATGGCGCCGGACGTCCTGCAGAATCTGGTCCGGGCTGTAGAACCCCATCGGCCAACTGTTGATCAGCGCACAAGCGAAGGCCGCCGGCTCGTGGCATTTCAACCAGCAACTGGCGTAAGTCAGCAAGGCAAAACTGGCCGCGTGGGACTCGGGAAAACCGTAGCTGCCAAAACCCTTGATCTGCTCGAAGATCTGCGCGGCGAACTCCGGCGTGTAGCCTTTTTTCTTCATGCCGGCGGCCAGTCGATCCTTGTGCGGTTCGAGCCCGCCGTGGCGTTTCCAGGCAGCCATGGAGCGGCGTAGCTGGTCGGCCTCGCCGGGGCTGTAGTCGGCGGCGACGATGGCGATCTGCATCACCTGTTCCTGAAACAGAGGAACGCCAAGGGTGCGTTTCAACACCTCCCGCAACTCTTCGGAGGGGTAGGTTTCAAGCTCTTCCTTGTTTCGACGACGCAGGTACGGATGCACCATGCCGCCCTGGATAGGTCCGGGGCGAACGATGGCCACCTCGATCACCAGGTCATAGAACTTGCGGGGCTTGAGCCTGGGCAGCATCGACATTTGCGCCCGGGACTCGATCTGGAACACGCCGATGGTGTCTGCACGACCGATCATGTCGTAGGTCTGTGAATCCTCGGAGGGCACCGTTGCCAGGCTCAAGTCCCGGTTGCGATGACGGCGCAGCAAGTCGAAACAGCGACGAATCGCGCTGAGCATGCCCAGGGCCAGGATATCCACCTTGAGCAACCCGACCGCATCGAGATCGTCCTTGTCCCACTGGATGATAGTGCGCTCGGCCATCGCGGCGTTTTCCACCGGCACGAGGTGATCCAGCGGCTGCTCGGAAATGACGAAGCCGCCGGGGTGCTGGGACAGATGCCGGGGGAAGCCGATCAGTTGCTGCGTCAAGCTCAACACCCGGCGCAACACCGGGCTTTCAGGGTCGAAACCGCCTTCACGCAGGCGCTCCACGGGCGGCGTTTCATCACTCCAGTGACCACAGCAATCGGCCAGGGCATTGATCTGGTCTGGCGGCAAACCCAACGCCTTGGCCACATCACGCACCGCACCGGCCGCATGGTAAGTGCTGACCACGGCTGTCAGTGCCGCGCGGGTCCGACCATAGCGCTGGAACACGTACTGCAAGACTTCTTCGCGGCGTTCGTGCTCGAAGTCCACATCGATATCCGGTGGCTCGTTGCGCTCCCTGGAGAGAAAGCGCTCAAACAGCATGTTCATTCGCTCGGGGTCGATCTCGGTGATGCCCAAGGCGAAACACACCGCCGAGTTGGCCGCAGAGCCTCGGCCCTGGCAGAGAATCTTCTCGCGCCGGGCGAAGGCGACGATGTCCTGAACGGTCAGGAAATAGCTTTCATAACCCAGCTCGGCGATCAGCCCGAGCTCCTTGTCGATCAGCCCGCGAACCTTTTCGCTTGCACCGTCGGGCCATCGCTCGCGCATGCCGCGCTCGGTCAACGCCCGCAGCCAGGACTCTGCGCTGTGCCCTTCTGGCACCAGTTCGCGAGGATATTGATAACGCAACTGGCCAAGATCAAAGGTGCAGCGCCGGGCGATGTTCAGCGTTTCTGCCAGCAAGCCGGGCGGATAAAGTTCCCCCAGCACGTCCAGGCTGCGCAGATGGCGTTCGCCGTTGGGATGCAGGCGCAACCCGGCATCGGCCACCGGCAGGTGATGACGGATCGCGGTCATGGTGTCCTGCAAGGCGCGCCGGCCGCGAGCATGCATGTGCACATCGCCACTGGCCACGGCCGCAATACGCAACTCCCTGGCCAGGCTCAGCAGATCGTTCAGGCGCCGGGCATCGTCCTGACCGCGGTGCAACTGCACCGCCAGCCACACGCGCTCGGCGAAGACCTGTTTGAGCCAGCGCCCCTGTTCAAAGGCATCGACAGCGTCCGGAACCCACAACGCCAACAGGCCCGGCAGCGGTTCGCTGAAGTCTTCGCGCAGCACCTGATACTGGCCTTTCTGCGTTCGCCGCCGGGCGCGGGTGATCAATCGGCACAGCGCCTGATAGCCCTCGAGGCTCTCCACCAGCAGCACCAGTTTCGGACCGTTCTCGATGCGTATTTCACTGCCGATGATCAGCGGCAACGCCACGGACTTCGCCGCTTGCCAGGCGCGCACGATGCCCGCCAGGGTGCATTCGTCGGTGATCGCCAGGGCTTGATAACCCTGTTTTTTCGCGCGCTGGAACAGCTCGAGGGCACTGGAGGCACCGCGCTGGAAGCTGAAGTTCGACAGGCAGTGCAGTTCGGCATAGTCGATGCTCATGCGAACCAGCCCTGCAACCACAGCGGGCCGTCCTCACCGACCGCCCGGTAGGCCCAGCCCTGTTGGCCTGCACGGGTTTCGATCAGGTAATAGTCACGGCGTACGTCGTCACCGTCCCACCAACCGGACTCGATGCGTTCCGGCCCCATGAGGATCCGCGCCGAGCCCTGATGCACGGCCAGCGGTTCAGTCAGCAGCCAGCCCGGCCGTTTCACCGCGGCCGGCACCACGCAAGGCTGGCTGTCGGCACTGGCCTGCCATGCACACTCGGGGCGGTGATCGGCCTGGAAGCGCAGGCCATGTACCGCGTCATCCCCCAGCCGTGCACGCAGGCGTTCGCGCAGTTGCTCCCAGGGCAAGGACTGCTGCGGGCGATCGTCGAACAGTTCCTGATACTGGGGCACGAAGGTCGGCAAATCCTCGGCGCGCAGGCGAAAGCCGCGCACCGGCGCCTCGACCTGGACTTGCTCCAGCCGCCCCCGGGCCAGTTCGAAGAGCATCGCCGGATCGCGCTCGGCGCTGAGCAGGCCGACCTTGATGAGCGTATCCGGCAACCCGGCATGTTCCAGATGCAGGTCGAAACGCTGTACGCCGCTGTCGCGACCACAGAGGAACGCCGACAGGTCGCCGGTCAACCGGCGCAACGGAAACAGCAAGGCTTGATGGGACTGCACATCGAAATTGAGCTCGATCCGCACATCGAAGCGATCCGGCGGCAGGTAAAACGCCAGCGCCAGCCGCCGCAAACCCGACAGGGCATCCAGATGCTTGAGCACCTGAGCCTCGAAACGCCGGGCCAGGCTATGCCGGGGTAGCGCCTGCACCTGGCTCAAGGTGCGCAAGCCCATGCGTGACAAGGCCGTGGCGACCGAGGTTTCGAGGCCGATCCGGTCGACAGGCATTTGCCCCAGGTGATGCTGCAAGGCTTGATCGTCCGGCACCACCAGACCGTCATAGGCGTTGGCCAGCACCCGCGCCGCCACCGGGTTGGGCGCGGCCACGATGCGGTGCCGAAACCCCAGCTCACCGAGCTCACGGCGCAAAAGCGCTTCGAATTGCGGCCAGGCGCCGAACAAACCGAGGCTGGATTCGATCTCGAATACCACGGCCCGGGGGTAATGCACGCTGACCTGGGAGCTGAAGCGATAGGCCCAGGCGGCGAGAAACTGCTGCCAGTGTTCGATGTCGGCGGCGTCGTATTCAGCCGTGGCAAAGCCTTTGCTCAAGGCCTGTGCCGCACTCATGGACTGACCGGGACGCAACCCCAGCGCCCGCGCCGCGTCGTTAACCGCCTGCAGCACCCGGCGCTGAGCCGGGCCGGTCAACAACGCCAGGGGCTCATCGGGATCGGCGCGCTGACGCAATACCGCGTCCAGCGCCAATTGCGGGAAAACAATGCAGACCCAGCGCATGGCAACCTCAATGCCCTACGGCGAAGGCAATCGGCGCCGAACGGACCAGGCCGCCGCGGCACTTGAGCACGCGCAGTTGTACCGGTCGGGCATCGATGGCAATGCGCAGGGCCGCCGGCGAAGGGTTGATCGCTTCACTGAGGGGGCGATAGGCGAAGGCCAGGGTCTGGCCGGTTTCCGCCGCCACCTGCAAGCGGCGCAAGGCGCGGTCATCGGCCTTGTGCGGCCAGCACAGCACCGCGCCGCAACTGCCAGAACGCAGGCATTGTTCCGCGGCCCACAGCGCATCGCGCTCGCTGGCCTGGATGATCGACAGCTGACGCAGATCGACCCCGGCACCCTGCCACGCCTGGGGATACGGCACATAAGGCGGCGCCACCAGCACGATGCGCTCGCCCGCCGCCGACAGCCGTGCCAGCGTCGGCCACACCAGTTGCAACTCGCCCACGCCCTGCCCGGCCAAGAGGATTTCCGTCAGCGCCGCCTCCGGCCAGCCTCCGCTGGGCAATGCGGCGTCCAGCGCGGCATGCCCGGTGGGTTGCGGGCTGGCGGCCGGTGGCGCAGGCCGGCCCTTCCAGACCTGGCCGCCATTGAACAGCGTATCCAGCGCAACGACGGCACCCATCAGCCTTGCCTCACCAGGCCACAGAACACGCCTTCGATGGCCAGGTCCCGGTCGGCCTCGACAATGATCGGCCGGTAGGCCGGGTTGCGTGGCAGCAGGCGAACCACATCGCCGACCCGCTCGAAGCGCTTGATGGTGACTTCGCCGTCGAGCCGCGCCACGACGATCTGGCCATTGAGCGCCTCGGGGTTGCGGTGCACGCCCACCAGATCGCCATCGAGAATGCCGTCCTCGATCATCGAGTCACCCCGGACCCGCAGCATGTAGTCCGGCACCCGCGAAAAGATCGACGGATCGAGCAGCAAGCGGCTATGGACCTCCGCATCGGCCCCGATCGGCGCACCGGCCGCCACCCGGCCGAGCACCGGAATGTCCAGCAACTCGGGACGCGGCGGCTGCCCGAGCAGGCGAATGCCCCGGGCCTGATGCGGGTTGACCTCGATAAACCCGGCTTCGGTCAGCGCCAGCACATGCTTGCGCGCCACGCTACGGGAGGCAAAACCGAACGCCTCGCTGATTTCAGCGAGGCTCGGAGGCTGACCGTGCTCGGCGATGCGATCGCGGATAAAGGTCAGGATGGCGGTACGGCGGGGAGTCAGAGTCGTCATGGAGTACATTTGTACTCTTTTGGCTTTTGCCTGGCAAGGACCGTCAATCATCTGGTGGCAGGACCAGTGACCTGTGGGAGCGAGCTTGCTCGCGATGGTCTTTCATTCAACATGTGTATCGACTGACCGGGCCTCATCGCGAGCAAGCTCGCTCCCACATTGGATTTCAGTGACTCAAGAGGTGAGTCGTGCCAGATAAGCCCACGGATAAATCCCCCGCTCATGCCCATCACTGAACACCAGTTGCAGTCCGTACCCCTGCGAGTGCAATTCAATAACCCGGACCCGCCCATCAACCATCGGCACCATTCCCCGCATGCGAAACGCCCGGCACTGCGAACACGGGCACTGGCGACGCAATTCGGCATGGTCCAACACCTGTTCGCGACCATCCGGCCAGTTCAGTCGCAACTGCTGTTTGCTTCGAGAATTACCCACCGCCAGCGGATTCATTGCAGTTGACTCAAGGCAATGCGCACGGCCTTGCGCACTTCCGGGTCGCCGTCGTCCTGCGCGGCCTGCAATGCCGCTATGGCCCGTGGGTCGCTCAATTCGCCCAGGGCCAACGCGGCTTCCTTGCGCAGGTTGCTGATGCGGTGGCCGAGGGTGTCGATCAACGCATCGATCGCCGGTCCATAACGTAAGCGACCGAGGCTGCGGGTGGCGCGCAGACGCACTTGCCAGTAATCGTCGCCCAAGGCGTCGATCAGGGCCGGGCCGGCGTCGAGGTGGCCGACCTTGCCCAGGGTGGTGGCGGCTTCTTCGCGGACTTGCCAGGCAGCGTCGCGCAAGGCCTGGCGCAGGGCCGGCAGCACCTGCGCGTCAGACGCCAGGCCCAACGCCCCGGTGGCGGCACGCCGAACTTCAGTGTCCGGGTCAGCGCTGGCCAACCGCGCCAGGGCCGGCAAGGCATCGAGTTGCTTGAGCCAGCCGAGCACGCCCACCGCCTCGCGACGCACGCTGGCGCTTTCATCGTCCAATGCCCGGGCAGCCGCATCGGCGGCATCGGGGCAACGCAACTCGCGCAACGCCCTGAACGCGGCGATGCGTACGCCGCTGTCGGCGTGCCCGGTCCACGGCAGAATGACCCGGCCCGCCGCTTCACTCTTGAGCAGGCTAAGGCTCTGCGCTGCGGCCGCCTGCACCGCCGGGGATGGATCCGTCAGCGCCTGGCACAACGCCTCGACCACGGGCTCATCCTCCCAGGCTTCCAGCAACCGCGCGGCTTCGGCGCGAACGTCGGCAATCGGGTCTTCGGCCATTCGATCGATCAACCACAGCAGGCCATCCGGCTCCTCGAGATCGGCCAGTTCGATCAGCGCGATCCGGCGTATGCCGGGGTCGTCATCGGTCAGGCGCGGTTGCAGGGCAAGAATGTCGTCGTTATCGGTTACATCGAATAGTGAGGTCATAGGGCAAATCGCGGCAGTTTGTTTTCAGGGGGAAGACCGAGCGGATTCAAGCGTGGCAGTTGCCGACCGTCTTCGTGGCGCAGGAGTTCGAGGCAATGGCGCTTGAGGTGCGAGAATTCAGGGCGGGTCATCAGTTCCGTGCTGCGCGGCCTGGGGAAGTCCAGGCGCAGGTCTTCGATGATTCGCCCGGGGCGCGAGCTCATGACCAACAGGCGATCAGCGAGGAACAGCGCTTCGTCGATGTCATGGGTGACAAACACCACGGTGGTGCGGATGCGCGTCCAGATGTCCAGCAGCAGTTCCTGCATGTTCAACCGGGTCAGGGCATCGAGGGCGCCAAAGGGTTCGTCCATCAACAACAGGCGCGGACGGTTGACCAGCACCCGGGCGATTTCCACCCGTTGCTGCATGCCGCCGGAGAGCTGGTCGGGCCAGCGCCCGGCAAAACCTTCGAGGCCCACCAGGGCGAGGATTTCATCCGCCGCCTTGTGCCGTTCGGCCTTGCCGACGCCACGCATTTTCAGGCCGAAGGCGACGTTGTCACGCACCGTGCACCAAGGAAACAGTGTGTGCTGCTGGAACACCATGCCGCGCTGGGGCGATGGGCCCGACACCGCTGCGCCATCGACATTCAGCGTGCCGGTGCGCGGTTGCAGGTGGCCGGCCAGGGCGCCGAGCAAGGTGGACTTGCCGCAACCGGACGGCCCGAGAATGCACACGAACTGCCCTGGCTCGATCTGGCAGTCGAGGCCCTGTACCGCTTCGAAAGCCGCGCCCCCCTCGCCCAGGCTGATTGACAGCCCGCGAATGTCGATACGCCCTTCCAGGTGTTGAAAAACGCTCATCAGGCTTTTCCTCGTGGTCGATGCCAAGGCGTGAAAAGCCCGCCCAGACGCTTGATCAACAGGCTGCTGCCCATCCCGAGCACGCCGATCAGCAACATGCCGACGACGATGTCGGCGTAGTTCTGGATGGTGTAGGACTCCCAGGTGTAATAGCCGATGCCGAATTGGCCGGAGATCATTTCCGCCGTCACCAGGCAGAACCACGAGGTGCCCATGCCGATGGCCAGGCCGGTGATGATGCTAGGCGCAGCGCCCGGAAGAACGACCTCCAGCAGGATTGCCCGGCGCCCTGCCCCGAGGCTTTTCGCCGAGGCGATCAGCCGTGGATCGACGCCTTCGACGCCGTGCACGGTGTTGAGCAGGATCGGGAACAATGCGCCGGTGAAGGTGATGAACACCATCGACAGTTCCGACGAGGGAAACATCAGGATCGCCAGGGGAATCCACGCCACTGCCGGGATCGGGCGCAGCACTTCCAGGGGCGGCAGCAAGAGATCTTCGGCCCATTTCGAGCGACCGATGGCCAGGCCCAGGGCCACACCAATGATCAGCGCCGCGAGGTAACCGGCGAACACCCGGCCGAGGCTGCTGCCCAGGTGCTGGGCGAGCTTGCCCGAGTCGCCGAGGCCGAGGGCGGCTTCAATGACCGCCACGGGTGTCGGGACGTTGGCGAAGGTCACCAGGCCGAGGTTCCAGTGGTGGCTGGCGGCGAGTTGCCAGAACAGCAGGCAGAGCAGCAAGGATGCGGCTCTGGGGATCCAGCGTATAGATGATAGGTACACAATTCCTCCTCACAACCAAGATCTCTGTGGGAGCGGGCTTGCTCGCGAAAGCGGTGTTTCAGTCAACTCAGATGTTGAATGTTGATCCGCATTCGCGAGCAAGCCCGCTCCCACATTTGCCCGAGGGGTACTTGGGATTAGCGAACAGCCACGGCCTGGGCAGTGGCATCAGTGAAGTCGAGGACCTTGCCGCCCTGCGCCGTGGCGAACTGTTGGGCCTGGCCTTTGAGCAGGAACGCGCTCAATTGCCCTTTCCCGTCGGTGGCAAACCACGCCTGATCCGCCAGCAGCTTGATCCCGCTGTCACTGGCCTGGGCGTACACCGCGCGGATGCTCCGGCCTTCCTGCTTGAGGCTGGCCAGCGCGGCAAACGCCGCTTGCGCCGAGGCGTACTGGCGGACTTTAGGCTCGCCGCGCACCCAGATTTCCGCCACGTGGCTGAAGTCGGTGATGGTTTGGCCGCTGGCGGCATCGACGGCCTTGAGCGGCGCCTGCCCGTAACTGGCCAGTTGCGCGCTGTAGTCCAGGTTCGAGGCCTTGAAGGCGGCGCGGATGTATTGGTCGTCAATGAAGGTGTTGAGATCCAGACCGCGATCGGCCTTCTTCAACAACTTGAGGGTATCGATGGCGGTGCCCACGGCCTGACGGTATTCCGGCTTCCAGCTCAGGTCGCGGGTCTGCACACCGAGTGGGCCATGGAACAGATAATTGACCTCGGCATCGACCCCGGTGACCTTGGCGATCAACTCGCTGTATTTCTCCGGCTCAGCCGCCAGCAGCTGGTTGGCTTCGATACTCGCCCGCAGGTAAGCGACGACGATTTCCGGGTACTTCTTCGCATAGGCCTGATCGACCAGCGCACCGTGGAAGGTCGGCGCGTTGGCCTGGGCGCCGTCATAAATCTTGCGGGCGAAACCACGGCTGGGGAACAGTTCGGCGAAGGGCACGAAGTCAGCGTGAGCATCGATCTTGCCGGCCTGCAATGCGGAGCCGGCGACTTCCGGCGGCTGGGCGATGATGTTCACGTCCTTGAGCGGGTCCCAGCCCTGGGCCGCGACGGCGCGCAACAGCATGCCATGGGCGGTGGAAGCGAACGGCACGGAAATGGTCTTGCCCTTCAGCTCTGCCAGCGACTGCACACCCGATGCGCTCGGTACCACGATGCCGTTGCCACTGCCCTTGATGCTGCCCGACAGCACGCTGATAAACAGGCTGTGCTTGCCCGCCGTTTCGAACGCCACGCCGTTGAACGCGCCGGGGAAGTCGGCCATGGCGCCGAAGTCGAGTTTGCCGGCCACCATTTCGTTGGTCAGGGGGGCGCCGCTGGTGAAGTTTTTCCACTGCACCTCGTATTGGGCGTCCTTGTAGGGGCCATCGTGGGGCAGGTATTTGTCCAGCAGCCCAAGTTCGCGAATCAACAATCCGCCGGCGGCGCAGTTGATGGTGGTGTCCTGGGTGCCGATGGCAATGCGGATGGTTTCGGCCGAGGCCGACAGGGTGAATGAAGCCAGTACCAGACCGGCCAAAGCTGCACGCAACATCATGAGTGTTTCCCCTCGAATCATTTATAGGATGTTCGTCTCCGCCACGATCAGGGCGCGGTGGGAAACGAGGGGTGTCTTGAATCAGGCGTCCGGTGGTGCCGGATGGCGTTTTGGGTTGTTCGAGTGGGCCTCATCGCGAGCAAGCTCGCTCCCACAGGTTTTTCTGATGTATGCAGGACTTGCGACTGGCCTCGATCCACTGTGGGAGCGGGCTTGCTCGCGAATGCGTCCTTTGAGTCAATGAAGATGCCAGCTGTGCCGGCCTCTTCGCGAGCAAGTCGAATCGTCGCACCGCCGCTCCCACAGGGACAGTGTTTCAGCGCAGCAGGTACGGGATTTCGACTTTCACCGCACCCGTCGGGCAGTCCTTTTCACAGGGCATGCAGTACCAGCATTCGTCGAACGCCATGTAGGCCTTTTGCGTGGCCGGGTTGATCGCCAGCAGGTCCATCGGGCAGACATCGACGCACACGGTGCAGCCTTTGTGAGCGATGCATTTGTCCTCGTCGACGGTGACGGGGGCGTTGGAACGGAAGAAAATTTCCTGGGCTTGATAGGCCATTTCACAGTCTCTCTTGGGTGATGCTCAGGCGGCATCCGCGCCGACCCGCAGCCGGTCGTAGGCCTGCATCTCGTCGGCATCGAGCGGGATGATGTAAGGCTCGACGGCTTTCTTGAAACTGCTCATCAAACCGTTTTCGTCTTTCTTCAGGTGGCAATGGCAGAACCAGTCGCGGTCGTTGCGTTGCGGGTGATCGACGCGATGGTGGTAAAGCCCCCAGCGGCTTTCGGCGCGGAACAATGAAGCGCGGGCGGCCATTTCGGCGCAGTCGCGGATCATGCTGACTTCCATGGCGCGCATCAGCTCGTGGGCGTTGTGCGCCTTGATCTGGTCGAGATCGCGCTGGATGTCGCTGAAGCGCTGCAGGCCGATCTGCATCTTCCTGGTCACTTTCGGCGGTTGCAGGTAGTCGTTGACCAAGCGCCGCAGCTTGTATTCGACCTGGGCTGGCGGCAGGCCGTGCTCACGCTCCAGCGGTGCGTAGACCCGTTGTTTTTCGGTTTCGATCTGCCGGGCATCCAGCGCTGAAAACTCGCGCCCGGCGACAAAGTCCGCTGCGTTGTGGCCAGCGAACCACCCATAGGTAAACGCACCGAGCATGTAGTTGTGCGGCACCGCAGCCATGTCTCCCGCCGAGTACAAGCCCTTGACCGAGGTCTCGGCCTTCTCGTTGACCCACACCCCCGACGCCGAATGCCCGCTGCAAAAACCGATTTCCGAGATGTGCATCTCGACCATCTGCGTGCGGTAGTCGGTGCCGCGATTGGCGTGGAACTGGCCGCGACTCGGACGCTCGTTGCTGTGCAGGATCTCTTCGATGTTCTGGATGGTTTCCTCGGCCAGATGATCGAGCTTGAGGAACACCGGGCCATTGCCGCTTTCCAGTTCCTGATGGAACTCCCACATCATCTGCCCGCTCCAGTAGTCGCACTCGATGAAGCGTTCGCCCTTGTTGTTGGCGGTGTAGCCGCCCAAGGGGCCGGTGACGTAGGCGCAGGCCGGGCCGTTGTAATCCTTGATCAGCGGGTTGATCTGGAAGCATTCCAGGTTCGCCAGTTCGGCCCCGGCGTGGTAGGCCATCGAGTAGCCGTCGCCGGCATTGGTCGGGTTTTCGTAGGTGCCCATCAGGTAGCCCGAAGACGGCAACCCCAGGCGTCCGGCGGCACCGCAGGCGAGGATCACCGCCTTGGCCTTGATCACGTGGAAGTCCGCCGTGCGGCAGTCGAAGCCCATCACGCCGTTGACCGCGCCCTCTTCATCCGTCAGCAATCGGGTGCAGACCAGGCGATTGGTGATACTCACCCGCGCGCGCTTCAACTGCCGATAGAGGACTTTCTTGATGTCGTGCCCTTCCGGCATCGGCAACACATAAGCGCCCATGTGGTGGACCTTTTTCACCGCGTAGTCACCGGTTTCGTCCTTCTCGAATTTCACGCCCCAGCGGTCCAGTTGTGAGAGGGTTTCGAAGCTGTGGGTGGCATAGGCGTACACCGCGGCCTGATTGACGATGCCGTCGTTGGCGATGGTGATTTCCTTGGTGTACTGCTCCGGTGTCGAGTGGCCGGGAATGATCGCGTTGTTCAGGCCGTCCATGCCCATGCTGATCGCGCCGCTGCGCTTGACGTTGGCCTTGTCGATCAACAACACCCGCAGGTCGCGGTTGCGTTCCTTGGCCTTGATCGCCGCCATGGGGCCGGCGGTGCCGCCGCCGATCACGACAATGTCGTATTCCTGCTCCAATGTGCTTCGGGTCATGCCTGCTCCCCTTTTTCCCGGTCGATCCGCAGGCGGTACTGGAAGGCATCGCCACGGTAGTAAAGGTGTTCGAAGTCCAGCGGCCGACCGTCGACATCGTGGGTCAGGCGTTCGATGCGCATGATCGGCGAGCCAGGTTCAACGTTCAGCGCGTGGGTCAGGTCGCTGTCGGCCAGTACCGCATCGATGGCCAGGTCGGCGTGCCCCAGGGCCAGGCCGCAGTCGTTTTCCAGGATCAGGAAAATGTCGCGGGTGACCAGGTCGGCTTTTTCCAGGCGCTCGCCAATGGCCTTGGGCAGGTAAGTGATTTCCAGGGAAACCGGCTCGCGATTGATCAGGCGCACACGTTTGATCTGCGCCACGACCTCGCCTTCGGCGACCTGCAAACGCTCGGCCACGAGCTTGTCGGCGGCAATGAATTTGAAGCTGCGCAGGCGGTTGATCACCTCATAGCCGCGATCGGTCATGGACTCGGCCAGGCCTTGCAGGGTGCTGACGTTCTGGAAGGTTTTCGGCTTGGCGACGAAAGTGCCCTTGCCGTGGATCTTGAAGATCAGCCCTTCCTTTTGCAGATCGCCCAAGGCCTGGCGCACGGTGATGCGGCTGACCTTGAACAACGCGCCAAGCTCGCTTTCTGAAGGCATCTGGCTGTCTTGCGGGTATTCGCCGTCGAGGATGCGGGCGCGCAGCACATCTCGCAGCTGGGTGTGCAACGGGACGCTGCTCAGGGATAGAACGTTGTCGGTCATGGCAGATCACTTGTTATAACGAGTTATGACGTGATCTTAGATAAGTTATGACAGGGTTGAGAAATACCGAATGCGCATAAGGTTAGAAGTGCGGAGCAAGAACAAATGTGGGAGCGGGCTTGCTCGCGAAGGCGGTGTGTCAGTCAACTCAGATGTTGAATGTTGAACCGCATTCGCGAGCAAGCCCGCTCCCACAGGGGGTTATGTGTGATCTGAAGAATCAGTGGCGCTTGAGAATCTGGTCCATCACCCAATCGGTCTTCAGCGCCTGCTCGGCCACGGCGGGGTGCTGCGCCTCGCCACGAATATGCGCATTCATGCCCAATACGTGGTGCCACTGAATGTGTGCGTGATGCTCGATGGTCAGGCTGAGGTGCTCGCCAGCGTGCAGCTCGTCGGCGTGCAGTTCGACCGGGTGTTCATCGAACACTGAAAAGGTGATCCGTCCTTTGCTGCCAATCACTTCGACCCGGTCTTCGCGACGGTCTGCAACGAAGTTCCAGCAGCCCATCCCCAGCGCCCCGCTGGCAAACCGCCAAGTGGCGCTGACGGCATCTTCGGCCGCGTACAAACCGGCCTGCCGCGCGGTGAACCCGGCGACTTCGACGATATCGCCGAACAGGTACTGAAACAGGTCCAGGCCATGGCTGGCCAGATCGGCGAAGTAACCCCCACCGGCAATTGCCGGGTCGGTGCGCCAGTTATCGGTGCCATCGCGATCCGCCGCCGACGGAGCTTTGGTGAGGGTCCAGCTCAGGTGCCGGACCTCGCCGATCCGCCCCTCTTCCAGCCATTGCCGCACTTGCCGGAAGCGTGGCAGCGAACGTCGGTAATAGGACACGAACAGGTGCAACCCGGCATCGGCAAACACCTGCTGCATTTCACGGCTTTGTCCGGCATTCAGCGCCATCGGTTTTTCCACGCAGCAATGCTTGCCGGCCGCGGCCACCTGCAAAGCATAGGCGTGATGGCTGTCGGGCGGCGTGGCGATGTACACCGCGTCGACCTCGGGATCGTTGATCAGCGCCTGCGCATCGGTGTAGACCCGAGCGATGCCGTGGCGCGTGGCGTAGTCGGTGACGGCTTCCAGGCGCCTGCCCATCACCGCGACCAACGCCGATCCGGGCGCCTTGTAGAAGGCCGGCCCGCTTTTGCGTTCAGCGACACTGCCACAACCGATCATGCCCCAGCGCACCAGGTTCATAGGCACTCCTTGCGGCTCAGCCGACGCGCAATGCGCGCAGGTCCAGTCGACCGTCCTTGAGCGGCGGGCACCAGTAGTAGCCACCGGTGATCGGACGGCTGATGCGGTACAGACCGTCGGTGATGCCGTCTTCCAGGCCACTCATGCGGCGCAGTTGGGCTTCGAAGGCGTCGAGGGAAAAACCGAAGGCCAGGAACATCAGGCCAGCACGGTCACCTTCGATCCACGGCATCGAGCGGCGCACCACGAAGGCTTCAGGCGCAAAGCTTTCCTGGGCGGTGCGTTTGACGTGGGCGGAAACCGGCGCGTCGTCGATCTCTTCGTTATCGCTCAAGCGGCGACCCATGATGTTGTCTTTTTCATCCGCCGACAGCCCATGGAAACCTTTCAAGTCATGCTGCCACTGCTGGATCGCGGCGAAGCTGCCACCCACCGTGCCGTCCGCGCCCTCACCCACCAGGGCGGCGGTCACGGCGGCTGCGTCGTGGGGGTTCTCGGTGCCATCTTCGTAGCCGGTCAGGTCATGGCCGGTCATGTGGCGAAAGGTTTCGTTCATCTGCACCAGGCGCAACGCCGGGGCCAGTGCCGCCGAGATGGCGTTGCTGCGGTTGAGCAATTCGCCACGGTCTTCACCGTGCAGCCAGCACCAGAGCGCGTGTTGGGTCGACGGATTGTCGACACCGACGCCAGTCAGTGCCGGGAAAGTGCGCAGGCCTTCGATCTGCCCATCCAGCGCCTTGACCAGGGATTCACCGAAGCCGACCACCACCGATTTGCCGTCCACCAGGCCTTGCAGGTTATCGAGCGCGGTCGGTAGAGCAGCAACGGATTCGAGGGCGAAGAACATATGGCGAGCTTGAGGCGGAACGGGGGTGGCGAGAATGCCCGGCTGGTAATGACTCATATGAACTCCTCGAAAAAGAGCATGGAGTTTAACCGGAGTACGAGGGTTTGTGTGCCGTCAGAGGCCAGGAACCTGTGGCAAAGGGGGCTTGTGTGGCGAGCGGGCTTCTGTGGCGAGGGGGCTTGTCGGATCGCCGCACCGCCCCGTTGGAGCGCGTAGCGCTCCCCTGCATTTTCAGTCATACCGAGTCGCCAGGTTTTGGGGGCTGCTTCGCAACCCAACGGGGGCAAGCCCCCTCGCCACACAAGCCCCCTCGCCACAGAAGATCAAACCACGCTGGGGCTTTCGTTGCGGAACGCACTCGGACTCATGCCGGTCCAGCGCCTGAAAGCCCGGCGAAAGCTGCGCACGTCGCTGTAGCCGACTTCCTCGGTGATGCGTTCGATGGACATGTCCGGGTTGGCCAGCAGGCTCATGGTGCGGGCCTGGCGCACTTGTTCCAGCAGCGTTTCGAACGTCAGCGCATGTTCGGTGAGACGGCGGCGCAAGGTGCGGCTGCTCATGTTCAGGTCGCCGGCGATTTTCTCGATGTGGCTGCCCTCGGTCAGGTCCCGGGCAATCGCCCGTTCCACCGCCTGGATCAGATCCATTTTCCGGTGCACCTGCGCGGCTTCCAGTTCGAGCAATTTCACGGCCTGGCGCAGGGCCAGGGAATGGTGATTGGGCAACTGAACGTCCAGCCAATGCGCATCGATCACCATGCGGTTTTGCAGGCAACCGAAACGCACGTCCGGCCCCAGCAGGCGCGAATATTCGCCGAGATAGTCCGGCGCGGCATGCACGAACTCCACGGCCGTCGGCTTGAAATCCGCCCCGACCAGCGCCCGGCCGTACACCAGCAGGCTGGCGAAAAACTCCTCGACCGCGAATAACTGCACGTCGGCGAACGGCAAGCGGCATTCAACGTCGATAAACACCCGATCCCCCGCCTCCTCCACACTCGACACGACAATGCCGCCAGAGGTGTGTTGATGGCGAATGCCCAGTTCGAAGGCATCGCGCAGAGTCTTGCACAGCGACAACACATGCCCCAACAACCCCAGCGTGCCGAGCACATTCTGCGCGCCGACCCACAAGCCCAGCCCCTGATTGGGCAAGGCCTTGAGCGCGCGTTGAATCATGGCCACGGCCTGGCGATGGGAAATACGCTGCGCCGGGTCCTGCAGGTCTTCAAAGGTAAAGCCCAACCCTCGGCACAGGCTCTCGGGGTGGATGCCTTTTTGCTCGGCGACTTCGGCCAGGGTCTGCAGGAGAAACGGCGACACCAGCGCCAGTTCAAAGGTGGGATCGATCACTTTCATTTGCATGGGGCTATACATTCCGGGTCGAGCTGCATTCTTATTTTTGTAACCGGTTATGTCGAAGGAAGTTAGCACAGGGCTCAAAGACTGTCCGCAGAAGTCCCCCTAAATGGCCGCCAATACCCTGCCTTGCAGGGCACAGACAGCTTATTTCTATGTTGCGGCCCTCGTATGGATGCCGGACAACCCGACAACAATAATAATGAGTACACCCATGATCCCGACCCGCACGACACTCCCCCTGATGGTCATTGGCCTGGCCGGCGTCTGCGCCCTGCAACCGGCACTGGCCACCGAGACTGGCGTGGACAACATCGGCACCGGCACCGACGGCTTTTTCGTGTTGCCGCTTTCGCCCGACAGCCTTCCGGACAACATGGTTGCGTTCAACCTCTACTACAACCACTACAAAGCCACGAAGCTCAATATCAGCTCGCTCGGCGGCAAGGTGCCGAACGTCGAGATCGAGTCCACGGCGGTCATTCCGCGCCTGGATTACCTCAGCCCGGTGCGCGTGTTTGGCGGCCGGCTGGCCGGCTACATCGCGCAGCCCTGGCTCAAGCAGGAAGTCTCGGTGTTCGGACTGCCGCAGGACACCCGTGAAGGCATGGGTGACACAACGTTTGCGCCGATCATTCTCTGGGACATGGGCCCGAACCTGACCCTCGGCGCCGCTATCGAAATCACCGTGCCGACCGGCGAGTACAGCGTTGACCGCCTGGCCAACACCAGCAACAACTTCTACACCTACAAACCGTTGTTCTCCTTCACCTGGCTGCCGACGGACAGAACCGAGGTGTCGATGAAGACCACCTACAGTTTCAACGAGAAAAACAAGGACACCGACTACAAGTCGGGGCAGATTTTCCACTTCGATTATTCCGCCAGTTTCAAGATCACCGACGACCTGATGCTCGGATTGAACGGCTACTATCTCAAGCAAACCACCGACGACAAACAGTTCGGCCACACCGTGCAGTTCAATGGCCAGGACGTGAACGACGGGGTGCGCGGCCAGGTGTTTGCCATTGGTCCGGCGCTGCACTGGACCTTTCTCAAATACGCCAGCGCGGAGATTCGCTGGGCCAAGGAGTTCGACGTGGAAAACCGGCCTGAAGGGGAAATGCTTTGGGCCAAGGTCAGTATTCCCTATGCGTTCTGACTGAACTGACGCCTTCGTCGGAACGCCGCCCGGAGCAAGCCCGCTCCCACAGGGGAATGCATTCCAAATGTGGGAGCGGGCTTGCTCGCGAAGGCGTCGGGACAATCACCCAAAAAACATCAGGAATACACCGGCCAGCTATCCACAATCCGCCCACCCCGAACCGCCAGCAAATCCCCGAACTGCAACAACACCGACTCCGTCTGGGCAGGCCGCAAGAACACCTGGTCCTCAACCGTCAGCCCCACCGCGGCCGAACCATTGACCATTTCCTGGTTCGAGCTGCGGCCATACACGCCATTGCTCTGCAACCCCGCTGGCGATTCGAACTCCGCCATCCAGTTACCGCCATAGATGAAATACGTCTCGCGCTGATTGGTGTCCCACCAGGAAAACAGCCTGGACTTGCCATCCAGCGCCGGAATATTCACAGCCCCGGTGCTTTTCAGCACCGGCGTGGCGATAAAAGCGGCCGGCACATGCTCCGCCAGTGACGGCAAATCATAATGAGTGGGCTTGAGCAGCCCCGTCCCCACCGACACTTCGCTGCTGAGCTGTTCGTGTTCATGCATGCGATAGCTCGGGCTGCCGGCCGTATTGAGGGTCAGCCCTTCGCGCCACAAACCGGGGTATTGCTGACGGGTGAAATCGACGCAGCGGTTGTAAACCACCATCACCTTGGCGAACAGCTCCTCGGGCGAGCCCAGGATCCCCGGCACGCCCATGCCCACGAACGGGTCGTAGCCCATGTACCCGGCGAATTCCAGGTGCTGCGGGTGCTGGCTGATCAGCGCCAGCATCTGCCCGAGTACGCCAAGGTCACTGACGCCACCGCGATGCAGCCCGACATCCAGTTCGATGTTCACCCGTATTCGCGTGCCCAGCCCTTGAGCCAGGGCGAGGTATTGCTGCAAGCGTTGCGGCGTATCGAGCAACCATTGCAATTGCTTCGAAGGGTCGAAAGAACCCTTGTGCGACTGATAGAACAACTCGGCCGAACGCACCGGCAGCGGCTTGCCCAGCAGAATATCGGCCTCGGCAAACTGCACCGCGTCATGATTGAGAAACGGTTGGTGAAACGACATCAGCCGTTGCGTACCGGCGCGCTGGGCGATGTAGGCCAGAAGCCCCGGTGCCGGCAGTGATTTTTCCACCAGGCGCAGGTGCTTGCCGGCGCGCTTGACCGATTGCATCACCACATCGATGTTGTGATCCAGCCGATCAAGGTCGATCAGCATCACCGGTCGCATCGGGCCGTGGTCCTTGAGTTCGCGGTTCAGCGCAAGGAAGTAATCGCTGTACGGCGCGCCTCGGTCACCCGGCCGCAGCCACGCCCCGACACCCACCAACAAGGCGCCGACACCGGCGGTGCCGAGCAAGAAATTGCGGCGATTGACGGCCATCAGCTCACCCCCAGAATGGATGACAAGTGCGCGTTGAGAAATTTGCCGCTGGGGTCGAGCGCCTGCCGCACCTGGATGAATTCCTGCCAGCGCGGGTACAGCGGCTGCAGGTTTTTCGCATTCAGCGTGTGCAACTTGCCCCAGTGCGGCCGGCCGTTGTACTTCCAGAAAATCGGCTCGATGGCGGCGAAGAAATTGTGATGATCCATCTGGTAATGCTGGTGGACCGAGATCGAACAGCTGTCGCGACCTTCGAACATGCTCAGGGGAATGTCGTCGGCCTTGACGTAACGGTACTCGATCGGAAACCAGGTGCGCAGGTCCTTGTCCTGGATCAGTTTGAGGATCTCGCGCAAACAGGCTGGGCCGTATTCGGCCGGCACGGAGTATTCCATTTCATTGAAACGTACCGTGCGCACGTTGGCATAGATGTCGAACGAGTCACCCACCCGGTCATCGAAACTGGCCAGGTGGCGCAAGTTATTGAGCATCGTGCGACGCAGGTCCGGGAAGTCGCTGGCGTATTTGTCGATCTTCTCGATCAGCGTGACAAACTCGTTGCCGCCCTCCTCATCCGCCGGGACCAGTGGTGTAGCCGGGTCGCCGGTTTCGTTCAGGGCGATCGACAAGGCGTAGTCGGAATGCGTCACCACGAGCATTTCCCAGTGCTGGTTTTCCCGGGTGTTCTTGTCCAGGTCTTCCAGTAACTCTTCGGTTTTAGCGATCCATTGGCGCTCCCGCAATCGATACGCCGGGCGGTTTTGCAGGCGCACCCTGGTGGCCACGCCCAACGCGCCCAAGGACACCCTCGCGGCACTGAACACTTCAGGATGGCGGCTGGCATCGCAGTCGAGCACGTCGCCGTTGGCGGCCACCAACTGCATGCCGCAGACATGCGCCGAATACGATTGAAAGTGCTTGCCGGTACCGTGGGTCGAGGTCGAGATCGCGCCGGCAAGGGTCTGGTAATCGATGTCAGCCATGTTTTGCAGGGCCTGGCCGATGTCCTTGAGCGGCGTGCCCATGCGTGACATCGGCGTGCCGGCGGCGAACTCGGCCTGCAGCGTTTGCCGATCGTGATCGAGCAAACCCGTGAAATAGCTCAGCGACAGCAAGGTGCCGTCGGTGGGCACCAGCGCACTGAAGGAATGCGCCGAGCCCACCGGACGAATCTTGCCGGGGGCCTGGCGCACCACTTGCGTCAACTCATCCAGGTTCTTGGGCGCCAACCGCGCAGCCGGCAGGCAACTCTGGCCTCCCGACCAATTGCGCCAGGGAATCAGGCGTGGCGCGCGCAGCAGCTCGGCCACTGCCGGCGTTGAGCCGAGCGCGGTAAAGGCGCCAATGACGCTCGCCCGTTGCAACAACTGACGCCGTGTCAGGTCCATCGTCATGAATCGCACCCTGCCGTTCTTGTTATTGGATTTGCTGGCCGGACATAAAGGCAATCAGCGCCAGGAACTGTTCTTGCGAACACTGCATGCACATCCCCATCGGCGGCATGCCGTTGTAACCGTTGATCGCGTGATCGAGCAGCGTGTCGGCGCCCTGTAACACCCGTGGTTGCCAGGCCTTGATATCGCCGGTCAGCGGCGCCCCGGCCGCCGGATTGGCATGGCAAAGCTTGCAGCTGTTGTCGTAGACCTGCGCGAGTTCCGCGTCGGCGGGCCTCGCGGCACCTGCTTCGCTGCGGGTCGGCGGGTTGTTCGGCTCTTTGCCGCACCCTGCAAGCAACGCCGCAAAGACACAGCCCACCAAGGCCAAACAAAGGCTAGGCTTTTCAGTTAATCGGCTTGCCCGCATGGCTGTCCTCTCAATGGCTGCCCGGCCGGCCGGGTGCACTTTTTTGTTGTGATCAAGGAGAGTCAACATTAAGGCACCCCACGCGGGCAGGTTGAGGGCATTGGGGGCCAACAAGGGGCGCTTCTGAGGCCATGACGCAAGGCACCGATAAGTCCCCGGACATAATGCTGTTCGGCAAAACCCTGAGATGAGTCATGACAAGCGTTGCTGAGGTCTGCTAAAACGATTCACCAGTGCATCAGCCAATCCAGAGGGGTAGCGACATGACCACAGCCAATATTCTCCAGAACCTGTTCCCAAGCCCCGCCGAGATCCCGGAAAAGTACCGCCTTGACGGCCAGACCGAGCAGCGCGAGTACCTGGTCGATGGCCAACTCAGAACCTGGAACGGGCCGCTGGCCCTGGTCCGCAGCCCGGTGTACCTGGCAGGCCCGAATGGCGATGAACAGGTGATCCTCGGCAGCACACCGCTGCTGGATGCCGACACCGCCTTGACCGCCCTCGACGCCGCAGTCCGTGCCTACGACCGTGGCCAGGGCCTGTGGCCGACCATGCGCGTGGCCGAACGCATCCAGCACGTCGAAACCTTCCTCGCACGCATGCGCGAGCAGCGCGACGCCGTGGTCAAGTTGCTGATGTGGGAAATCGGCAAGAACCTCAAGGACTCGGAAAAGGAGTTCGACCGCACCTGCGACTACATCGTCGACACCATCAACGCCCTGAAGGAACTCGACCGCCGCTCCAGCCGTTTCGAACTGGAACAGGACACCCTCGGCCAGATCCGTCGCGTACCGATGGGCGTGGCCCTGTGCATGGGGCCTTACAACTATCCGTTGAACGAAACCTTCACCACGCTGATCCCGGCGCTGATCATGGGCAACACCGTGGTGTTCAAGCCGGCCAAGCTCGGCGTGCTGCTGATTCGCCCGCTGCTGGAGGCCTTCCGCGACAGCTTTCCGACCGGGGTGATCAACGTCATCTACGGCAGCGGCCGCGAGACGGTCAGTGCGTTGATGGCCAGCGGCAAGATCGACATCTTTGCCTTCATCGGCACCAACAAGGCCGCCAGTGACCTGAAAAAACTCCATCCGAGACCCCACCGTTTGCGCGCGGCGCTGGGCCTGGATGCGAAAAACCCGGGCATCGTCCTGCCGGAAGTGGATCTGGACAACGCGGTCAGTGAAGCGGTGACCGGTTCGCTGTCATTCAATGGCCAGCGCTGCACCGCTCTGAAGATCCTGTTTGTCCACGAAGACGTGGTCGAGTCCTTCATCGACAAATTCAATGCCAGGCTCGCCAACCTCAAGCCCGGCATGCCCTGGGAAAGTGGCGTAGCCCTGACACCGCTGCCGGAATCGGGCAAGGTCGACTATCTGCATGCACTGGTGGCGGATGCCGAAAGCAAAGGCGCCAAGGTAGTCAACCCCAACGGTGGCGAGGCTCGTGCGTCATTCTTCTACCCGGCAGTGCTGTACCCGGTCACGCCGCAGATGCGGGTTTATCAGGAGGAACAGTTCGGCCCCGTCATCCCCATCGTGCCCTACCGTCATCTGGATACCGTGATCGACTACGTGCTGGAGTCGGACTTTGGCCAGCAATTGAGCATCTTCGGCACCAACCCGGTGGCGGTTGGCCGGCTGGTGGACACCTTCGCCAATCAGGTCGGGCGCATCAACCTCAATGCCCAGTGCCAGCGCGGCCCGGACACCTATCCCTTCAATGGTCGCAAGAACTCGGCCGAAGGCACCTTGTCGGTCCATGACGCACTGCGGGTGTTTTCGATCCGCACCCTGGTGGCGACCAAGTTCCAGGAGACCAACAAGGACCTGATCAGCGAGATCATCAGCGGCCGCAGTTCGAGCTTCCTTACCACCGACTACATCTTCTGAGGAGAGCCAGCCTGAGTACATCCAGAGCCCAACGATTGCCACCGCTGTTGCGCCGATTGCTGCGTCCGTTGCTGGACCCGTACCGGCGCTACCGCCATGCCCGGGTGATCCATGCGGTGCGGGTGTCGCTCGGGTTGCTGGCGACGATCCTGCTGACCACCGGCATCAATCTACCCCACGGTGAGTGGGCGTCGGTGACCATGCTGGTGGTGATCGGCGGCTTGCAGCACCACGGCAACATCGGCAAGAAAGCCGCCGAGCGCGCCATTGGCACCTTGATCGGCGCCGGTGTCGGCCTGGTGTTGGTGGCACAACAGGCCTGGCTGGGGATGCCCTGGCTGACCTATTTCGCGATGTCGGTGGTCTGCGGGTTTTTCTCGTATCACGCCATCGGCAAGGGTGGTTACACGGCGTTGCTGTCGGCGATTACCGTGTTCATCGTCGCGGGGCACGGCGACAACCCGGTCACCGATGGCTTGTGGCGCGGGGTGGATATCCTGATCGGCATTGCCCTGGCCCTGGCGTTTTCCTTTGCCCTGCCGCTGTACGCGGTTTACTCCTGGCGCTACAACCTGGCCGATGCGCTGCGTGATTGCGCGAAAGTCTACGGGCGCATCATTGACGGCCAGGCCATCACCGCCGACGAACACCTCAAGCTCATGACTCGCCTGAACGCGGCGATGGTGCAACTTCGCTCACTGATGCCCTCAGTGTCCAAGGAAGTGAAGATTTCCATGACCGAACTCGATGCCCTTCAGCGCAACCTGCGCATGTGCGTCAGCACCCTGGAAATCCTCGGCAATACCCGACCGGATGCCAATGACCTCGAGGCGATGTCGCTGATGCAAACGGCATTGAAAGCCGAGCATCGACAGATTCGCGTGCAATTGATCGGCATGGCCCGGGCGTTGAAATCAGGCGCCGCCCAGCGGCTCAATCGCCCCGTGGATGTGCCGCTTGTCAGCCTTGATGCGCCGGTCTACAACACGCTGGACGGGTATCGTTTGCTGACCCAACAACTGGCCGCCAACGTCGGGGAGATGCGCCAGCGCTTGGCCAAGAGCGCGCCGCGCTGGAACATCTGACGCCCCTGGTTGGCACTCAAGGCGTCACCGTGCGCCGAAACTTCAGCGTCCAGCCTTGTTGCATGCCGGCAGCGGCCAACAGAATCGCCGCGACTCCAATCCATTGCAGTGGCTCCAGGCGATGACCGAAAGCAAACCAGTCGACGAAAATCGCCGCGATCGGGTAGATGAAGGACAGCGCGCCCGTCAACGCAGTCGGCAGTTTTTGAATCGCGCCGTACAGCAACACGTACATCACACCGGTGTGGACCATGCCCAGCGTCACCAGGCTGGCCCACGCGCTTGGCGCCTGCGGCAGCACCGAAAGATTCGCGAAGGGCGCGAGCAACAGCACGCCTGTGCTGACCTGAATCAGCGCGATCAAATGCGGTGGGGTTCCAGTCAGGCGCTTGATGATCAACGCGGCAATTGCGTAGAGAAACGCCGCGCCCAACGCCAAGGCAATGCCCATCAGGTAATCGCTGCCGCTTTCGCCCTGGCTGCCATGGGCACTGACAATCGCCAGCATCCCGAGAAACGAAACACCCAGCCAGGTCAGTTTCTGCGCGGTGATCTTTTCGTTGAGGAACAACGCCGCCAGCCCGACCAGCATGAAAGGCTGGACGTTATAGACGGCGGTGCCGATGGCAATCGACGCCCGGGAATAGGACGCGAACAACAGCACCCAGTTGCCGACGATCGCCACACCGCTGAGCACTGCGAGCAGGAACGTGGTGCGGGTCAGAATGCCGGGGCGCAGAAAGCCGAAAGCCGCGCAAATGAGCAGCAAGGTGCCAGCACCGAACAGGCAGCGCCAGAACACCACATCCAGCACCGGTTGCCCGGACACCAGCACGAACCAGCCGATGGTGCCGGAGATCAGCATGGCGGCCGTCATTTCGAACGAACCGCGGCGTAGGGTTTTGTCCATCATCAGACTCCTGTGTTTGTGGCCAAAGTATGCCAATGCACCCAGGGGCTACTCCAGAGTAAAAAGCAGGCTAAACTCTGGATCTGCCTTTTTTATCAAGGCCTTTTTGAAAAAATGCCTAACAGAGGGTTTCGCCATGACCGATGATATCGACCAGTTGCTGATCACGGCGCTGATGGAGGACTCGCGGCGCTCGCTCAAGGCCCTGGCGCAAATCAGCGGCCTGTCTTCCCCCAGTGTTGCCGAGCGTCTGCGCCGCCTGGAAGAGCGAGGCGTGCTCAAGGGCTACACCGTTGAAATCGACCCGAAATGCTTCGGCTATCAACTCCAGGCCATCGTGCGTATTCGCCCGTTGCCGGGGCAATTACAGGAAGTGGAGCGGCAAATCATGGCCATTCCCGAATTCACCGAGTGCGACAAGGTCACCGGCGACGACTGTTTCATCGCGCGCCTGCATGTGCGCTCGATGGAACAACTGGACACCCTGCTCGACCGACTCAACACCCACGCTGAAACCAATACGGCGATCGTCAAGAAAACCCCGGTCAAGCGCCGGTTGCCGCCCATGGCGTGAGTGATATTTGCTTCAGACTGAAGTAGATTGATGGTTTCCGGCGAAGGATTGACGGCATGAAAACTCAGGCAATACTACTGGTGGCTACGATGTTGGCGGGTTGCGGCACGATTCAGACGGTTGTGCGCAGTGACGAAGTGGCCTCGAAAAGTCTCAAGGAACAAAAGAGTTACTGCGGCGCGGTACCGCGAATCTACAGCGGCGTGACCTACGACTTCTGCTACCTGAACGCGCCCCTCGAAGACGGCCGGGATGCGCAGGTACATGGTCCCGCCCCCGCTATCGTGCTGCTCGACGTGGTCGTGTCCGGGGCGATGGACACACTGCTGCTGCCCTACACAATCTACCGCCAGCAAGCCGACGGCAGCATCGTCATTACAGAGTAGGCCTGGATTTGTGGTAATAAAAAACCCGCCTGAGCGGGTTTTTTAGTTCAAGGCCGAGGATCAGTCATCGCGGCTCATGATGCCGAACAGCTGCAACAGGCTGACGAACAGGTTGTAGATCGATACATACAGGCTGATGGTAGCCATGATGTAGTTACGCTCGCCGCCATGAATGATGGCGCTGGTCTGGAACAGAATGCAGACCGAGGAGAACAGCACGAAACCTGCGCTGATCGCCAGTTGCAGGCCGCTGATCTGGAAGAACAGGCTCGCCAGCGTCGCACCCAGCAGCACAAAGAAGCCTGCCGTGATGAAACCGCCGAGGAAGCTCATGTCCTTGCGGGTAATCAGCACATATGCCGACAGACCGCCGAACACCAGCGCCGTCATCGCGAAAGCCGAGCTGACCACTTCAGCGCCGCCCTGCATACCCAGGTAACGGTTGAGGATCGGGCCAAGCAGGAAACCCATGAAACCGGTCAGGGCAAATGCCGACACCAGGCCCCAGGCCGAATCACGGAGTTTGTTGGTGAGGAAGAAAAGACCGTAGAAGCCGATCAGCACCACGAAAATGTTCGGGTAGCCAACATGCATCTGCTGGGCAACGTAGGCTGTCACACCGCTGAAAGCCAGGGTCAGGGCGAGCAAGCCGTATGTGTTGCGCAGGACGCGGCTAACCTCTAGCTGCTCAGCCTGCACGCTGTTATTAACTGCGTAATCCTGTTCGCGCATGGCGACACTCCTGTTGGTTTGAAACGTTCAGTCGCAAAGATCATAACAGACGCTCTGTAACAAGCTATGCAGAGAGTTTGACAGTGTGTTTCATTCAGGTATTATGGCGCCCGCAACGCAAACGGAGGTGTGGCCGAGTGGTTTAAGGCAACGGTCTTGAAAACCGTCGACTGTAACAGGTCCATGAGTTCGAATCCCATCGCCTCCGCCATATTTGTACCGACAAAGCCCTGATTATTCAGGGCTTTGTCGTTTCTGGGGTTTGGGAATCGGTGCTGCTTTTCAGAGCCGTTACAAAACCATTTGGTACCCCTCGACCAAGCTGAAAGCGCCGCTATAGGGAAAAGGTCGCCAGCTGACCTTCTTGACCGGCAGTAAACGGCTGTGGATTCAGCCGGTCGCTACAGGCAGTAATCATCCAATCCGCTCTTCCCGCAGAGATCTCGCGGCCCTCGGCCCGAAACCTTCTCGGGCGCTTAAACCTTCCAGGCAATCCCCATCCGTTGCTGCTTTAGCAGAATCCTCAAAAAAACAAAATGATTCCACCTGGCCAATTCGTGACCGATTGGTTTTCGCTGTGAACGTTAAATTGGCACGTGTCGATATCAGGCAAGGAGGCGGCGTGGACAGGTAACTGAATTATCGAACAAGCCGGGTAAGGTGGCGCCTCTTTTCATGGAAATAACCACATCGCGACGATGGGTTTGATAAGTACGGCAGCGTTTGAAGGGTGCCACTTTCAGGAAGCGGCAGCAGGAAACGATGATGATCCGTTGCCCCCATCACTTCGCTTAAATGTCGATCAGCAGAGAAAAAAAACCCGATGATTAGCCCGAGCTCCAAGGATTCGAATGGCCAATTGGCACAGGGCTTCAAGCCTCGTCACGTAACAATGCTGTCAATCGCCGGGATTATCGGCGCCGGTTTATTCGTTGGCTCAGGACATGCCATTGCAGCTGCTGGCCCGGCCGTCCTGCTGGCCTACCTATTCTCAGGCCTGCTTGTGGTTCTGGTCATGCGTATGCTCGGTGAAATGGCGGTGGCCAACCCGGACACAGGCTCGTTCTCCACCTATGCCGACCAGGCAATAGGTCGTTGGGCAGGCTTCACCATCGGTTGGCTGTACTGGTGGTTCTGGGTACTGGTGATCCCTATCGAAGCACTGGCCGCCGGCCATGTGTTGAACCAGTGGTTTCCCCAGATCGATGCCTGGCTGTTCGCCCTGGTGTCGATCATTGCGTTGGTGATCACCAATCTGTTCAGTGTCTCCAAGTACGGCGAATTCGAATTCTGGTTCGCCATGGCCAAGGTGGTGGCGATCATCGGTTTCATCGGCGTGGGTTTTGCCGTGCTGATGGGCTGGGTTCCCGATCGGGAAGTCAGCGGCTTGAGCGGCCTGATGGCCGAGCATGGCGG
Organism: Pseudomonas sp. BF-R-24; assembly: GCF_019947335.1. Taxonomy (NCBI): domain Bacteria; kingdom Pseudomonadati; phylum Pseudomonadota; class Gammaproteobacteria; order Pseudomonadales; family Pseudomonadaceae; genus Pseudomonas; species Pseudomonas sp. BF-R-24. The sequence goes on from NZ_JAGYGG010000007.1 coordinate 105,277, forward strand.
ATTTGCCCCCAACGGCCTGTCGGCGGTAGTCGGCGCTTTCATCACCATCATGTTCAGCTTCATTGGTACTGAAGCGGTCACCATCGCCGCCGCCGAATCCGACAATCCCTCGCAGAACATCGCCAAGGCCACGCGTTCGGTGATTTGGCGCATCGGCGTGTTCTACCTGTTGTCGATTTTCGTGGTCATCTCCGTGGTGCCCTGGAACGATCCGCTGCTCGCCCAGGTAGGCTCCTACCAGCGGGCACTGGAGATCATGAACATTCCCCACGCCAAGTTCATGGTGGACGTGGTGGTGCTGATCGCCGTGGCCAGTTGCATGAACTCCTCGATCTACATTGCTTCGCGCATGCTGTACTCGCTGGGTCGTCGTGGCGATGCGCCGAAGGCGCTGAAGGCGACCTCCTCCGAAGGCGTGCCGCGTGCAGCAGTCATCGCCAGCACCGTGCTGGGCGCGGCGATCACCGTGTGGAGCTACTTCATGCCCGCCGGGCTGTTTAACTTCCTGCTGGCCAGCTCCGGCGCGATTGCCTTGCTGGTGTACCTGGCCATTGCGGTGTCGCAACTGCGCATGCGCCGGATGTTGCGTCGGCAGAACGTTGAGCTGACCTTTCGCATGTGGCTGTTTCCATGGCTGACGTGGCTGGTGATTGCGTTCATTTGCGCAGCGCTGGCAGTCATGATGATCACCCCGGAGCACCGTACCGAAGTCAGCACAACCATTGGCCTGGCGCTGGCGATTTCCTTTATCGGCCTTGTGACGTCCCGTCACCCTGCGCAGGCTGCGAGGGTGACGTCAGTGGGATAAACCAAGGAGGTATTTGCGCCAAACCTGCTCCCTGCGCCAAGGCTGGGGAGTATTACCAGCTCCTGCGTCTCAGGCCGTAATCGCTCTCTGTGAGGACATGACCACGATGTCATCGAACTCCACCGTGTCCGACGGTACGACTCAATCCGTTGGTTTTCTGCTGCTGGATAAATTCACACTTATTTCCCTGGCGTCCGCAGTAGAGCCACTGCGCATGGCCAATCAGTTGTCGGGACGAGAGCTATATCGCTGGCATACGTTCAGCCCCGATGGAGAGCCTGTCTGGGCCAGTGACGGCGTGCCGATCACTCCGGATGCTTCGTGGAACAATCCATTAGTGGCGGACACTGTAATCGTGTGCGGTGGTGTTGGAATCCAGAACGTGATTACCCGCGAGCACATTACCTGGCTGCAAGCCTTGGCGCGTCAATCCAGACGGTTGGGAGGTGTGTGCACCGGCAGCTGGGCGCTCGCCAAAGCCGGGCTGCTCGACGGCTACGAGTGCAGCGTGCATTGGGAATTCTTGGCCGCCATGCAGGAAGCTTTCCCGCGAGTGAGCATCAGCGCGAGTCTCTTCACCCTGGACCGAAACCGATTCACAAGCTCCGGGGGAACAGCGCCGCTGGACATGATGCTGCACCTGATTGGTCGCGATCATGGTCGTGAATTATCCGCAGCCATCTCTGAGATGTTTGTTTACGAGCGCATACGCAACGAACAGGACCATCAGCGGGTTCCGCTCAGGCATGTGCTGGGAACTCATCAGCCTAAGCTGCAGGAGATCGTCGCGTTGATGGAGGCCAATCTCGAGGAACCGATCGACCTGAATAACCTTGCAGAATACGTTGATCTGTCACGTCGACAGCTGGAACGGCTATTTCAGAAATACCTTCACTGTACGCCGTCACGCTACTACTTAAGGTTACGTCTTATTCGAGCGCGACAACTGCTTAAGCAAACATCATTGTCGATCATTGAGCTGGCGTACGTATGCGGTTTCGTGTCCACACCACACTTTTCCAAGTGCTATCGCGAGTACTTTGGTGTTCCACCAAGCGACGAGCGCTCCGGCTCTGACATGAGTCGCAAACCGGCAACGCTTGCGACTACGCAGCAGTCATCAACTAAACCACTGACAGCGCTCGACCAGGCACGAAACGAATCGACTTTTGCCAGTGTTCGAATGATTGATCGTTTCGACTTGGCGGAGTCGTGCTGACAGGACGTCCCTGCCGCCCCCATTCATCCGTAGTGCATGGGTTTACTCAATAAGATCACGCAGGAGATTTGACGTGCACATTGGTGTTCCTCTCGAAACCCAGACCGGTGAAACACGGGTTGCTGCAACCCCGGAAACCATCAAGAAGCTGATCGGCCAGGGCCATAAGGTCACTGTACAAAGCGGCGCCGGCATTAATGCCAGCGTTGTCGACAGTGCCTATGAAGCGGCAGGCGCAAGCATTGGCAGCGCCAACGATGCGTTTGCTGCCGAGCTGATTCTCAAAGTCGTCGCCCCCAACGACAGCGAGCTCGCCCTGATCAAGAGCGGCACCGTAGTGGTGGGCATGCTCAATCCGTTCAGCAATGAAACCATCGCCAAAATGGCCGAATGCGGCATTACCGCCTTTGCCCTGGAAGCTGCGCCGCGCACCTCCCGCGCCCAAAGCCTGGACGTACTGTCGTCGCAAGCCAACATCGCCGGCTACAAGGCTGTGTTGCTGGCCGCGCACTACTACCCGCGTTTCATGCCAATGCTGATGACCGCAGCGGGCACCGTGAAAGCGGCGCGCGTGCTGATCCTGGGTGCCGGCGTGGCCGGCTTGCAGGCCATCGCTACCGCCAAGCGCCTGGGGGCGGTGATCGAAGCGTCTGACGTGCGTCCGGCGGTAAAAGAGCAGATCGAATCCCTCGGCGCCAAGTTCGTCGACGTGCCCTACGAGACCGATGAAGAGCGCGAATGCGCCGTCGGTGTCGGCGGTTACGCTCGCCCGATGCCGGCCAGCTGGATGCAGCGCCAGGCCGCGGCCGTGCACGAACGCGCCAAGCAGGCGGACATCGTTATCACCACCGCGCTGATTCCGGGCCGCAAGGCGCCGACGCTGCTCAGCGCGCAAACCGTGGCCCAGATGAAACCGGGTTCGGTGGTCATCGATCTCGCGGCAGCCCAGGGCGGCAACTGCCCGCTGACCGTGGCCGACCAGGTGGTCGTCGAAAACGGCGTGACCATCGTGGGCCCGACCAACCTGGCCAGCGCCGTGGCGGCTGACGCTTCGGCGCTGTACGCCCGCAACCTGCTGGACTTCATGAAACTGTTGTTCGATAAAGAAGGACAACTGGTGATCAACCTTGAAGACGATATCGTCGCCGCGTGCCTGATGTGCCGCGACGGCCAGATCGTGCGCAAGAACGGCTGAGGATAAAAACAATGGAAGACATGCTGATCTCTGACGGTATCTACAACCTGATCATCTTCGTGCTGGCGATCTATGTCGGTTACCACGTGGTCTGGAACGTCACGCCTGCGCTGCACACCCCGTTGATGGCGGTGACCAACGCGATCTCGGCGATCGTGATCGTCGGCGCCATGCTGGCAGCGGCTTTGACCGTGACGCCACTGGGCAAGACCATGGGCACCCTGGCCGTGGCCCTGGCCGCGGTGAACGTATTCGGTGGCTTTTTGGTCACCCGCCGCATGCTGGAAATGTTCAAGAAGAAAGCGCCGGCAAAAGCTCCGGCCGCCAAAGCTGAAGCAGTCAAGGCTGAGGTGCAGCAAGCATGAGCATGAACCTGGTTACCTCCCTGTATTTGATCGCCTCGGTCTGCTTCATCCAGGCGCTCAAGGGCCTCTCGCACCCCACCACGTCGCGTCGTGGCAACCTGTTCGGCATGCTCGGCATGGGCCTGGCGATCCTCACCACGGTCGGCCTGATCTACAAGCTCGGTGCCGAACTGGCCCAGGACGGTATCGTCTACGTGATCGTCGGCCTGCTGATCGGCGGCACTGCCGGGTCGATCATGGCCAAACGCGTTGAAATGACCAAGATGCCCGAACTGGTCGCCTTCATGCACAGCATGATCGGCCTGGCCGCGGTGTTCATCGCCGTGGCTGCCGTGGTCGAGCCGCAGTCGCTGGGCATCGTCAAGCAACTCGGTGACGCGATCCCGGCCGGCAACCGCCTGGAACTGTTCCTCGGTGCCGCCATCGGTGCAATCACCTTCTCCGGTTCGGTGATCGCCTTCGGCAAGCTGTCCGGCAAGTACAAGTTCCGCCTGTTCCAGGGTGCACCGGTACAGTTCAGTGGCCAGCACAAGCTGAACCTGCTGCTGGGCCTGGCCACACTGGGCCTGGGCGTGACGTTCATGCTCACCGGCGACTACACCGCTTTCGGCGTGATGCTGGCGTTGGCCTTCGTGCTCGGCGTGCTGATCATCATCCCGATCGGCGGCGCGGACATGCCCGTGGTCGTGTCGATGCTCAACAGCTACTCCGGCTGGGCAGCGGCGGGCATCGGCTTCTCGCTGAACAACTCGATGCTGATCATCGCCGGTTCGCTGGTAGGTTCGTCCGGTGCAATCCTCTCGTACATCATGTGCAAGGCGATGAACCGCTCCTTCTTTAATGTGCTGCTCGGGGGCTTCGGCAATACGGCGGACGCGGCCGGCCCGGCGGGTTCGAAAGAAGCCCGTCCGGTGAAGTCCGGTTCGGCCGACGACGCGACCTTCCTGCTAACCAACGCCGATACCGTGATCATCGTGCCGGGCTACGGTCTGGCGGTGGCACGTGCTCAGCACGCGCTGAAAGAGCTGACCGAGAAGCTGACCCATCGCGGTGTGACCGTGAAGTATGCGATCCACCCGGTTGCCGGTCGTATGCCCGGCCACATGAACGTGTTGCTGGCCGAGGCCGAAGTGCCTTACGACCAGGTGTTCGAGATGGACGACATCAACTCCGAGTTCGGCCAGGCCGACGTGGTACTGGTGTTGGGCGCCAACGACGTGGTCAACCCGGCCGCGAAGAACGATCCGAAATCGCCGATTGCCGGCATGCCGATCCTCGAAGCGTTCAAGGCCAAGACCATCATCGTTAACAAGCGCTCGATGGCCAGCGGCTATGCCGGCCTGGACAACGAACTGTTCTACCTGGACAAGACCATGATGGTGTTCGGCGACGCTAAAAAGGTCATCGAAGACATGGTCAAAGCCGTCGAGTAAGTCCTGCCTCAGCGCAACACTAAAATGACGCGCCTTCCCCTATCCTGCGAACGTTATGCTTTCGCAGGATAGGGGTGAAGATTTATAGACGAACGCTGGCAAAGGTTGACTCGTTACGTGCCTGGCTCAACGCTGACATCGAACCGGCCAACGGCGACAGCACCAATGCTTGCGGCAACGGCATCATCGCCACCTGCTGCGTGGTATTGGAGCCGACGCGCTCGTCACGCGGCGGAATGCCGAAGTACTCGCGGTAGCACTTGGAGAAGTGCGGCGTGGACACAAAGCCACAGATCGACGCCACTTCGATGATCGACATCGGCGTTTGCTTGAGCAACTGGCGCGCGCGGACCAGGCGCAGTTTCAGGTAGTAACGCGACGGCGAGCAGTGCAGGTACTTCTGGAACAGCCGCTCCAGCTGACGACGGGATACGTCGACATACACCGCCAGTTCGTCCAGGTCGATCGGTTCTTCGAGGTTGGCCTCCATCAACGCGACGATTTCCTGCAACTTCGGTTGATTGGTACCGAGCATGTGCTTGAGCGGTACGCGCTGGTGATCCTGTTCGTTGCGGATGCGCTCGTAGACAAACATTTCCGAGATCGCGGCCGACAGTTCACGCCCGTGATCACGGCTGATCAGGTGCAGCATCATGTCCAGCGGCGCGGTGCCGCCGGAGCTGGTGAAGCGATTACGGTCAAGGGTGAACAAACGGGTACTCATTACTATCCGCGGAAAAGCTTCCTGCATCGCCGCCAGGCACTCCCAGTGCACACTGCAATCGAAACCATCGAGCAGGCCGGCGCAAGCCAGGGCCCAGCTGCCGGTGCACACCGCACCGAGTCGGCAGGCCTTGCGGGCCTGGCCTTGCAGCCAGGATACGTGTTCACGGGTAACGGTGCGCTGAATGCCGATGCCACCGCAAACGATGATCATGTCCATCGGCGGGGCTTTGTGCATGGAAGCGTCAGGGGTGATTTGCAGGCCGTCACTGGCCCAGACCTGGCCGCCATCGACGGTGAGGGTGGTCCAGCGATAAAGCTCGCGACCGGACAACTGGTTGGCCATTCGCAGCGGTTCTACAGCGGACGCCAGAGAAATCAGCGTGAAATTGTCCAGCAACAGAAAGCCGATGGATTGAGGCGCACGGTTCTGGGGTTGAGCCCCGGAGTTGAACGTCGTCATCGCGGTATCTCCTCACACAAAGCGGGTGATTGGCCTCAGGCAAAGGCTCTTTTTATACCCCCATCCAAAAGTTGGTGGGTTTGTCCCTATTCAACCTGCAAAGGTCATACCCAATAACATATGTTTGAACGGATCCAAAAACGACATCATCCAATGTCTCTACGCTGAGGGTTTGCAGGGCGGGAGCCATAAGGAAAACGCTTGATTTTGAGCCCCTGCTTATCAAGCTTGTGCACATTCGTAGCACATGCGCGAGAGATGCCTATAAACGACGACTTATTTGTCACCGACACTCACATGTCGGTTTTTGAAAACAATAATGACCAATGCCCGATTTTGGGCTGGCACAAGCGCCATGCGCTATAAAAGTGATCTGCGACCGGGAGCAGAAAGGCTTGCGCAGTATTACGATCGTTTGGACGACTGCTATTGGCCGGTTTCTGCCTGTCACGAAGGGCCGCAGTCGACCCATTGCTGACGCTCGCAAGGGGCTGCATTCGGCTAGAAGCTGTGACTCGAAGGTGTCTACGGACCCAGAGGCGATTCACGTGGTATGGTTCCCGACGCTGATCTGATTATGGATGGCACCATTGACGTTATGTGGCAGGCAACGCCACAAGTGACCTTTTTTTACAAATTTTCAGGGGGCTAAAACATTACGATAGTCCGGCCGACTCCGCTTGGTGGTTCGTATAGTTTGTTGCTTCCTCGTTAAGTGAGATGACTATGCCCTAGGTGAAAAGTTTCGAAGGTTTATTGGATTTTTTGTCATTAGTTATTGTTCATGCTCCGGATGATTTTCCAAAAGAAGATTATTTACGTGATGAGGAGCAGCTAACTTTGGAAAAGGCTTTTGAAGAGATTGGCAACGGTATGCAGTTTGTTGCCAATAAAATTCCGGATGAAAAGGTTTTGCAGCAATTGCGGAGTTACTTAAATTCGTCCCTTGCGGCGTATAGGCAAGGGGATGACATAAAGGGTGCTCAATTGCTTCAAGATTTTGAGCGAATAATTTTAGAGCAAAATTATTGATATCTTTTAGTTAAAGCTACAAAAAACCCGGCGCTAACCGGTTTTTTTTATTTCTGCATCAGCCCTGCTGCGCGAGCATGGCATCGAGCATATCAATTACAAACTTCTGTTTGGTCTTCGGCAGCTTGGCGATGCGCAACAGCAGGTTTTTTGCTGTGAGTGGCTGCTTTTTGAGGCTCAATGTTTATATTAGCAATCGTGAGGCTTGCTTGGGCTCAGCTTGATCTCGTCTGACCTGAGGGGTCGTTTTCAGCGGGTCGCGACCGGCAGAGATCGACCCATAAGGGACGTTCGCAATTCCCGACAGCGGACATTTACAACGTAGCAATCGATGGAAACCGTTTATGCACGTTTAGCAGTCGGAGGCGTAAGGTAGCAATTCAAATGGCTTCCCGATGGCCTTTGCTATCGTTGCAGTGAGTTCACTCAGATCGTCAGGCCCCTCCGCCTCGCAGATCGTGAGATTTTTTAGTTCTTTCTCCGACGTTTTACTTCGGCACTGCACCTGCAGCCATGAACCACCAGGTCCCTTTGCGGGGCGTACCCGCACAACTTCAAATTGAATTACATCTTCCATCGACACCACGTAGAGTTCCGAACCGAAAGAAATCAGCGCAGAACAGTCGTCTGAGCGACCGATCCATCCATAGTGGGTACTGAAATTCCCATCGAGTAACCTGATGAACTCCAGTTCACTCTGCGATGCTGGGCGGCACTGGGCGTGCCTCATCGTTGACAAGTCACCAGGGATAGGGGCCACCGGGACAAAGCTTTCGATCGCGACTTTATCCTTCGCACTGCACGAACGACGATAGCCGGTTTTGACGCCTATATGGCACGCTACCTTTAGCCTCGGCTCTTTTAAGTGGGCCGAATTAGTAGCGGGAAACCGCTGCATTTCGGGCGGCCAGACATACAGTTCCACCGAAGCGGGACCAAACTTCCACTCATGTCCGAAGGTGTTCGATGTCCGTGTTTTTTTACCCTCTCCAAGGATTGGCTGCAGTTGTTCTACGGTGCGTTGGAGGTTTTCAAGAGCATCGTTCCCGAAATAGGCATGGCCTGAAAACTCGGTCGCGGGCATTGCCGCAGAAAACTGAGGAAAAACCTGGGCTGAAAGTGGCCATAGCAAGCCACGCACAAATGGGAGGCGCGTGACAATCTCAATTACCTCCCAACTGTAAGCGGCGTGTTGTCGTGTTCCGAATTTCTCCTCCAGAGAGCCACGTGAGCAATTCCAAGGAAGGCCTATCGCAGTTAGATAGTCATGCAACGCAGTTTGAATCGGAAATGCGCAATCAGCTTCCATGTTCTCCTCGGTATACATCTATCGCGATAGGGGACCGGCCTATTCGGTTATCGGCGATCTGACCGTCTCCGTCGAACGCCCCGTATGGCTGTCCGGCGCTCTGGTTGATAACGAGGATTTGCCACAATTTGGCCCACATTGATCTTCGATTGTCGACTATCTAAACCATGATGTCGACTGACCGCTTCTGGCCGATTGTTGCCTTTGACGAGGAGCAGCTAGCGACCCGTTGCTGAGATTCAGAACGCTGGTATTAACCGTCAGCGCATCCGTATTGATTGGGTCTTAGTTTTCTTTCGAAAACTCCTCACAAGCGTTGCCAAGTTCGTCTGAGCTTAAAATATTAGACTTCGATTCAATCTCGGCGAACACACGAGCATAGGATTCCGATGCCCGCAAATTTTTGAGGAAATCTGCATCCGTATCTTGTAGGAAGTGGGCGGCCACCGCATAGTATCGCTCCCGCATACCAGGATTCACCGAAGAGCACTTGGCCTCGAAAAAGTCATATGGTGCAATAAAGGAAGCCGATGCTTCGTCAATGCACCCATCACCTGTACATGGTGAAGTTGCACTGGCTAATGTGGCCCAAAGCATCGGTAAGCAAGCCAAAGTTTTCAAAGTGTTTTGCATCGGTTGATCTTGATTAGGGGTGAAGAGGTGCAATTTCGCTCCTGCCACTTGAACTCGACGTGGCGATTATTGAAGTCGAGGTTATCCTCATCGCCACCGTGTACGCAAAGTCCTGCGACCCTCTAGATTCGAAGCAGCAGCGGTAACGCTACCAATTTGCCATCATTGTGTCCATCGTCCGCTTTTGGCCGTTTTCTGCCTGTCACCAAGGGCAGCTTCGGTTGACTGCAGTCTCTGGGAAATAACTGCATCAGCTCTCTCAATACCCCACCCAAGCATTTTCGGGCTCCTGAATCAAAGATCTAGGCACAGGCGTATCTGCATATTTTTGCGCTATTTCGAATGGGTCGACCTTTGAAGCGGATTCGTCGAATGAAAAATTTCCAACGATGTATCGGCTGAAGGTAGGTGACGCGTGGCCTTCATCAACCTGCCAAAACCCGTCATCATCGTCAACCAGGAAGGGCTCAGCCCTTCCCCATTTGAAATACAGGTCACGGTATTTATTTGATAAAGGCAGGAAATTTCACTCCCCTGGCTTTCAGCATGTCTATGACGGTGTTTTTCCAGCGTTGTGCTTCGGAGTCTGGTGGCACACGACGGATCTCCACACTTTCCGCCAGCTCGTTCAGGTCATAACTGTAGTTATGCTCCAACAACCAGGCGACCACTTCAAAACGCGCCCTCCCAGCGGCTGTGGTAGCCGCCGACTCTCCATATTCATCATGCTCATTGACATCTGCTCCGGCGGACACAATTAGTTTGACGTTTTGCAATCGCCCCTCCCCAGCGGCCCGATTCAAAGGTTTCATCCTCCTTCCGAGTCCTGTTCCCTTGGCGTCTCCTCCGTAACGAAGTATCAGTTCCAACAGCTCCAGGCTATCCCCACCAGAAACAAGGGCCATCGGCGAAAGGCCACCTAGCTTTTCAGTCGCCAGATTGGGATTTCCTCCAGCTTTCAATAACGCTTCGACACCTTTGGCATTGCGAGCGTTAAGCGCCCAGATGAGTGGCGTCGTTCCATCGTTTCCCACCCCATCCACATTGGCTCCTTGGGCGACCAGTCGTTCCACGTCGTTGGTACGACCGTCCGTTGCGGCGTTGATCAGAGCAACAACCTTGGCATCCTCGTAAACCTGAGACACCGTATTGCCTCCAAGATGCAAGGAACCTTGAGCGAGCTCCATATTCATGAAAAAAACCCACACTACTAATAGAACGCTTTTTGACTTCATCTTAGAGACAATCATCTTGTTGAACCGCCAAGCAAATATTCCAGTGATTGTAGTACAGAGCCGCTTTGTGTTGCTGCAATTGATTCAGTGGCATTAGCAGTTCCGAGCGAGACATTGGCTTCCCGTTTTGTACCGAGGGTAGCTCAATACGCACCCCAAGGTCTTCGGCGCATAGCTGAACCCAAAATTCGAAGCCGATTTATCAACTGATAATAACCGTCCTACTTCAATGCCAGATACGACGGTGGTACTTAGCAAAAGAGTTTAGCACTGCCGTTGTGGCGATTTTCCGTAACTTCCCGCCTCAGCCAGACTATAGCTGCTGTTGTCCCTATGCTGTTCGATCACATATCAGCACTCGCCAGAAGGAGCCCAGTTTGATTTCACTACAAGCCCTTGAGTGCCTCGATTTAGGTCGACTGACCTCCTCAGGGCGTGAATCGGATGTTAGTGTCGATCAGGTAGACAAGGGGGTGGAAAATCGGTAGCTTGCTGCTGCGTCCACTTTTTCCCACTAGCTCTAGGCACCGAGTTGCAGGAACGGAATCTGTGATATGTGCGAATGCGTGAACATGCCTGATCGAATGGATGGCAGCAAGGTGGAAGAGCTAAGTAACCTTGCCCCATTTATTGAGAAAGTAAACACCGACTTTAAGAAGTGGGAAACGGTATTTAAGTGCGGGTCCTGTGGTCAAAAATGGTTAGAGCGTTATGAATTACATGACCATGCGAATGTACCAATTGTGGAGAAACTCCCTTAATTTATAAGCGGCAAGGACTATCTAAGCCCGCTGATTCGCGTTGAAAAGCCCAGCCATTTCGCTGGTTTTTTGACTTTGAATTAGCTTGCGGAAAAAACAAATTCCAACTTCACCCTAGAGGGTTTGCCGCAATGTTTTTATTAAATAAGCACGAGCCCCCTCAAAACTATCGAACTCATTTTTACCTTCCATACTCCCGCGCTCAGAGAAATAGACTAGCCACTTTTCTTTATAAAGAATCATGCAAGTTCTTTCATCTCTTTCATGCCCTAGCGAATAATATGAATCAGGCAGCCCGAAATCCCTTAATTCTTGTGTGAGTAAAGTAAATCCAGAGTCATTTGTAGTCAAAGTATTTGCCATGGAATACCTCCTTAATATAAGGGCTATCACCTATTGTCAGGGTATAACGTGATCGACGGCCAACATTGATAGGTTTCCAAGCGAAATTGTGTATCACCACCACATATCACGTTTCTTGTCGTGATGGCGTGTCGGATTACGTTCCTTGTCGTCCTGTAAGTCCTTGTCTAGGTAAGAGGTGGTCGCGACAAACGCGACATCGCCCAGAGAAACACCGTAATGGTGACGGCAAGCCCTGCGGCCTTCTAGATTCGAAAGCAGCATCGGTGACGCTACCCATTTGCCATCACTGTGTCCACCGTCCGCTCCTGGCCGCTTGCTGCCTGTCGCGAAGGGTAGTTGACGCCCCAGAACTGCCGATCAGCACACGCACACAGCTATTGGTCAAAGCGAATACTTTTAGCCCCATGAATGCCAATGAGATGGGCCACCGCCGCGTGCCGATACTCGCGCAGGCGCTGGCTGTGTCGGTAGAAGATTTGATCGGTACAACACCGGCAGCGACCGCCAAAAAACGCGGGTCAGCGCCGAAGTTATAACAGCAGATGGAGCGCATCGCCAAGCTGCCGAAGACCAAACAGAAATTTGTAATCGATATGCTCGATGCCATGCTCGCGCAGCAAGGCTAAATGAAAGGGCAGAAATAAAAAGCCCAGCGCATGGCTGGGCTTTTTTAACAATAATCTTTATAAAACTGGGGGGCGCCCGTCATAAGAAATAATTTCAAGCGTACCGCCAAACTCCTTAAGCGACTCCAAATTGTCAATAATTTCATTCACCAAGTTTCTCCCTGATGTCGTGACGTAATAGCTGTCTATATTTTTTAAATCGCCACCAACGTTTAAACCCCAAGGAGGAAGCTGTAAGGGGTTTTCAATATCCCATATAACCTGATCCAGCTTTAGCTGAGAAAGCCCTTCTTTAATGGCTTGCATCTCTGCTAGAGCTAACCCTGCATCTTTCTGCCCTAACATCCCTTGGTACAAACCATTCATGATTAACGGGTATTTTTCGCCCCACTTTCCCGACTCTAATCTGTACGCAATGGTTGAGCAAAGAGAATGCAAAATCCCTCCCGGACCAATTTCAGTAATTACATTTTCCTGCTTCAAAGCGATTGTCAAAACAACTACCTCCAAACCGTAATATTTTGACCCTGTATTAGCCCTTTACTCCGCTGCTCAATTTTTGTCGATATGGAGCGCAAAGTGGATGTGCTTACATTTTGTCCTCGCGCATCAATTACAATTTTTTGGCACATGGCCAAATGGCAGGTTTTTAGCGCAGGATGCCATTCAGTATCGCAAGATCTATGCATCCGCGAAATGATCAACGAGCACAACATGGCGCTGACGCTAGCGGCCTACTCCATTTCTAAAGCAGCTCCCTACGCCCCCAACGAAATCCTACTCCTGAGCCTACGGCAGAGTCCTACGTGCGCGACAGCAGCGGCGATTGATGTTGGAAGGTCAGCTTTTGGCCGTTTGTTGCCTGTCACGAAGGGCAGCAGTCGACCCCAAGCGGACATCTGAATATCTGGCCGCTCGCGCAAGGGATAAGGCCGTAAGATGTGTGCTTCATTGCCGATAAGGAAATCGCCATGTCACCGAACAAGGCTTGCCCGGTCATCCTCTCCAGTATTCCTGGCACACACATCCTTCTGTTCCGCCATCCAATGGCAGGTGTACAACTGGTCAAAGGGACAATCGAGACAGGTGAAACTCCAGCTCAGACCGCTCTGCGTGAATTAAGCGAAGAATCAGGCATAGAAGCTGCCTCGGTTGTCAGCGATATGGGCTGCTGGGACGCCGCGCATCTCGACCAGATATGGTCATTTCAACTGTGTTACACGCAGGCACTTTTACCGGAGCAATGGACTCATCACACGCTCGATGACCATGGTCACACCTTCAGCTTTTTTTGGGCTCCGCTCGATGACTTGCCGTTTGCCGACTGTCATCCGGTCTTCCGTCGAGCATTACGGTACCTGACTGCCACACTGACAGCGCAAGGTTATGTATTGGCTCATGATCAAAGCACAAACATATCATCCGAAGCTCCGACTTGATGTTCGAAAGCGGCTTTCGAGCGCCTGCTTCTGGTCACTTTCTGCCTGTCGCCACCCGCAGCAACAGGTATCTGTCCAGGCACCTTTTAAGCACCGCCATATTGATACACCGTCGCACTCCAATACTGGCTGCCATTACGTTTTTGGCGAATCCATCCATCTGCCACCAGTTGTTTGGCGATCATTCGATTCATAAAGCCATGACCGAGCAGCAGAACCGGTCCTTCGCTGGCAAGGGACTGAAGTCGTCGAGCTGCCGTGCTGGCGCGCATCCTCGCAGTGCCGGCGGATTCGACTCTGCGTGAGTAACCGCACAACCATAAGACTCGAAGGATAAATGCCCATGTAAACGGCGATAGCCGTGGCAGTTTCCAGTGACCGTAAGGCAGTTGCGCTTCACAGAAAAGCGCGTCGACAAGGGCGGGTTTCAGGCCAAGAGCCTGGACGGAGGTCAGCGCACGAGGCGCGCTGCTTGAGACAATCACCGTGGCGGTTGCGGCGAGTTGCATGCTGGCATCCGGGACGGGTTGATCGGTTATTTCGGACTGGTTGTATTGCTCGATCCAGTCTTTCATATCGAGCGCTGACATTTTGTCGGTTGCGACCAGCTTTGGCTGGCCGTGACGCATCAGGATTATTTCCCTACTCACAGTATGTTTACGTCCTTGTTCAGGTATGCGGTCAATGTGGAAGAAGTGCGGTTCCGGGAACTTAAGGTTTGACTCTCGAACCAATCGTGATCGCGGTACCACGCCACCGTGTCGGTGATTGTCAGCTCTAGCGCCCGGAAACTCAGGCCAAGCTCTTGTTCAGTTTTGCTGTGGTGGAAGAAGGTGCGGTCCTTCTCCGCGACTATCGCCATAAATGGGGCATTACACCCACCCAAACAGGCGTTTACCACCAAACTTGAGGAATATTCCCCACTCCCCCTTCTCTGGCTTAAAACACTTTAGAAACAGATTGTTAATTAGATTGAATTTTTTCTTCGCCCTACAGTAATGGCTCATTAGTTGCACACCCCCTGGTACCCGTAACAGCTGTCGCCCCGGATTTGGAGACGACGGGGCATCACGCGTGGGGTGAAAAATGAAATGCACGACTCCATCTTGCGACTCCTTCGGCTTGCTGCGCAAATCAAGCCTGCATTGTGCGATGTTCCTTACCTTGGCCACGGCAGAAGCCGCGCCGCTGGATGATTTCGGCCCGCCACCACCGACGGACCCCTCGGCGTTTACCAATCCGCCGGCCGACCCCAAGGCTGCGCTGGATGCCATAGAGGCCATGCCACCCGCCAACACGGGCGCCTACGCCCTGCCCAACGGCGTGTTCGGCACCCGCACCACGCCAACGGTCGACAACGTGCTGCCGCCAAACTTGCAAACTTCCTTCAAAATCCCCACCAACGGCAAGCCCAGCCCGTTGTTCGGGGCCCAGCCGTACACTCAGCAACTGCTGCTGTTCGAAGAATTCGGCACGGAAAAACTCGACCCGACACTGCCGGCACCGCCCCTGACCTTCCCGGTTCCGATCGTCGGCCCGGCGCCCACGCAGGACCCGAACAACATCGCCCGCAGCGGCCCTTCGGCCGCGGCGCTGGAAGCCTTCATGCGCCAGCCGGGGCTGTACCCGTTTCCGTCGCAGTTTTCCAACGTGCTGGACCGCAACCCGTGGAAAGCGCAGATCGAAGCCTTCCTCAACCGCCATCCGGTGGGCTCGCCGGCCGAAGGTCGTCCGCCAGGAAAAGGCTGGTCGCACCAGCGCTGGAACGAGTTTTACCCTCAGGTCGCCTTCAAGACCGCTCAAGCAGGCGCCAAGCTCAACGGCGGCATGCGCGACCGCCGCCAGTTGCACAACTACGCCGTCGGTGAGTTCGGGCCGGGCGGGCTCTACAACCAGACCTCGGACAACCCGATCATAACGGGCACCACCAAAGGCATCGACACCCGCTTTCACCCCAACATGCCGATTCAGAACCACAAGGCGCTCTGGACTTTCGACGGCACCTTTCCGCCAAAACTGCTGATGGTGCGGTACGGCCAACCGGTGCTGATGCGCCACTACAACGCCCTGCCGATCGATCCGTCGGCCAACATGGGGTTCGGCCTGCACACCCTCAGCACCCATGAACACAACGGCCACTCCCCGGCCGAAAGCGACGGCTTTGCCAATGCGTTTTTCTTTCCGGGGCAGTACTACGACTATCGCTGGCCGATCCAGTTGGCCGGTTACGACAGCATCAACACCAGCGCTCAGGATCCGCGCGCGGCGTTCCCTTGCGCGCCGGGTGAAACCCTGTTCGTCAACGATGCCACGCCGGGCTTCAAGACCTGCGACAACGGCAGCATCAAGATCCGTGGCGACTGGCGCGAAACCATGAGCACCCACTGGTTCCATGACCACATGCTCGATTTCACCGCGCAGAACGTCTACAAGGGCAACGCGACGATGATGAACTACTACAGCGCCCTGGATCGTGGCAACGAAGCGTTTGTAGACGGCGTCAACCTGCGCCTGCCCAGCGGTTCGGCATTGCCCTGGGGCAACCGCGACTACGATGTGAACCTGACCGTGGCCGACAAGGCCTGGGATACCAATGGCCAGCTGTGGTTCAACCCGTTCAACACCGATGGTTTTCTCGGCGACCAGATCCTGGTCAACTGGCAGTACCAGCCGCGCCTGAACGTGCGGGCGCGCAGCTATCGTTTCCGCATCCTCAACGGCTCGGTGTCGCGCTTCTTCAGGATCGCGCTGGTGCGTGAAATCGTCGGCACCGGTGGCGAATTCCCCGGCCCGACAGGCTCCGGCCTGTCCTATACCCGCGTGCCGTTCCACTTGATCGCCAACGACGGCAACCTCATGGAACACGCGGTGCCGTTCGACGGCAGCATGGACCTGGACGCCGACGGCGATGTGCAGGACCACAACGCCATCCTGCCCAGCCAGGGCATCGCCGAGCGTTTCGACATCATCGTCAACTTCTCGAAACACGGAATCAGCACCGGCGACAAGCTGTACTTCGTCAACCTGATGGAGCACCACGATGGCAAGGGGCCGGAGGCTTTACCGCTGAGCCTGGCCGATGTCCTGTCCGGCAGGTACAAGGCGGTGCTCAAGCTGGGCAGCAAAGGGCTGGAATGGGAGAACGGCGACCCGGTGGTGGGCAAGTTCATGCAGATGGTGGTGCAGCCTTACGCCGGCCAGGACGTGAGCATGAACCCCGCCGACTTCGAACCCGCCAAGCCGGGCAAGCCGGTGGGTAAATCCATGATCCCGCTGACCCTCAACCGTGACGACCCGACGGTGCAGGCCAAGCTCAACGCCGCGCGGCATCGCGAGTTCACCTTCGGCCGCTCCGACGGTACCGACGAAGAACCCTGGACGATCAAGACCGACGGCGGTTTCGGCTTCCAGATGGACCCTCGAATCATCAGCGCCGCTCCGCAACTGGCCACCGGCCCGACCCCTGCCGGCTTCTCCGGCGACGGCACCCTGGAAGTATGGAAAATCAGGAACGGCGGCAACGGCTGGAGCCACCCGGTACACGTGCACTTCGAAGAAGGTATCGTCCTCAACCGTGACGGCAAGGCGCCGCCGGAATGGGAAAAATGGGCACGCAAAGACGTCTATCTCATCGGCGAAGGCATCGACAGCTCGCAGGACGTGGACATTGCGATCCGCTTCCGCGAGTTCGCCGGGACCTACCTGGAGCATTGCCACAACACTCAGCACGAGGACACCTCCATGCTGCTGCGTTGGGATGTCGAGCACCCCGGCCAGTTCCAGTTGATGCCAACCCCCCTGCCCGGCTGGGACGGCGTCACCTACGTCAATTCCGCGGCGCTGCCGACTTTCCGCACTGGCGATAGACGTGAAGAGGACGGCGATAACCAAAAACCGATTGCCAACCCCGACAGCGCCATCAGTAACACCGGCCAACCGGTGATCATCAACGTGCTGGCCAACGACACCGACCCTGACGGTAACGTGCCACTTAAAGTGGTAGGTCTGGAGCAACCGGACTCCGGCAAGGGCGTGGTCAGCACCGATGGCCTGCGTGTGACCTATACACCACCGGCCACGGTCCCCGCGCCGTTCACCGCGACCTTTTCCTATAGCGCCAGCGATGCCAGGAACGCGGAGTCGGAACCGGCGATGGTATCCGTGGCGGTCTCGGCAGCGATCAACGAGAGCCTGATCGTCACCAGCGCGACCGTCACCGCCCGCAGCAACAGCCGCTGGTATTGGGTCCTGTCCGGCACCACCTCCCGTGGCACGGGCAATACCATCACGGCGACGGCCACGACCACAACCGGTACGGTGAACCTTGGCGCCGCCGTCCTGACGCAGACACCGACAGGCGCGCGCTGGAACATAGCGGTGACGACCGCCGGCAGTGGCCCCTCGCCTAACCCGACGGCGACCATCAAGTCGGCCTTCGGCAAAACCGTGACAGTGCCGATAAAGGCGAACTGAGTACAACCAGGCATTGGCGATGAGGGCCTCCTTGAGGCCCTCTTGCTACAAGCAAAACGAATCTGCCTAGATTTTAAAGCGCGCCACCGTCTGGTGCAGTACTCCAGCCATCTGCGCCAGCTCCTGACCGGCTGCGTGGGTATGTCGGGCACCCAGTACGATCTGCTCGGACAAGTCACGAATGCCCACCAGGTTGCGGTCCACCTCACGCGCCACCAGGGCCTGCTCCTCCGTGGCACTGGCGATCAGCAGGTTGCGTTCATTGATCTGCGAGATCGACCGGGTGATCTCCTCCAGTGCCTCGCCGGAGCGTTGCGCGACTTCCAGGGTCGTCTGCACCAGGTGACCGCTGCTTTGCATTGCGGTCACCGCGTGCCCGGTATCGAGCCGAATATTGCCAATCATCTGCTCGATTTCCTGGGTCGACACATGAGTGCGATGGGCCAGCGCCCGCACCTCATCGGCGACTACCGCAAAACCACGCCCGGCATCACCGGCACGAGCCGCTTCAATCGCTGCGTTGAGGGCCAGCAAATTGGTTTGCTCGGCAATGCTGCGAATCACATCCAGTACCGCGCTAATGTCTTGTACACGTCCGGCCAATTGCTGAACACGTTCGGAGGTATCCATCATGCCGTCCGCCAGTGCACCTATCGAGGCCACCGTTTCCTGAACTTGCTCACGACCGCGTTGTGCCGTTTGCTCGGAAACCCGGGACGCCTCGCTGGTGCTGACGGCATTGCGTGCGACCTCGTCGACGGCCGCCGTCATCTGATTGACCGCCGCCGCAGCCTGTTCGATCTCCAGGCCCTGAAGTTGCAAACTGCTGCTGGTCTGACTGCTGACCGTGCTCAGCTCTTCGGACGAACTGGCCACCTGATCGACCGACACGGCGATGTGCCTGACCATCGCGTTCAAGCTTTGCTGCATCTGGTGCATGTTCATCATCACGCTACCGTCGGCATTTGCATTCACTGGCACTTGAATCGTCAGGTCGCCCTGCGCGATTTGACTCAAGACCCGCGCGGCATCATCGGGCTCGCCACCCAAGGGCCGGGTGACACTGCGCGTCACGATGACCGCCGCGGCGATGACCGAGGCCAGGCAGAATACAAGCAGCCCCAACATGTTCAGATACGCTTCTTCGTATAGCGCCTGCGCCGATCTTTCACGGTCGGCGAAGATCTGCCCTTGCAGCGCCATCAAGGCGTCCAGACTTTTATAAACCTGCTGTTCGGCAGGGACGACGTGCTGTTTCAACTGCGCCATCGCGGCATCAAAAGCGCCTTGCCGGATCAACACCTGCACCTGGGTGAATGCGTCGACGTAAGCCTCGCGGTTCTTTTTCAGGGCAGCATAGGCGGTCTTACCTTCCGGCAGATCGAACAGCGGCTCGAGGGTTTTCAGTGCCAGGCTGATACGCTTTTTGGTGGCATCGATGGCCTCTTGCACTTGCTGATTGTCTTTGTCGATCAGCAAGTCCCGGGTGTTCCTGGCGTTGTCCCGTACACCTGTGGCAATGACCATGATCGGATCGATTTTCGGCCAGTCCCGTTTGACGATCAGCATGGCCTGTTCCTTTAGCGTTGCCAGATCGTGCAACGCATACAACACCAAACCTGTCAGTACCAACGGCGCAATTGCAAAGCCGATGACGATACGTTGTGCCGTACTCAACCTGGCCATGTCATATGCTCCCTGATTAATTCCCGCCCGACGCCCGGCACATCTGAAAACTGCATGTACTCACAAGCCTTCGATCCACCCTGCCCCGGTCGCTTTAATGTCCGCGAATATAGTGTTCCAGTTGCCGGATCAGTTCGGCCTGCTCGACGATGGCTTCTTTAACCAGATCACCAATCGACAACAGGCCAATCAGTTGGTCGCCCTCCACCACCGGGAGATGGCGCAGGTGACTGTCGGTCATGACCGCCATGCAACGCTCAATACTCTGCTGACTGTCTGCTGTCACCACGGGCGCGCTCATGATGGCCCGGACCGGCGTACCGACCGAAGAGCGCCCCTGCAGAACGACCTTGCGCGCATAGTCGCGTTCGCTGATAACGCCGACCACCTGCCCCTCCTCCATGACAGGTAACGCCCCGACATTTTTTTCGGCCATCATCTTCAACGCTTCAAGCACCGTCTGGTCTGGCGCGATGCTATGCACCCGTCGGTTCTGCACGGCCTTGAGCTTGAGCAGTTGTGCGGCTGTTTTCATACGAGCCTCCGATACTGTTTGTCATTGATCATCGACTCCGCCGGAGCCAGGCATGAATCATTAATTGAATGAGCGTTCAGACCGCGTCGAAATCCGCGTGGTCAGGCCACCGCGACCTCCACCTGGCCTCCGTTGAGGCGCACAGGCCAGACCCGCAGGCGCTGCTGCGGATACTCCAGACAACTGCCGTCCTCAAGGCGGAAATGCTGTTTGTAGAGTGGCGAGGCAATCACCAGATCGCCCTTGATGCTGCCGATCAGCCCGCGACCGATGACATTCGCCCCGGATTGCGGGTCATGATTATCGATGGCGTAGAGGGTCTTGCCTTCGGCAGCCGGCAGGTAGAACAGCGCCACTTGTGCACCGTCCAGCCAGACGACGACGCCGGAGTTACTCACCAGATCATCCTGGCTGCACACCGCTTGCCAGGCATCGGGATTGACCAGGGAGGAACTGGAACAGGCTCGCTGGATATCGGACTGGCTCATCAGACAATCTCCTCAATGACAGGGATAAGGTGGAGTTCAGCGGCCATGATCGGCCGGCGCTGACCGCGTTCCTGGACAAAATGGATGTCCGGGTCCGGGCGTTGATCGTTGACGAAGGTGCGGAAGCGCTTGAGCTTTTCCGGGTCTTTAAGGGCATTGGCCCATTCGCACTCGTAGCGGTTGACCACCAGCTGCATCTGCGACTCGAGCTCCTCACCCAGCCCGAGGCTGTCGTTGATGATCACGTCCTTGAGGTAGTCGAGGCCACCTTCCAGGCTCTCGCGCCAGACCGAGGTACGCTGCAACTTGTCGGCGGTGCGGATGTAGAACATCAGGAAGCGGTCGATGTAACGAATCAGGGTCGCGTCATCGAGGTCGGTGGCAAACAGCTCGGCGTGGCGCGGGCGCATGCCGCCGTTACCGGCCACGTAGAGGTTCCAGCCTTTCTCGGTGGCGATTACGCCCACGTCCTTGCTCTGCGCCTCGGCACATTCACGGGTGCATCCGGAGACGGCGAACTTGAGCTTGTGCGGCGAGCGCAGGCCCTTGTAGCGGTCTTCGATGGTCAGGGCCATTTGTACGCTGTCCTGTACGCCATAACGGCACCAGGTACTGCCGACACAGGACTTCACCGTCCGGGTCGATTTGCCATAGGCGTGCCCGGTCTCAAAACCCGCTTCAATCAGCTCGGCCCAGATGTCCGGCAACTGATGCAACTGAGCGCCGAACAGATCGATGCGCTGCCCGCCGGTGATTTTGGTGTAGAGGTCGTATTTCTTCGCCACCACGCCAATCGCGATCAGCTTGTCGGCGGTGATCTCGCCACCGGGAATACGCGGCACCACCGAGTACGTACCGTTTTTCTGCATGTTGGCCATGAAGGTGTCGTTGGTGTCCTGCAACGGCACCAGCGACGTGTCCATGATCGGCTGGTTCCAGCACGAGGCGAGGATCGAGCCCACCGCCGGTTTGCAGACGTCGCAACCGGTGTGGCCACGGCCATGTTTGGCCAACAGTTCTTCGAAGGTGATCACTCCCTCTACCCGTACCAGCGCATAAAGCTCCTGACGGGTATAGGCGAAGTGTTCGCACAGGCTCTTGTCGACACTGACGCCGCGGGCAATCAGCTCATGCTCGAACACTTGCTTGAGCAGGCCGGCGCAACCGCCGCAACCGGTGCAAGCCTTGGTCTGCGACTTGAGCTGGCCCAGGTCCGTACAGCCGCCGTCGATGGCCGAACAAATGGAGCCCTTGGTGACGTTATGACATGAGCACACCGTGGCCGACTCGGGCAGCGCTCCCGGGCCCAGGGTCGGCGCGCCTTCGGAGGACGGCAGAATCAGGCTGGCCGGTTCCGACGGCAAGGCAATGGCGTTCTGCATGTATTGCAGCAGGGTGTCGTAATAGCTGTTGTCACCGACCAGCACTGCACCGAGGACGTGTTTGCCACTCGCATCCACCACCAGGCGGCGATAACTGGCGCTGGTTTCGTCGATGAATTGATAGCTGCGCGCGCCCGGGGTGTTGCCGTGGGCGTCGCCGATGGAGCCGACATCCACCCCCAGCAGCTTGAGCTTGGTCGACATGTCGGCACCGGTGAACGGCTCGGCGACTTCATTGCACAGACGGGCCGCGACGCTGCGCGCCATCTGGTAGCCCGGTGCGACCAGGCCGAACAGGCTGCCGTTCCATGAAGCGCATTCACCGATGGCGTAGATGTTCGGGTCGCAACTTAGGCACGTGTCGTCGATCACCACGCCACCGCGCGGACCGATCTCCAGCGCGCATCGACGAGCCAGCGCGTCTTGAGCGCGGATACCGGCGGAAAACACGATCAGGTCGGTTTCAAGGAATTCGTCATTGGCGAAATTCATGCGATAGCGGTACTGCTCGCCCGCACTGATCGATTGCGTGGCGCGGGACAGGTGTACACCGACGCCCAATCGTTCGATCTGCGCCTTGAGCGCCTGGCCACCGAGGTCATCCAGCTGTACCGGCATCAGGCGCGGCGCGAACTCCACCACGTGGGCTTCAAGGCCCAGGCTCTTCAACGCGTTCGCGGCTTCCAGCCCCAGCAAGCCACCGCCGACTACCACGCCGCGCCGGGCATTGGCCGCCGCAGCCCGAATGGCATCGAGGTCTTCCAGGGTGCGATAGACCAGGCGCGATTCACCTTCGGCGCCTTCGATTGGCGGAACGAACGGATAAGAACCGGTGGCCAGCACCAATTTGTCATACGAGACGCAACCTTGCGAGGTGACCACCTGGCGACGGGCGCGGTCGATTTCCAATACCGGCACACCCAAGTGCAGCGTAACGCCGGGCGTCTGGTAAAGCGACGCATCGGACAGCGCCAGCGACTCGGCATCACGACCGCAGAAGTACTCGGAAAGATGCACACGGTCATAGGCGCGCATCGGCTCCTCACTGAAGACGTGCAGCCGGTAATGGTCAAGCGCTCCACGCTCGATCAGCTGTTCGACACAATGATGTCCGACCATGCCATTACCGATCACGATCAGCGTTTGCATCTTGTTCAACGTGGCAACATTGGAATTCATAGAAAGCACCCAGCCCGAGCCAATCACGGTTTTAAAAGCAAAAAAAAACGCCTGAAACCTTTCGGTTCCAGGCGTCTTTGCCTGTTCTTTTGCGGTGTACAAACCAGGCATCTATGCCTGATCCACCGATGCTGCCCACGACCTGTCCGGCCAATCGATCGTCGTTGACCGAGGGGGCTGTCCACACGAATGCGTTCCAGGTGGACCTGAAGTCAGCCTTGCAGCCTTTGTGCCAGCCAGCGACACAGAGACTTCAACTATCTGGAAACACTGACTCTTGAGCCTGGGGGGATTGTCACGACGCTGGAGTTACCGCAGGCGATAGCGCTTTGCGGCGCTTCCGACTGGTGCACGTTGTTAGGCATGGCGCTTTATAAAAGTGCATGGACCGTTCGATTCCACAGCTCGTCAGCACTCAAGCCTGTTTCCGGTAATCCATGGATCGTTAAAGTCATTTGACCCAATAAATACCGGGGCAGCGGAAGGCCGGTGGTGGCCCAGGCAAATCGGGCGTCACCTGGCCTGATGCGACGGATAAATGCCGGCAAGCCGCGCTATCACGACCCCCACGTAAAAGACGCCTGAAAATTCTTCGACCATCACCAGTGAGCGGGCGTGGTTGGTCAACGGGATAACATCCCCGTAACCGGTGGTCGTGAGTGTCGTGAAGCTGAAATAGATCAGTTTGAAGAAAGTGCCGGGTTGTCTGAAATCGAAGTTGCCAGGGCCGAATGAGCCCGCGGCGGAAATCTCGACCAGGGCATAGATGAAGGACCAAACGAAGGCCAGCATGATGTAGCCCGCAAGCGCGCCATGAAGCTTGTCGGCTGTAATTGGCCCGCGCTTGAGAAGGTAGCGAAGCACTCCGCTGAACGAAACCGCAAGAGACGCCGCATAGGTGATCCCGGCAAGTTCAAGCGTCGCGACACTCTCGGTCCACAAGGCCGCCCATTGAAGACAAATCCCAAGCAACGCCAGGCACAGTTTGAGGATGAAGCCCCGCCGGGTCTGCCGGGTGGCGAAAGCACCCACGAGCAGCACGGCCGAAAACAGAATGCCGAGCAACATGCGAGCAATCAGCCCCTCCTCAAGAAAGGGAAACAGGAGGATCAACCCTAGCAAGAGCAACAACAGATAAGTGCAGGGCCCTAGCCCTATAACCATTTGAGCTAAATCCGCGTCGGATTCGGCTTTATCTTGAGAATTTGTCATATCTGGTTCCCGGAGGGCGAAAAAACTGATCTTGCTCAAGAATGGTTGGCAGTGAAATTCTAGTCGCGAATGCATGCGAGGCGGAAAACCATCGGCCAGAAGCAAAACTGACAGCGAACCCGGCCGATACGCAGTGGTCATAACAGCTGATGGCAGCGCAAACGATCAGTGGCCCAGAGCCCGGTTCTTTCACGAGCGCAGCCTGCAATTCACACATTTCAGGGTGCGCCGGATAACCTCAGCGGGTTCGGTTCCTGCGTGACGCAGGCACTTGCCGCTGCTCTCATCCCCTGCTCCCTCAGCGGAGTACGCAAATGACTCGATCAATGCAGTTCTTCCTGTCGTTCTTCCTCGCGATTGCAACATTGGCATCGGCCGGTTTCCTGAACAATGCCGCAGCGGCCACCGCCGAGGATCTGAATGCCGACGCTCGGCAAGCGTTGCAGGCGCTCTACAAGACCAATCCATTCTCCGAAACCATCTCGCACCAAGCCAAGGCTGTGCTGGTCTTCCCGAACATCATCAAGGCAGGACTTGTATTCGGCGGCAGTTATGGCGAAGGCGTTTTAATGAAGGGCACGAAAGTCGAGAACTACTACAACTCCGTCAGCGGTTCATGGGGGCTGCAGGCCGGCGCCCAGTCGTACGGCTATGTGGTTTTCCTGATGACCGATAAAGCCGTGAAATATGTCGCTGAAACCAAGGGCTGGGAAATCGGTGTAGGGCCAACAGTTGTGTTTGTGGATGAAGGAGTTGCGAAGAACCTGTCCAGCTCGACGCTCAAAGACGACGCCTACGCGTTTATCTTCGACCAGCAAGGGTTAATGGCGGGGGTCAGTATCGAGGGGACGAAGATTTCTCTGATCAAGCGCTGAAGTCACCGTCTGACTGGCCATCGGGAGCGTGATGGCGGCCTATGCCAACCCGGATGGGGTTTCCCCTTCAGGCTAGGCTGTCCTCACTCCTGGCGCACAGACGCACCTGATGGTTGGGAAGCCATCTGGACGAGCAAGGCTGTTTCGACCGTTCATTGATCCAGGTCTAAACATTGAATGACCGAATCCTGATAATGACTTTTCAGTTTTTAGGTAGGCCTTAAATGACTTCACAGCTCTTCCAGGTTCACGGCCTCGTGAGTTTTACCCTTGCCATCCTCCTGCTTTTCCTTGGCAAAACCCTCGTCCAGCACAACGCCTTTCTCCGTCAATACTGTATCCCCGAATCGGTCGTCGGCGGCTTCGTCTGTGCGGCGGTTACGTCCTTGCTTTACTTTGGCCTGAATATCCAGATCGAATTCGATCTGCAAATTCGCGACACCCTGCTGCTCTATTTCTTTGCCGGCATCGGCTTGAAGTCGGACATGCGCCAACTGCTCAAGGGCGGGCGCCCGCTGCTGATCCTGCTGTTACTCGCCGCTGTGTTCATTCTGCTGCAGAACTCGCTGGGCATGGGCGTGGCCGAGGCTTTTGGGCTTGATCCCAAGGCGGGCTTGATGGTGGGCTCCATTTCCCTCACGGGTGGGGTGGGCACGACCCTGGCCTGGGCACCGCTCTTCGTCGAAAAACTGGGCATCAGCAACGCCCACGAACTGGGCATCGCCAGCAACACCGTCGGCCTGATTGCCGCTTGCGTCATCGGCGGCCCTATCGCCAACCAGCTGATACGCCGTTATCAACTGACGCCGTCCAGGGATGCGGAGCTGGAAGTCGGCATTCTCGAGCAACAACCGAGCAAGGCGCTGGACTACTACGACGTGCTCTGGGCCTGGATGTGGCTCAACCTGACCCTGATGCTCGGCTATGGACTCAACCTGCTGCTGGTCGATGCCGGCATCACCCTGCCCAAGTTTGTCAGCTGCCTGTTCGCGGGCATCGTCATTCACCACCTCGTTCTGGCCTTTGTCGGTGACCTGCGACTGAAAACCTGGAGCGGTGCCAGCCTGGGCCTGTCACTGATCTCCGATATCTGTCTGGGCATGTTTTTGACCATGGCCCTGATGGGGCTTCAGCTATGGCAACTCAGCGGCGCGTTGATGTTCATTCTTTGCGCATTGACCCTGCAAATCCTGCTGACGGTCGCCTATACGTATTTTGTGGTCTTCCGCTTTATGGGGCGCAATTACGAAGCCAGCGTGATTGCTTCCGGGTTCGGCGGGATTGCCCTCGGTTCCACGGCGACGGCCATCGTCAACATGTCGACCGTGACGCAAAAGTACGGCGCGGCGCACCAGGCCTTCCTGATCGTACCGCTGGTGTGTGGCTTTTTCATTGACCTGGTCAATGCCGTGATCATCAGCATGTTCAGTGGTCTGTAGCGACCTCGGCCCGGCTCTCGGACGGCCGGACACACCGAACCTGGGAAAGCGGACGAAAGGAGCAGCAGGATCGATGCCGCAAGGATAGGCTCAGAGTAAGAGAGTGCCCCAGCCCTGATCCGGCCAGGTACGATCTCAAATGCGCCTCTTGCTACAGGGGAACCGGGATGACGGGACACACTGTGCACCAATGCTCGTCGTGGATCCTGCTATCCCTGCTCGCCGTCGATCTGGCGCTGATAGCCGGCTGTTCAGGCAAGGCCAGCACGGCTCAGCATTCTGCCCCCAGCACCGGTTCGACCTGCTATGCAAAAGCCCTCCCCACTGTCGGCGAAGGAGGTCTCGCCTGGGGCGACACCCTAGACATGGCTCGCCAGAAATCCCTGAGTAATTGCATACGCTATTCCGGCCGATCCGGCGGCACGCCAAGTACCTGCAAAGTGGTGATGGCGGAATGTAAGCATTGATAGAGCGGTTTTTCATTTCTGCGCCGCTTTTGCATTTCTGTGCGACAGATCCCACTTCAGGGGCTCCCGTTTCACACGCTCGCGGTGTTAGCTTTGAGATGTTTCTGATCAATCGATCAGATATTTCCTACGAACCGCCTGCAAAGGAATGCCCCCAGCAATGGATTTCTCCCTCAAGCACCTGGCTGCGACCACCCTCATGCTCGCCAGCCTTTCGTCGTTCACCACCGCTGCCCACGCCAACATCACCCCGCAACAGAACGCGATCATCCTCAAGACCTTCAGTGATGCATCGGTCAAGGATTTCAGGCAGTTCCTGGGAAGCCTGGCCAAGAGCGATATCGCCAAGACCGACGACCTCGGCCCGGCCATCCGTGCCTTCCTCGACAACAAGACGCTTACCGCCGGGCAGCAAAACGAAATCCATCGTTTGCTCGGCCTCTATGCCCGGGTGAAATACGGCAGCGCGGCCACCGAAACCCTGAAGGAGCTGGTGGCCATACCGACCGTGCGCGTGGACGGTGTCGACCAGCACGACAATCCCGAATTCCTCAAGATTGCCGAGAAGATCAAGGGCCTGGCCCAGGCGTTCAACCTGAACTTTCGCAACATCGACAACCGCGTCTACGAGATCTCCCTGGAAGGCAGCGGCGATGAAGTCGTGGGCATTCACGCCCATGCCGATGTGGTGCCGGTGACGCCGGAAAACTGGGTGCTGCAGGACGGCACCCGCCTTGATCCGTTCAAGGTCACCCTGATCGGCGATCGCATGTATGGCCGCGGCACCGAGGATGACAAGAACGGCATCGTGGTGGCGCTCTACGCCATGAAGATCATCAAGGAGGAGAAGCTGCCGCTGGCCCGCAACTTCAAGCTGCTGGTCGACACCACCGAAGAGACCACGGGCGACGCCATCCCCTACTACTTCGAACGCAACCCCACACCCAACTACAACCTGGCGCTGGATGGCGGCTACCCGGTGGTGATCGCCGAGAAAGGCTACGGCACGGTCATGGCCAGCTTCGCCAAGCGCACCGCGCAAGGCAAGGGCGCAGAGATCACCTCGATGACCGGTGGCCTGGCCACCAACCAGATTCCATCGACATCGGTTGCGACCCTGGTGACCGACAAGCCCGCCGAACTGGCCGCCAGCCTGCAAAAGGCCGGCACCGAGTATGCCAAGCGCAACGGCGGCAACTTCGAGGTCGCCGCCAAGGTCGACGGCAAGGACGTCAAACTGACGGTCACCGGTGTGTCCGCCCACTCCTCCGAGCCCGAGTCCGGCGTCAACCCGGTGGCCAGGATGCTCGACTTCATCAATGGTCTCGACGGCAAGGTCGCGCTCAAGCACAACCAGATCACGGACGCCGCCCGCTACGCCGCCGACAACTGGGGGCTGGACTACCTGGGTGGCAAGTTGGGAGTCGGTTTTTCCGATGAGTTCATGGGCCCGCTGACCACCTCCCTGACCTATGTCGGGATGGATGACAAAGCCTTCAAACTCGCGGTCAACCTGCGCGTGCCGAAGGGCAAGACGCCGGATGTGCTCAAGTCAGAAATCGCCGCAAAGCTGGACGCCTGGAGCAAGAAGACCAGCATCGCACCAACCTTCGACCTGTCGATCGCCGAACCGATGTACCGCAACCCCGAGGGTGAATGGGTCAAGGCCTTGCTCGCTGTGACCAGCGAAAACCTCGGCATGGAACACAAGTTCGGCACCTCCGCCGGCGCCACCTCCGTGCATGAACTGCCCAACGGCGTGCAATTCGGCCTGGCCATGCCGGACGTCAAATACACCGGTCACAACGATAACGAGTTCAAGACCACCGAGCAGTTCCTGCTGGACTTGCAGATCGTGACCGAAATGATGGGCCGCATCGGCCAATTGCCGAAGCTTTGACCCCCCTTCGGACCCGCCACCCTGGCGGGTCCATTGCTCCCAAATCACATGCCGGCCCCTGTAGGAGCGAGCCTGCTCGCGAAAAACCCAAGGGCGCCACGGTCCGTCTGGTTTCCCGCGTCATCGTTACCCCCCATCGCGAGCAGGCTCGCTCCTACGGGTCGATTTGATCCAGCACCCGATTCGCCGTGATCTCCGCCAGCATCACGCTGTTGGAAATCCCCAGCAGCGCATTGCGCGCCCCACCGTCCAGGTGATCCACCAACTGGTGGACCATCACATCGACCGACGCGAGGGTTTCGACCAGATAAACCATCAAGGTTTCGGGACTCGCCTGTGGGTCCACGGTGAACAAGGTACCGGGTTTGCGCGGTATGGCTTTGATATCGGCAATCGAGGGGATGTGAAAATCGGGGGCGGCTTCGTTGAGCCTGGTTGAGTCGGGTTCATGTGGGGAGACCGGATCGGCCTCCGGTGGGTTTGGCGTTACCTTGAACATGATCTTCAATTCCTGAGTGATGCGGTCACCGCTTCGCGACTAAACGAAGGGGTGGCAGCTGTACGCAGGTTAGTCGACCGGGGAATTGAAGAAGCCGGCGCACCCGAAGGTGCCCTGCGCACAGCCACCATCAAATACAGGTGTAAATACCTGTCTGACGGACACTTGTGCGACTTCAATTACCACCAGGCGACTAAACCCGATCACTGATGGGCAGTGACGCGAATCAAGTTACCGATGGCCCCCAAGGCGCACAAGCCGGCGGATTCTGGCGTAACCGTAGGCAACGGCGCAAGGCCTTGTAGCTTGCATGAAGTAACCTTAAACACCTTTAAACAAACACTCTCCGGCGATGTTGAGTGACATGGCGCACTTGCCCGGATTGATGAATAAACCTCATGAACCCTTGCCGATTTACCCGTCTAGTGCTCATCCGTTAGCTCGCTTACTGTTTCCCCAGCGGTCCTGCACCCAGCCGATACCACTGACGTGCAGCCTGACCATCAAAAGCGGGAATTTGGGGTGAAACCACCCCGCCCGTTGTGCGCTCGTTCCTGACGGCCCACGACCTGAGAGGGAAAACCATCATCCCCTTCAACACCCACGGCGGCTGCCTCGCAGTTGGCTGACCCGCCTTTAGGAGCAACATTGATGAATCCCTTGATCGCCCCATTGGTGGCCTTATCGCTCATGGCCGGGGAAGCCTGCGCCCAGTCCTCCAACGAGATCCGCATCACCCACGCCAGCTCCCAGCCCTCCGTCAAGGGGGCTGCGGAAAACTTCACCGGCACGGTTCGGGTTGATGGCCTGTTCAAGGGGGATTCCCCTGCCCGCATCGGCGGCGGCACCGTGACCTTCGAACCCGGCGCACGCACGGCCTGGCATACCCATCCGCTGGGGCAAACGCTGATCGTCACCGCCGGGGTTGGTTATGTGCAGCAAGAGGGTGGCCCACGTCAGGAAATCCGTCCGGGCGACATTGTCTGGATCCCGCCGCAAACACGTCACTGGCATGGCGCGACGGCCACCCACGGAATGACTCACATCGCCATCGCCGAAGCCGAGGACGGCAAGGCTGTCACTTGGGCGGAAAAAGTCTCGGATGCGCAGTACGAAGGTCAATCGCCCGCGCAGGGCTTGTAGCTGTTTGTTGTAGATCAACCTCACTCGAGCACCGCCTGCCAGGCAGTGATGAGCAACGGATGGAGCTTTCACGATGACCACTGATACACCGATTGCACATCGCAAGACCGGTGCCCTCCCCGCGCTGATAGCCCTGTGTCTGGGCCTTGGCTTGATGTCGGGTGTGGCCACTCAGAACGCCGAGGCATCGCAACCCATGACCAGCACACAACCTGCGGCACAAACGCTGTCGGCCAGGCAACAGGCCATTCCACTGATCGCAGCGTTCATGGCGACCAGTGACATGCCAAGGCTCAACGCTGCCTTGAACCAAGGCCTGGACGCCGGCCTGACGGTCAGCGAGACCAAGGAAATCCTGGTGCAGCTTTACGCCTATGTCGGCTTCCCGCGCAGCCTCAATGCATTGAATGAACTGATGACGGTGGTGCAAGCGCGCAAACAACGTGGCATTCACGATGAGCCTGGACGTGAACCCAGCCGTGCCATTGCAACCGGTGAAGCATTGCTCGCGGCAGGAACGGCCAATCAAACCCGAATTTCCGGTGGCCCGGTCAAGGGGCCGGTGTTCGATTTTGCCCCGGTCATCAACCGGTTTCTGCAAACCCACCTGTTCGGCGACATCTTCGAGCGCGACAACCTCGACTGGCAAAGCCGCGAGCTGGCGACCGTCGGCGCTCTGGCCGCAACGCCGGGTGTGGAGTCGCAGTTGCGCTCGCACATGGGGGCGAGCCTGCGGGTTGGGTTGAGCGTGGAGCAATTGCGCCAAGTCATCGAGGTACTGGCCGAGCACGGCGATGAACAATCCGCCAAACGTGCAAGCACTGCCCTGACACAGGCACTTGCTGCCTCGGGAGGTTGAACATGAAGACTGGAAAAAACCTGCTGAACATTACCCTGCTGAGCGTGCTTGCCGCCTGTGCAAGCCATGCCAATGCCGCCGCCCCCTTGATGATTCAGGAGCAAGGCAGCTTCGCCGCCGGCGGGACGATGATCACCGCACCGGGTACGTTCAACCCGCGCAAACCCATGACGCCAGACGGCCAGACTTACCACGGCGACCATGCCTACACCTTCTACCAAATCCCGGTCGATGCGCGAAAACTGCCCATCGTCATGTGGCACGGCGCAGGCCAGTTTTCCAAGACCTGGGAAACCACCGCGGATGGCCGCGAAGGCTTCCAGAATATTTTTCTGCGGCGCCAGTTCGGCGTGTATCTGATCGACCAGCCGCGTCGTGGCGATGCCGGCCGCAGCATGGTCGAAGCAACGGTCAAGCCTGTCCCGGACGAGCAGCTCTGGTTCAACCAGTTCCGTATCGGTCTGTGGCCTAACTATTTCGAGGGTGTGCAGGTTGCCCGGGATGCGCAAACACGCGACCAGTTCTTCCGCGCGATGACGCCAAACACCGGTCCGTTCGACATGGGCGTGGTCTCCGATGGCGTGTCGGCGGTCTTCGACAAAATCGGTCCCGGCATCCTGTTCACGCACTCTCAGGGTGGCGGGCCTGGTTGGTTGACGGCGATCAAGAACAACAAGGTCAAGGCCATCGTGGCTTTCGAGCCGGGCAGCAGCTTCGTCTTCCCGCAGGGTGAAGTACCCGCGCCGATTCCCAGCGCGTTCGACACGGTACAAGGCGCAGCGGTGCCGATGGATCAGTTCATGGCGCTCACGCGCATTCCGGTCCTGATCCTCTACGGCGACAACATCCCGGAGCAAGCCGTCGACCTGCCCGCTCAGGACAGCTGGCGCGCCCGACTCACCATGGCCCGGCTTTGGCGCGATGCCGTCAACAAACACGGCGGTGACGTGAGGCTGATCCACTTGCCGGAGATTGGCATCAAGGGCAATACCCACTTCCCCATGTCGGATCTGAACAACGTGCAGATCGCGGACCTGGTGTCCGGGTTTCTGACAGAAAAGCATCTGGATTGACGGCTTCAGCACATTTTTTAACGCGCCTTTTAATGCTTCGGAGACACTCATGAGAAACACAATTTTGAAAGCCTCGCTGATGGCCGCCATGGTCGGTATTTCTGCTGGCGAAGCCGGCGCCGCCGACTACAAAAAGAACCCGTTCACCTTGGCTTACGACGGTGCAATTACCAAGAATGAACCCGGCAAGGTCAACATCCATCCGGTCACCTACAAGCTCAATGGCCTGGACATCGCTGCCAACGTCTACACCCCTGCCAACTACGATGCGAAGAAGGCTTATCCGACGGTGGTGGTGGCGCACCCCAATGGCGGCGTGAAAGAGCAAGTCGCCGGTTTGTATGCCCAGCGACTGGCCGAACAAGGCTACATCACGATTACCGCCGATGCCGCGTATCAGGGCGCAAGTGGCGGACAACCGCGCAGCATCGACAAGCCCGCGTACCGCATCGAGGATATCCACGGCATGGCGGACTTCATCACCCAGTATGCTGGCGTCGACGGCAAGCGTCTGGGCCTGCTAGGCATCTGCGGTGGCGGTGGCTACTCGTTGGCCGCCGCGCAAACCGACAAGCGATTCAAGTCGGTGGCGACCGTAAGCATGTTCAACTCTGGCCGGGTGCGTCGCAATGGCTACAACGACTCGCAACTGGACACCATCGAGCAACGCCTGCAACAGGCTTCCGCTGCTCGCGCCCAGGAAGCGGCCGGAGGTGAAGTGCTCTATTCGGGCGATGCCAACCTCACCGACGAGCAGATCGCCAAACTGCCGTTCGAGCTGTATCGCCAGGGTTATGAGTACTACTGGAAGACCCATGCCCACCCTGATTCAACCTTCAAATACACCACGAGCAGCCTGCTGGACCTGATGCGCTTCGACGCCACCAACCAGATCGAACTGATCAATCAGCCATTGCTGATGATCGCCGGCAGCAAGGCCGACAGCCTGTACATGACCCAGGATGCGTTCCCCAAGGCCACCGGTACCAAGGACAAGGAGTTGTTCATCATCGACGGCGCAACGCACATCGAAACCTACTGGGTTCCCAAGTATGTGGACGCAGCACTCGGCAAGTTGACGCCGTTCTACGCAAGAACCTTGTGACTGGTTCGTTGGGGTCGCGCATCCATGCGGAACCTGATTACATGGAATAATCCCGCGCTCCGCATGAGAGGCTCTCATCAATGTCTCGCGCCAATCTCAACGATCTGCAAGCCTTCGTGGTCATTACCCGCGAAGGCAGCTTCACTCGCGCCGCCGCACAGCTGGGCGTCTCGCAGTCCGCGCTCAGCCACACCATGCGCGCTCTCGAAACCAGGCTCGGCGTTCGCCTGTTGACCCGAACCACGCGCAGCGTATCCCCTACCGAGGCCGGTCAACGGCTGTATCAGTCCATGGCGCCGCGCTTCGACGAAATTGAACTTGAACTGGCTGCGGTCAGCGAGTTTCGCGATACCCCGGCAGGCAACGTGCGGATTTCAGCCTCCGAACATGCGGCGAACAACATCCTTTGGCCCAAGCTGTCGAAGGTGCTTCCCGACTACCCGGACATCAAGGTCGAAATCACCGTCGACTACGCCCTCTGCGACATCGTCGCACAGCGCTACGACGCGGGCGTGCGCCTGGGCGATCAGGTGGCCAAGGACATGATCGCCGTCCCGATCGGCCCCCCGTTGCGCATCGCCGTAGTGGGGTCTGCCGAATACTTCAAACAGCGGCCGTATCCGAAAGAGCCAAGGGATTTGGCCGCACATAATTGCATCAATTTGCGCCTGCCCACCCACGGGAACCTGATGCAATGGGATTTTGAGAAGGACGGTCACGAACTCAAGGCGCGTGTCGAAGGACAATGGACGTTCAACAGCAGCGTGCCGATCCTGCGCGCTGCTGTCGCCGGATGCGGGCTGGGGTTCCTGCCAGAAGATATGGTAGCCAGGGAGCTTGCCGACGGAAGCCTTGTGCGGGTACTCGAAGACTGGTGCCAGCCTTTTGCCGGTTACCACCTTTACTACCCCAATCGCCGTGAGCATTCTTCAGCGTTCGGCGTAGTGGTGGACGCGTTGCGTTACAAGCGCTGAGTCGTCCATGGTCAACCTGCCTGGATGGCACGGATGAAATACGTGAGTGGTTCCAGTTTCAAATAAACACTGGGAGATACCCGGTTTGATCTAGGCTTGAATGAAATCACGCGGGAAAAAAACCATGTCCCTCGCTCCCGGAAATCTATTGGCCCTGGTTTTGGGTGTCTTCTTTTGCACAGCCGTGTACGGACAAGGGGTAGCAGACACCGATTCCCCACCGGCAATACTTCCATTGGCATCCGAGACTGCGCCAAAACTCATTGCCTACCCGCCGCTTGCCGAGCCACTCGCCCGCGGTGTTGTCATTATCCAGTATCGAACAGAACACGCCAGGATCATGCCGGTATTTGGCAAAGCAGCTGTTGAAGTATCACCACGTCTCGGTCACCTCCACGTGACCGTCGACGACTGGAAAGGCACATGGGCGCACACCAGCGAAGACCCGATCATCCTGGTTGGACTGACGCCCGGCACTCACAAGGTCCTTCTTGAAGTGGCCGACCCGACTCACAAAATCCTCACCAGTACGACAGTGAGTTTTATCGTTCCGCAGAAGAAGCCGGCGGACGCTCCCCACATTGACAATGATCACGCAGTCAAACCATAACGATTGAGTGTTCATAGCTGACTGCGGTGGTGTGAGTAGCCTCTGATTTCGAAAACACATCTAACTGACTACGCTGTTTTCAAGTCTTTTCGCCAACCTGCACTTCGCTTTACTTCTGGCAGCACAACTCCACCCTCAGGGTGACGGTAGATAGCCCATCACACGTGACTCGCCCATCAGCAGCGGGCGATTCAGTTCCGCACAAGCACGCAAGTACTCGGCCACCAGAGTGACCCGCTTCAGCTTGCGCAGGTCCTCGCTGTAATACATCCAGAACTGCCGCGTGATCTCCACTTCACCGGGCAGCACTTCGCACAGGCGGGGATCGGGGCCGGCGAGGAAGCAAGGCAGGATCGCCAGCGCCCGCCCCTCCAGGGCTGCGTGGTAATGAGCCACCACGCTGGTGCTGCGCAGGCGACTGTTGGCGCCGGGCATCAGGTCGTTCAGGTAGAGCAGCTTGAAGCTGAAGGCCAGATCCTCGACGTAGGTCACGAACGGGTGAACGGCCAGGTCCTCGCGACAGCCAATCGTCGGATGACTGGCCAGGTACTCCGGCGTCGCATACAGACGCAGGCGGTAGTCGCACAATCGCGAGCACACATAGGGACCGCGCTCGGGCCGTTCCAGGGTGATGGCGATGTCCGCCTCGCGCCGTGACAGGTTGATGAAATGCGGGACCGGCAAAATGTCCGCCGAGATATGCGGGTAGTGCTCGAGGAAGTGGCTCATCTGCGCAGTGATGAAACAGGTCCCGAAGGCTTCGGTACAACCGATGCGCAGGTGCCCGGCGAGCCCCCCGGTGGTGCCGAAAACCTGCTCGCAGGCTACCAGCAGCGTACTTTCCAGGGATTCGGCGTGGCTGACCAGGCGCTGCCCCTCCACGGTCAGGACAAAACCTGCGGTTCGCGACTTCTCGAACAGCAGAGCACCCAGGCACTGCTCCAGGGCGCGGATGCGCCGCGACACCGTGGTGTAGTCCACCCCCAGGCGGCGAGCTGCACCGCTGGCGGTGCGGGCACGGGCGACCTCGAGGAAGAAACGCATGTCGTCCCAGTTCAGTGGGTTCTGCGTTGTGCTTTTTTGCATATCCATCGGGCTTTTCTGCCAATACATATGGGAAATATGCACTTATATACTCGCATCTCACCCAACTTGGCCAGCGTCGTTTTCAGGCCAGGAAAGCCCCCCACCCCAATAATAAATACCGAGGGCTGACAGCATGAGCGCATGGATAAACACCGGCTTGCACGCCGGACACAAACAGCTGCGCAACAGCGCAATCGCGGCCACGGTTCTCGTCTGCCGTTGGCCCGATCCGCTGCTCGCCGCGCAGCGGATCGGGCTCGCCCTCCTGCACCGCCCTCTCTCCACCGCAAGGTCATCCGGGCGGCAATAACTCCAGCACATCAGCATTCAGGTGGCGTCCCGCATCGGGTCGCCGCCCGGGTACCCGTACGCCCCTCAAAAGGCCGAACAACAAAAACAACTAGAAATGCGGAGCTGCACCATGACGACCGACCATCCGAACCACGTCCAGACCTGTGCACTGGTCAGGGCCAATCCCAAGTTCCACCGCCTCGCGCGCCAGCGTGCACTGCTGGCCTGGACGCTGAGCGGCGCGGTCCTGGCTATCTATTACAGCTTCATCATGGTGGTGGCTTTCGCCCCTGCCTGGCTGCACCTGCCGCTCTACGACGGCAGCCACCTCAGCCTCGGCATGCCAATCGGCGTGACGATCATCCTGTTGTCCTGGCTACTCACCGCCTGGTACGTGCACAGCGCCAACACCCGCTTCGACGTACTCAGCTCGCAGATCCTGCAGGAGTCCCGCGCATGAAACGCCTGTTCGCCCTTCTCGCCCTCAGCCCTGTGCTGGCCCATGCCGAGCCCATCATTGCGCAGAAGCAACCGCTCAACCTGCACGCCATCGGCATGTTTTTCGTCTTCGTCCTCGCCACCCTGCTGATCACCTGGTGGGCGGCACGACGCACCCGCTCCGCCGCCGACTTCTACAGCGCCGGTGGCGGCATCACCGGCTTCCAGAATGGCCTGGCAATCGCCGGTGACTACATGTCGGCGGCAACTCTGCTGGGCCTGTCGAGCCTGGTCTTCGCCAAGGGCTACGACGGCTTCGTCTACATCATCGGCTTCTTCGTCGGCTGGCCCATCGTCACCTTCCTGATGGCCGAGCGCTTGCGCAACCTGGGGCGCTACACCTTCGCCGACATCGTCTCCTACCGCCTCGATCAAACCCGCGTGCGCAGCTTCGCCGCCCTCGGATCGCTGACCGTGGTGTGCTGCTATCTGGTGGTGCAGATGGTCGGTGCCGGTCAACTGATCAAACTGCTGTTCGGTCTCGACTACCGCACGGCGGTGGTGGTAGTCGGACTGCTGATGCTGGTCTATGTCATCTTCGGCGGCATGCTCGCCACCACATGGGTACAGATCACCAAGGCGGTCCTGCTCCTGGCGGGCGGCACGACCCTGGTGCTGATGGCCCTGAGTCGCTTCGATTTCAGCTTCGAGACACTGGCCGCCCAGGCTGTGGCCGTGCATGCCAGCGGCGTGCAGATCATGGGCCCGGGCACCTTGCTGGCCGACCCGATCAACGCGGTGTCCCTATCCCTTGGACTGGTCTTCGGCATTGCCGGCCTGCCGCACATCCTGATGCGCTTCTTCACGGTGCCCAATGCCAAGGAAGCGCGTAAATCCGTACTGTTCGCCACGGTATTCATCGGTTTCTTCTTCCTGGTGGTCTGCGTCCTGGGCTATACCGCCATCGTCATCGTCGGCACCGATCCTCAGTACTACGTCGATGGCAAGCTCGGCGGGGCCATGATTGGCGGCAGCAATATGGTGGCCATGCACCTGGCGAAGGCGGTGGGTGGCAACCTGTTTCTCGGTTTCCTCTCTGCCGTGGCTTTCGCCACCATTCTCGCAGTGGTGGCTGGCCTGGCCCTGGCCGGTGCCTCGGCCATCTCCCATGACCTTTACGCTTCGGTATTGAAGAAGGGCTGCGCCGACGAGAAACAGGAAATGCGCGTGTCGCGCATCGCCACCATCTGCCTGGGCATCGTTGCGATCGCCCTCGGCATTCTGTTCGAGGGCCAGAACATCGCCTTCCTGGTCGGCCTGACGTTCGGCATCGCCGCCTCGGCGAATTTCCCGGTACTGATCATGGCCATGTACTGGGGCGGCCTGACCACCCGCGGCGCCCTCTATGGCGGCCTGACCGGCCTGGTCAGCGCACTGGCCCTGGTGATCGGCTCGCCGTCGGTGTGGGTCGGCGTACTGGGGCATGCCCAGGCGCTCTTCCCTTACGACCAGCCGGCGCTGTTCTCCATGCCACTGGCCTTCCTGGTCATAGTGGTCGCTTCCAGGCTTGACCGCAGCGAACGCGCCGACCGCGAGCGCGCCGCCTATGCCGACCAGTTCGTCCGTGCCCAGACCGGCCTTGGAGCTGCCATGGCCAGCAGTCACTGACGCTGCTTTTTCCGGGGCTGACGCCCCGAGCGCGAGTCCGCTCCTTTGCTTCGCGCTTTTTTACGCCCGACCTGCGCCGCTCGGCGCAGGACACCCCAAAAGCGCCCCTCCCTCGCCAACGCCAAGCGGCGCGGGAGCGGCTCGTCGACAACAAAAACAACAAAAGGCAACCAATGAAACCCACCACCCTCACCCTGTTCCTGGCCGGCACCGGCCTCGCCGCACAGGCTCACGCCGACTTCTTCGCAGACAGCACGGCCAGGCTGGAAACGCGCAACTTCTATTTCAACCGCGACTTCCGCCAGGCCAATGCCGCCCAGTCCAAGCAAGAAGAATGGGCGCAGGGTTTCCTTCTGCGCTACGAATCCGGCTATACCGACGGCATGATCGGCGTCGGTATCGACGCTCTTGGCCAGCTCGGCGTCAAGCTCGATTCCAGTCCCGATCGCTCCGGCTCCGGCCTGCTCAAGCGCGACAGCCAGCCGCCCAAACGCGCCAAGGACGAGTATGGCGAACTGGGCCTGACGGCCAAGTTCAAAGCGTCCAACAGCGTGCTCAAGCTCGGCACCCTGACCCCGAAGTTGCCGGTGCTGTTGGCCAATGACTCGCGCCTGTTGCCGCAAACATTTCGCGGTGGCCAGTTGAACGTCCAGGAGATCAAAGGCCTGAGCGTCGATGCCGGGCGCGTGGATCGGGTCAACCAGCGCGACTCCTCGGACTACGAGAAAATGGCGATCACCACCACCGGCGCCAAGGGCATTGTCAGTGGCCAGGCCCGCAGCGACGCCTTCAATTTCGCCGGCCTTGCCTACCAGTGGAACGACCGGCTGAACACGGGCTACAACTACGGCGGCCTGGACGACTTCTACCACCAACACCAGTTCAGTCTGGTCCACGTGCTGCCGCTGGG
This sequence comes from Pseudomonas sp. BF-R-24, assembly GCF_019947335.1. Classification (NCBI taxonomy): domain Bacteria; kingdom Pseudomonadati; phylum Pseudomonadota; class Gammaproteobacteria; order Pseudomonadales; family Pseudomonadaceae; genus Pseudomonas; species Pseudomonas sp. BF-R-24. Next base: position 145,176 of record NZ_JAGYGG010000007.1, read on the forward strand.
CGCAGGCCAGACGCTCAAGAGCGACCTGCGCTACGCCCGCTCCACCGACGACGGCAACAGCAACATCGACAACAACGCCTTCGGCGCCATGTTCACCTATGCCCTCGGCGGCCATGCCTTCGGTCTGGGCTACCAACGCATGAGTGGCGACACCGGCTTTGCCTACGTCAATGGCAGCGACGCCTACCTGGTCAACTTCGTGCAGATCAACGACTTCGCCAACAAGGACGAGCGTTCCTGGCAGGCGCGCTACGACTACAACTTCGCGGCGCTCGGCATTCCCGGCCTGACCTTCATGACCCGCTACCTGGCCGGTGACAGCATCGATCTGGGCGCCCGCAGGCCTGAGGGTCGCGAATGGGAGCGCGACACCGACATCGGCTACGTGGTGCAGAGCGGCCCGCTGAAAAACCTCGGTCTGAAGTGGCGCAACGCTACGGTGCGCACCGCCCACTTCGGTAACGATCTCGACGAGAACCGCCTGATCCTCAGCTATACCCTGGCGCTCTGGTAAGCCCCCGCAAAAGGCGGGTGCCGCTCACATCGCTTGACGGTGCGGGCAGCACCCGCCTTGTGCATTTCTGGCGCATCGGGGATGCCGCCAGCCTGTGTTTTTTTGCACAACGCACGGGACTTTTTGAGCATTCTTATTTGATTTATGCCTGCCTATACTCGATTCAACCGCTTGGTCATGAACCAGGTCAGTCCCAATAAAAATAAACAGGGCACCCACCGTGAAGCCATTCTTGCTTGCCGTCGTCTCCCCACGTTCAGGTACCCGCGCGCGTCTCGGGAGACTCCAATGAACAACAACTGCCAACCTTTCCTCGCCGCCCGAGACTTCCTGCTGGAACACCGCACCGATTACGCCACAGCTGTGCGTGATTTCCGCTGGCCACAGTTGACCGAGTTCAACTGGGCTCTGGATTACTTTGACGCCATGGCCGAGGGCAACCAGGCCAATGCCCTGTGGATCGTCGAAGAGGACGGCAGCGAACAACGCTACAGCTTCCAGCAACTGGCCGCGCGTTCCAATCAGGTGGCCAATCACCTGCGTGCCCTCGGCGTGCGCCGTGGCGAACGCATCCTGCTGATGCTCGGTAACGACGTCGCCCTGTGGGAAACCATGCTGGCCGCCTTCAAACTCGGCGCCGTGGTCATTCCCGCCACCGCCCTGCTGACCCCCGATGACCTGCGCGACCGCATCGAGCGTGGCCAGGTTCGCCACCTGGTAGTCGGTAGCGCCCATGTCGACAAGTTCGTCGGGCTGGGTGAAGACTGCAGCCGCATCTGCGTCGGTCCGTCCCCCGCCGGCTGGACCCCGCACAGCGCCGCCAGCGAACATTCCGAGCAGTTCGAAACCGAGGGCCGCACGCTGGCCACCGACCCGATGCTGCTGTACTTCACCTCCGGCACCACCTCCAAGCCGAAGATGGTGCTGCACAGTCACCAGAGTTACCCGGTCGGCCACCTATCGACCATGTACTGGATCGGCCTGCAGCCGGGCGACCTGCACTTGAACATATCGTCACCGGGCTGGGCCAAGCACGCCTGGAGTTGCCTCTTCGCACCATGGAATGCCGGTGCCTGCATCTTTATCCACAACACCGCACGCTTCAGCGCGCAAGCCCTGCTCGGCGTGCTGGAACGCTACGGCGTCACCAGCCTGTGTGCGCCGCCTACCGTGTGGCGCATGCTGATCCAGGAAGACCTGGCCAGTTACAAGACACGCCTGCGCCTGCGCGAACTGGTGGGCGCCGGTGAGCCGCTCAACCCGGAGATCATCGAGCAGATCCTGCACGCCTGGGGCCTGTTGCTGCGCGACGGTTTCGGCCAGTCGGAAACCACCGCCCTGGTCGGCAACACGCCTGGCCAGCGGCTCAAGCCGGGGTCCATGGGCCGTCCGCTGCCGGGCTACCGGGTGACCATGCTCGACCCTGATGGTGTGCCGGGTAACGAAGGCGAAGTGGCCCTGCCGCTGGATGTGCGCCCGCTCGGCCTGATGCTGTGCTACGAGGACAGCCCGGAAAAGACCGCCGAAGTGATGCGCGACGGCTACTACCGCACCGGCGACACCGCGCAGATCGACGAAGAGGGCTACATCACCTTCGTCGGCCGCGCCGACGACGTGTTCAAGGCTTCCGACTACCGCATCAGCCCCTTCGAGCTGGAAAGCGCGCTGATCGAGCACCCGGCGGTGATGGAAGTGGCCGTGGTGCCAAGCCCCGACCCGGTGCGCCTGGCAGTGCCCAAGGCCTATCTGATCCTGGCCCATGAAGCCCAGGGCAGCCACGAACTGGCCGGCAGCATCTTCGCGTTCGCCCGTGAGCACCTGGCGCCCTACAAGCGGGTACGGCGCATCGAATTTGTCAGCGAGCTGCCCAAGACCATCTCCGGGAAGATCCGCCGGGTGGAACTGCGGCAAATGGAAACGCAGCGCCGTCAGGGCGACGCACGTGGCCCGCAGGAATACTTCGAAGAAGACTTCCCGCAACTCAAGGGCTGAACCCAGGCCGGTACGCCGGCCCTTCTGAATCCAAATCCGACCGCTCGGCCATCCAGGCCGAGTGGCTTAACTCGACCCAAAGAAAGTAGGCAGAACTGAAAATGACCTCTTCCAGCATTCCAAGCGTCAAGCTTCTCATCAACGGCGAATTCGTCGAATCGCGCAGCACTCAGTGGCGCGACGTAGTCAACCCGGCCACCCAGGAAGTCCTGGCCCGCGTCCCCTTCGCCACCGCCGAGGAAATGAACGCCGCCGTCGCCAGCGCCAAGCAAGCCTTCAAGACCTGGCGCAAGACCCCGATCGGTACCCGTTCCCGTGTCTTCCTCAAGTACCAGCAACTGATCCGCGAGAACATCAAGGAACTGGCCGCCCTGCTGACCGCCGAGCAAGGCAAGACCCTGCCGGATGCCGAAGGTGACGTGTTCCGCGGCCTGGAAGTGGTCGAGCACGCCGCCAGCATCGGCAACCTGCAGATGGGCGAACTGGCCAACAACGTGGCCAACGGCGTCGACACCTACACCCTGCTGCAACCGCTGGGCGTGTGCGCCGGCATCACCCCGTTCAACTTCCCGGCGATGATCCCGCTATGGATGTTCCCGATGGCCATTGCCACCGGCAACACCTTCGTCCTCAAGCCGTCCGAGCAGGACCCGCTGGTGACCATGCGCCTGGTGGAACTGGCGCTGGAGGCCGGTGTACCCAAGGGTGTACTCAACGTCATCCACGGCGGCGTCGACGCGGTGAACCTGATCTGCGACCACCCGGATATCAAGGCCGTATCCTTCGTCGGTTCGACCAAGGTCGGCACCCATGTCTACAACCGCGCCACCCAGAACGGCAAGCGCGCGCAATGCATGATGGGCGCGAAAAACCATGCCATCGTCCTGCCCGATGCCAACCGGCAGCAGACCCTGAACAACCTGCTGGGCGCCTCCTTCGGCGCCGCCGGCCAGCGCTGCATGGCTCTGCCCGTGGTGATCCTGGTCGGTGAAGCGCAGGCTTGGCTACCGGACCTGATCGAGCGAACCAAAACCCTCAAGATCAATGGCGGCACCGAGCCAGGCACCGACATCGGCCCGGTGATTTCCTGCGCCGCCCTGGACCGCGTCAACGGCCTGATCGCCAGCGGCATCGAAGAAGGTGCAAAGCTTGAACTCGATGGGCGCAACCCGAGCGTGCCGGGCTACCAGGACGGCAACTTCGTTGGCCCGACCATTTTCTCCGGCGTGACGGCGCAAATGTCCGTGTACCGCGAAGAGATCTTCGGCCCGGTGCTGTGCGTGATGCACGCCGCCAACCTGGATGAGGCAATCGAGATCATCAACGCCAACCCGAACGGCAACGGCACTGCCCTGTTCACCCGTTCCGGCGCTGCCGCGCGTCACTTCCAGGAAGAGATCGACGTCGGCCAGGTCGGCATCAACGTGCCAATCCCGGTACCGGTCCCGCTGTTCTCCTTCTCCGGTTCGCGCGCCTCCAAGCTGGGCGACCTGGGTCCCTACGGCAAACAAGTGGTGACCTTCTACACCCAGACCAAGACGATCACCCAGCGCTGGTTCGACGAGGACGACACCAGCGGCGCGGTGAACACCACCATCACCCTGAAATGACCTTTGCCGGCCGGCGCCTTGCGTCGGCCGACGACAAGCGCGCGCAGGATTTCCTGCGCCACTGCCCCCTATCGTAAAAGGTAGCCAACATGCATATCGGATTTCTCGGCCTCGGCAACATGGGCGGCCCAATGGCCCGTAACCTGCTCAAGGCTGGCCACAGCCTGACCGTCTTTGATCCCTTCCCCCAGGCGGTCGCCGCCCTGGTGGAGGCCGGCGCCAGCGCCGCCGACTCGCCCGCCGGCGTGGCCAAGGCCAGGGTTGAGGTGATCATCACCATGCTCCCGACCGCCGAACACGTGAAGCAGGTCTATCGCGGCAAGGACGGCCTGCTGGCCAATATTGGCCCAGGCGTGTTGCTTATCGACAGTTCGACCATCGACCCGCTGAGTACCCGCGAAGTGGCCAAATATGCCCTTGCCCAAGGCAACCCGATGCTCGACGCGCCGGTATCCGGCGGCACCGGCGGCGCGGCGGCAGGCACCCTGACCTTTATGGTCGGTGGCCCGGACAGTGTGTTCGACCAGGCCCTGCCGATCCTCTCGGCCATGGGCAAGAACATCGTGCACTGCGGCGCAGCCGGCAACGGCCAAGTGGCCAAGATCGCCAACAACATGCTGCTCGGCATCTCCATGGTCGGCGTCGCCGAAGCCATGGCCCTGGGTGTGGCCCTGGGCATGGAAGCCAAGGTGCTGGCCGGGATCATCAATACCTCCAGCGGTCGCTGCTGGAGCTCGGAGGTCAACAATCCGTTCCCGGGTGTACTGGAAAACGCGCCGGCCTCACGCGGCTACAGCGGCGGCTTTGGCAGCGACCTGATGCTCAAGGATCTGGGCCTGGCCACCGAAGCGGCCAGGCACGCGCGTCAACCGGTCGCGCTCGGTGCTGTAGCCCAGCAGCTGTACCAGACCTTCAGCCTGCAAGGTAATGGCGGCCTGGACTTCTCCGCCATCATCCAACTGTTCCGCGGAGAAGCCTGAGCATGAGCGAGCAGCAAGCCCCGGTGCTGGCCAGCGTACGCAACCGCGTCGGCCACCTGACACTGAATCGGCCAAGCGCGTTGAACACCCTGGACCTGCCCATGGTGCGCCTGCTATGCCGGCACCTGTGGGCTTGGGAACAGGACCCGCAGATCGTCGCCGTGACCATTCGCGGCGCCGGTGAAAAGGCCTTCTGCGCCGGTGGCGATATCCGCATGCTGTACGACAGCTACAAGGCCGGCGACAACCAGCACGAGCTGTTCCTCGAGCAAGAGTATGCCCTCGACGAATACCTGCATGGTTACACCAAGCCCGTGCTGGCGCTGCTCGATGGTTTCGTCCTCGGCGGCGGCATGGGCCTGGCCCAGGCCGCCTCGCTGCGGGTGATCACCGAGCGCACGCGGATGGGCATGCCGGAAGTCGGCATCGGCTTTTTCCCCGATGTCGGTGGCAGCTATTTCCTGCCGCGACTGCCGGGGGAACTGGGAACCTATCTGGGCATCACCGGCTGCCAGGTGCGTGCCGCCGATGCCCTCTATGCGAACCTTGCCGACTACTACCTGCCCAGCGAACGGCTGGCCGAGCTGGATGCCTGTCTCGACCACCTGAACTGGACCGCTGCGCCCGACGAAGACTTGCAGGACCTGCTTGCCGACATGGCTACAGAGCGTCTTGCCGGGTCCGAGCTCAAGGCCTGTCGCCAGGCGATCGACGAGTACTTCGCCTTGCCCGATGTCCCGGCCATTCGTACCGCGCTGCAGCGAGAACAACGCCCTGAGCTGCAAGACTGGGCCGAACAGACCGTGAAACTGCTCGACAGCCGCTCGCCACTGGCGATGGCCACGACGCTTGAGTTGTTGCGCCGTGGTCGTTACCTGAGCCTGGCCGAGTGCTTCGCTCTGGAGTTGCACCTGGACTACCAGTGGTTCGACAAGGGCGACCTGATGGAGGGTGTGCGCGCCCTGATCATCGACAAGGACAAGCGCCCACGCTGGAACCCGCCAACCCTGGCAGAGCTGGAACCTGCCCGGGTGCAGGCCTTCTTCAACGAGTTTCAACGCGCCTGCGGCAAGCCCGTACGCACCGCCTGATCGGCAGGAGACTTTGCAATGCACGATATCGAATTGACCGAAGAACAACGCATGATCCGCGACATGGCGCGTGACTTCGCCCGCAGCGAAGTCGCACCGCATGCCCAGGCCTGGGAGAAGGCCGGCTGGATCGATGACGCCGTGGTGGCGCAGATGGGCGAGTTGGGCCTGCTGGGCATGGTCGTGCCGGACACCTGGGGCGGCAGCTACACCGACTATGTGGCCTACGCCCTGGCCGTGGAAGAAATCTCGGCCGGCGACGGTGCCCTCGGCGCGCTGATGAGCATCCACAACTCGGTAGGCTGCGGCCCCCTGCTGAAATACGGCACCCCCGCGCAGCAGGACAGTTGGCTGCCGCTGCTGGTCAGTGGTCAAGCGATCGGCTGCTTCTGCCTGACCGAGCCACAGGCTGGCTCCGAGGCGCACAACCTGCGCACTCGTGCCGAACTGCGCGACGGTCAATGGGTACTCAATGGCGCCAAGCAGTTCGTCAGCAACGGCAAGCGCGCCAGGCTGGCCATCGTCTTCGCCGTGACCGATGCGCAACTGGGCAAGAAGGGGCTGTCGGCCTTCCTGGTACCGACCGACAACCCCGGCTTCGTGGTCGACCGCAGCGAACACAAGATGGGCATCAAGGCCTCCGATACCTGCGCGGTGACCCTGAACAACTGCACCATCCCCGAGGCCAACCTGCTGGGAGAACGCGGCAAGGGCCTGGCCATTGCCCTGTCCAACCTGGAAGGCGGCCGCATCGGCATCGCCGCCCAGGCCTTGGGTATCGCCCGCGCCGCCTTCGAGGCAGCCCTGGGCTATGCCCGCGAACGCGTCCAGTTCGGCAAGCCGATCATCGAGCACCAGAGCGTGTCCAACCTGCTCGCCGACATGCACACCCGACTCAACGCCACCCGCCTGCTGATCCTGCATGCGGCGCGCCTGAAAAGCGCCGGGCAACCGTGCCTGTCCGAAGCCTCCCAGGCCAAGCTGTTCGCCTCGGAAATGGCCGAGCGCGTGTGCTCCAGCGCCATGCAGATCCATGGCGGCTACGGTTACCTGGAAGACTACCCGGTAGAGCGCTACTACCGCGACGCGCGCATCACCCAGATCTACGAAGGCACCAGCGAAGTCCAGCGCCTGCTGATCGCCCGCGAACTGAGCCACTACGCGCTCTGACCTCCTCCAGCCGGACGCGACTGCCGCGTCCGGCTTTTCCCTGTCTTGCCCCTTGTGGAGCTGCCCATGCCCGGCTTGCGCAATATTTCCATTAGCCGCCGTCTGTGGCTGATTTTGCTGACATCCATCCTGATGCTGCTGATACTCGCCGGCCTGATGCTCAAGCAGAGCTATAACGACCTTTACACCGCCAAGGCGCTGAAAACCCGTCACGTGGTCGAGACCGCCAGCGGCATCCTGCGTCACTTCCAAAGCCTGGAAGGCCAGGGCCTCAGTCGTGAGCAGGCGCAGCAGCAGGCCATCGCGGTCATGCGCGACTTGCGCTACGACCGCGAGGATTACTTCTGGCTCGAAGACCTCGACACGCGAATGGTCATGCACCCCAACGCCGGGCTCGAGGGCAAGCGCATGGCCGGTACACTCGATCCGGACGGCAAGGCGCTGTTCGACGAAATGGTCGCCACGGCCAAACGCGATGGCGCCGGCCTGGTTCACTACCGCTGGCCCAAGCCGGGTTCCGACGCGCCAGTGGAAAAGGTTTCCTACGTCGAATTGTTCAAGCCCTGGGGCTGGATTGTCGGCTCGGGGATCTACATAGACGACGTGCAAGTCGAGTTCCGCCGCCAGCTGATTCAGGCCTGCGTCATATTGCTGACGATCACCCTGCTGCTCAGTGCGCTGATCCTGCTGATTGCCCGCAGTATCGCCTCGCCACTGGCGCGGGTGGTCGATGCGATGGAGAACATCGCCAGCGGCGAAGCCGACCTGACCCGCAATCTGGATAACCGCTGGCGCGATGAACTGACAGACTTGAGCGGCCATTTCAACGTGTTCACCAACAAGCTGCGCGGCGTGATCGGTCAGTCCATACAGTCCGCTGACAGCCTGGACCAGGCTTCGAAGTCGCTCGGCGAAATCGCCGCCGATAGCCACAACCACAGCCAGCAGCAATCGCAGCAGATGGAACTGGTGGCCGCCGCCATCCACGAGGTCTCCTACGCCGTGCAGGAAGTGGCGAAGAACGCCGAGCACGCTGCCAACGAAGTTCGCCAGGCCGAAGAACAGGCACGTCGGGGCCAGCACAACATCGACATCAGCCTGCTCCAGATCGACCAGTTGTCCGATACCATCGGCCAGGCCGTCGAGGTGATCCAGAGCCTGGCCCGGGAAAGCACCCAGATCGGCAGCGTGCTGGAAGTGATCCGCGCCATCGCCGAGCAGACCAATCTGCTCGCGCTGAACGCCGCCATCGAGGCGGCGCGCGCTGGCGAACAGGGTCGCGGCTTCGCTGTGGTAGCAGACGAAGTGCGCCTGCTGGCCCAGCGCACCCAGCAGTCCACCGCGCAAATCCAGGACATGATCGAACGCCTGCACGGCAACTCGCAAGCTGCAGTAGATGTCATCAATGCCAGCAGCCAAGCCGCTCGACAAACCGTGGAACAGGCCCACCAAACGGCTGAAAGTCTGCACCACGTACTCGGCGCACTGCGCAATGTCACTGAACTGAACGCCTCGATCGCCAGCGCCACCCTGGAGCAGTCACACGTGGTCGAAGACATCAATCAGAACGTGACCCGCGCAGCCTCCCTGGCCCACGAAAGTGCACAGGCAGCAGACCGGTCCAACGAGGCGAGCCAGGAACTGGGCCAACTTGCGGGTCAGCTCAATCGGCTATTGGGACAGTTTCGCGTATGAGGTCGATGAGTCACATGCAGCCCTCCAAAACCCTTTTTGCCATGCCTGTCGACGAAGAACGCAACACGCGTTACCTGGAAACCCGGCACAAGGCTGTCGAGCTGTTCGCCAGGCATGGTTTCAGCCGAGTCAGCATGCGCGACCTGGCCACTTGCCTGGGGATCACCGCCGGCTCCCTCTACAACCACATCGATAGCAAAGAGGAACTGCTGTTTGAACTGATCGAGGAGCTCTACGAAGCGTTGCTTGACGGCGCCAGCCTGGTGACCCGTCGCAAATCCGCCCCCACTGTACGACTGCACGGCCTGCTTGAGGCGCACCTGCGGCTCCACGAGCGCATGGCCGCGCATTTCCGCTTGGCTGAGTACGACCTCCATTGTTTGAGCTGCGAACAGCAAGCCTCGATTCTGACCCTGCGCCGACGCTACGAGCAGCATCTGGTGGAGACCATAGACCAACTCACCGGTAAACCGGCTAGCGTCACCCGGCGCGCGACCGTAAGCGGCATCGTGTCCTTGCTCAATCAACTACCGGCCTGGGTTGGGCAGCCCAAGGCCGGCATTGGAGCACGCCGCAAGCTGCTGCATGAGATGGTGATGAGTACCCTGCAGGGTGCATTGCGGGCAACTGAGGCGGCAGTCGTTCACGCATCGCCCTCCTCCCTGGCACTTAAATAAGTACCTGATTCCGACACCCTCTGCCGGCAGCCGACAAACCCTCGGATTTTATTTTCTTACTCTCCACTGGCCCCGATGTTCATCGCTTCACGTCGGGCCAATCAGTCCTGCCACTGCACACCCCACCATAAGCTCCAGCCCAGCGGGCTATGGGTCGGGTGTAAGGAGAATAAAAATAATGAATCCAGGTTTTACATCATCACTCAACCACTTGCTCGATGCTGCCACGGCTGGATCGCAGCGCGTCCCAGGCGTAGTCGCGGCAATAGTCGGGCGTGACGGTCTGGTCTATGAGGGTGCGTCAGGTCAACGGACGCTCGGTCAAGCCCCTGCCATGACGACCGACAGCGTTTTCGCCATGTTTTCCACGACCAAAGCGATAACCGCCACGGCGGTGCTGCAGTTGTTCGAAGAGGGCCGACTGGATCTCGATGCGCCTGCCAGGCACTATGTGCCGATGATCGGCGAACTGAAGGTGCTCGAGGGGTTTGATAGCGACGGAACGCCTCGCCTTCGCGCCCCCAGAAAACACATCACCACTCGAATGCTTCTGCTTCATACGGCAGGTCTGGGTTATGAGTTCTTCAACGAAAACTACAACCGACTAGCCCAGGAACAAGGACAACCCAGCATCATCAGCGGGTCGTTGGCGGCGCTTCAAACACCCTTGCTGTTTGAGCCTGGTGAACAGTGGGAATACGGCTCCAACATGGATTGGGCCGGCCTGGTGGTCGAGGCCATTACCGGCAAGCGTCTGGGTGAAGTCATGCAGCAGCGTATTTTCGAGCCGCTGGGCATGACCGATACCGCCTTTACCATGACCCCGTCGATGCTCCAGCGGCGAGCCAGCATGCACCAACGCGCAGAGGATGGATCGCTTTGCGCACTTGAGGATTTCATCCTGCCACAGGCTCCCGAAGTGCACATGGGAGGCCATGGCCTGTATTCGACCGTGAAGGATTACTGTCAGTTTATCCGTGCCTGGCTTAACGATGGGCAGGGGGATCACGGACGGATTCTCAAACCGGAAACGATTCGTTTCGCTGAAAAAAATGGTCTCGAAAACCTGAAAGTAAAAGCCCTCCCCGGCGTTATCACCAGTCTCACCAATACCGCAGAGTTCTTCCCGGGCATGCCCAAGTCGTGGGCGATGAGTTTCATGATCAACGATCAAGACGCCCCCACCGGTCGCCCTGCGGGTTCTTTGGCGTGGGCCGGATTGGCCAATCTTTTCTATTGGATCGACCGCAAGAACGGCATCGGCGGTTTTTGGGCCACCCAGATATTGCCGTTCGCCGATTCCGTTTCGGTCAATGCCTATCTGGATTTCGAAACGGCGGCCTACCGCTATCTGACCCGCTGACCCGGCACTGATTCGATGCAGATCGCATGAGAGCCCCCCGGGGCTCCAGGCGATGCTGCACAAAAAAATTCCTCTCCAAAAACCAACAAAAACAAAACAGGTGACTCATGGAGATCTCCACACGTACCCCTGCGCGCGTTCGGCCCCTGGTGCGCGCACTTGACACTTCAACGATCGGTGCCGGCCTCGTGCTGGCGATTCTGGCGGGCAACGCCCAGGCCATCGATGTGGACGCCGGCGAATACACCGCTGCGCTTCCAGCCGGCAGCAATATCGGTTTGCTTTACCTGCAGCATGCGCAGCGGCGGTCGCTTTACAGTGATGGTCACAAGGTTGCGATCAAAGCGGGGCTCGACTCGGATATCGGCATACTGCGCGCCGCGCATTACCAGCAGTTGGGCGACTACACGATCAATACACAGTTCCTGCTGCCCTTCGGTCGCCTGGAAGGAACACGCGATAACGACTCGCTGGGACAAACCAGTGGCATGGGCGATCTGATTCTGGCGTCCACTCTATGGCTCGTGAATGACCCGGCGAAAAATCGTTACTGGGGTATTGCACCCTACCTGTACGTGCCGACCGGAAACTATGACCGCAACGATGCACTCAACCTTGGCGAAAACCATTGGAAGATGACATTGCAGACAGGCTATGTGACCGGTCTCACCGAAAAACTTTCCCTGGACCTCACCGCGGATGTGACCTTCTTTGGCAAAAATGACGATCTCACGAGTCAAGACCTGACGTTGCGCCAGACGCCGCAGTGGCAAACCCAGACCTACCTGAGGTACGCCGTGACACCAAAGCTTTCGGTGCATGTCGGTGCGTCTCGACTCTGGGGTGGTGAGACGCGCATTGACGGTCAGGATCAGAACGATGAACCCGACACCAGCAAATACCGTGTCGGCTCGTCATACTGGATAACCCCCTCCTTCCAGGCCCTGCTCAACTACGGCCAGGACGTCTCGGTCGACAACGGCTTCAAGGAAAACCAGCGGGTTAACCTAAGGCTGTTGTGGGTGTTCTGACCCACAGTGAATGGCACCGAGAGCGGGATGGACACCGCTCTCGGTACCCTCGTAGCGCCTCGAATCGCTAGCGCAGCCGGCGCTGCAAGGTCTGGGAGGGTAATTCACTGAAACGCTTGCGATAGATCCCCGCAAATTCACCCAGGTTCAGATAACCCCAGCGAAAGGCGATGGCCGAAACGGTGGTTCCCGATTGCGGGTCCGCCGCCAGCAGATCGCGGTGCGCCCCCTGCAATCGCTGCTCACGCAGGAACGCACCGGGCGTCATGCCGCGAAAACGCGCGAAGGCACCACTCAATGTCCGCACACTGGTCCCTACCGCACTGGCAATCTCACCCATCGTCGGCAGGCTCGCAGCATTGGCACTCATGAACTCTTCGGCAGCCCTGACATAACGGGGTGCAATCCGGTTCAGTGGACTATTCAAATCAAGCCCTGCCCGCCCGGCGCGGCCAGCCCATTCTTGCAGCATATGAACGCAAAGACTTTGCTCCAGGTGAGTACCCATACGTCCTTCAGCCATGTGTGCGGGAGCTTCGGCAATACAACGAACCGTGTACTCCAGCAAACTCAGCCAGCTTGATCCGACTCCGCCGATGACGCACTTGTGTCTCCAGAACTGATCATCGGGCACGAACCCAAACCACTGCAGCGCCATCCGCTCCAATACGGCATGAGGAATGGTCAGATTCAGTTGCAGGTGATCAGGGTCGAGGTCGATCCGGTAATCGACACGACTGCAATCGGCAACGAATGATTCACCCATTGCCGTATCCTCAGTGACGGAACGCCGGGTCCAGTGCCGGGCATTGCCGCGAATAGTGGTGAGCAGTAGCGCATTCCCCGCTTCGGGCGAAAATTCATCGACGCTCACCGGCACGCCATAGGCAAAACGAGTCAGCGTCAACTCGCCAATCCTGGACGAATGCATGGTGGCGTGCGGCTTGATGGCCTGCCCTTTGGGTACCACACGGTAGGGCATGTACATGCGATCCGACCAGTCGCTGATTTCATCCCACTCGGTTGAAAAACTTTTGTGATGCTGGTGAATCGGCTTGCCGCTGGCATCGGTTAACAACGCATGTTCAAGAAGCATAGAGACACCTGATTTTTATTTTTTTAGGGTCCAATCGATGCCCAGACCTGCAACTCAGAGCAACGGCGGGTAGACCATCTGGTGTGACTCGCCCATCAGCAGCGGACGATTGAGCTTCGCGCAAGTGCGCAGGTAGTCGGCCACCAGGGTAATCCTCTTGAGGTTGCGCAGGTCCTCACAGTAGTACATCCAGAACTGTCGCGTGACCTCCACCTGATCCGGCAGCACCTCGCACAGGCGCGGGTCGGGACCGGCGAGGAAGCAAGGCAGGATCGCCAGCGCGCGCCCTTCCAGAGCCGCATGGTACTGGGCGACCACGCTGGTGCTGCGCAGGCGGCTGCGCGCGCCGAGCATCAGGTCGTTCAGGTAGAGCAGCTTGAAGCTGAAGGCCAGATCATCGACGTAGGTCACGAACGGGTGACCGGCCAGATCCTCGCGACAGCCAATCGGCGGATGACTGGCCAGGTACTCCGGCGTCGCATACACACGCAGGCGGTAATCGCACAGCCGCGAGCACACGTACGGACCGCGCTCGGGCCGCTCCAGGGTGATGGCGATGTCCGCCTCGCGCCGTGACAGGTTGACGAAGTGCGGGACCGGCAAAATATCCGCCGAGATATTCGGGTAGTGCTCGAGGAAGTGGCTCATCTGTGCGGCGATGAAACAGGACCCGAAGGCTTCGGTACAGCCGATGCGCAGGTGCCCGGCAAGCCCTCCGGTGGTGCCGAAAACCTGCTCGCAGGCTACCAGCAGTGTACTTTCCAGGGTTTCGGCGTGGCAGACCAGGCGCTGCCCCTCCACGGTCAGCACGAAGCCTGCGGTTCGCGATTTCTCGAACAACATGGCGCCCAGGCTCTGCTCCAGGGCGCGGATGCGTCGCGCTACCGTGGTGTAGTCCACCCCCAGGCGGCGGGCTGCACCGCTGGCGGTGCGGGCACGAGCGACCTCGAGAAAGAAGCGCATGTCGTCCCAGTTCAAGTGACCTTGCGTTGTACTTGTTTGCATATTCATCAGGCTTTCCTGCCGTACTTTGAGAGGGCCAGTGAATAAAAAGCGCGGGCCCGGGGAGTGGCAAGGCGCCGCGCAACGCTCAATCGTCAGAACTGTTCGTCAGCAAGGCCGTACAGGGGCGCACTGCCGGCGCGGATGCTGGCTTCCAGGCTCAGCGTCCGTGGCAGCAGGCGGGCGAAGTAGAACTCGGCGGTGGCCAGTTTGGCAGCGTAGAACGGCGGGTCCCGGTCAAGTCTGGACCGGGCCACGGCGGCCATGCGCGACCACATGTAGGCGTAAGCGACATAGCCGAACAGGTGCAGGTACTCCACGGAGGCTGCGCCGACTTCGTTAGCGTTGGCTTTGGCCCGCTCCAGCAGCCAGTTGCTGAGGCCCTCCAGGCGTTCCAGGGCCTTCAGCAGTTCGCTGCCATACGCGCTTTCGTGGTGCAGCGCGAAGTGGCGGACTTCCCGAGCGAACAGGCGTAGCGCGACGCCATCGTTGGCCAGCACTTTGCGTCCGAGCAGGTCCAATGCCTGGATGCCATTGGTGCCTTCGTAGATCTGTGCAATGCGCACATCACGGACCAATTGCTCCTGGCCCCATTCGCGGATGTAGCCATGGCCGCCGAAAACCTGCTGGCCGTTGATGCAGCTTTCCAGGCCGGTGTCGGTAAAAAACGCCTTGGCCACTGGCGTCAGCAGCGCAACCAGGATCTGCGCGCAATCGCGCTCGCTGGCATCGTCGGAAAACTTCGACAGATCCAGCTGTTGCCCGACATAGCAGGCGAATGCGCGACCGCCTTCGGTCATGGCTTTCATGCCCAGCAGCATGCGCCGCACATCCGGGTGAGCGATGATCGGGTCGGCCGGTTTGTCCGGGGCCAAGGCACCGGTGGGTGCCCGACCTTGAACGCGTTCGCGAGCATAGGTGAGGGCGCTCTGGTAGGACGCCTCGGCGCAGCCGATGCCCTGAATGCCAATCGACAGGCGTTCGTAATTCATCATGGTGAACATCGCCGCCAAGCCTTTGTTCTCTTCACCGACCAGCCAGCCACTGGCGCCGTCGAAGTTCATCACGCAGGTGGCCGAGGCCTTGATGCCCATCTTGTGTTCGATCGAACCGCAACTCACGGCGTTGGCCGCGCCGAGGGAACCGTCGGCATTGACCAGGACTTTAGGTACGACAAACAGCGAAATGCCCTTCGGGCCAGCAGGGGCGTCCGGCAGTTTGGCCAGTACCAGATGAACGATGTTTTCAGTCAGGTCCTGATCGCCCCCGGTGATGAAAATCTTGCTGCCGGTGATCCTGTAGCTGCCGTCAGCCTGAGGTTCGGCGCGGGTGCGGATCAGCCCCAGGTCGGTACCGGCATGGGCCTCGGTGAGGCACATGGAGCCGGCCCAGCGGCCTTCATACATCGGCGGCAGATAGAGGTTTTTCAGGGCGTCGCTGGCGTGGGCGTCCAGCGCCAGGCAGGCACCGGAACTCAATGCGGAATACAGCGCAAAACTTGAGTTGGCGCCGTAGAGCATCTCTTCGAACTGCACGGCCAGCATTTTCGGCATGCCCATGCCACCAAACCCGGGGTTGCCGGACAGTCCCACCCAACCGCCTTCGATGTAGGTTGCGTAAGCCTGTTTGAAACCGATGGGGGTGGTGACCCGGCCCTCGTGCCACTGCGCGCCTTCTTCGTCACCACTGCGATTGAGGGGCGCAATCAGGTGCGAGGTGACTTTGGCCGCCTCCTCGAGAATGGCGTCTGCCGTATCGGTGTCGATGCTGTCGGTCAAGGCCGGCAGGCGCGCCCACATGGCCGGAGCATCGAACACTTCGTGCAGCACAAAGCGCATGTCGCGCAGTGGGACTTTGAATTCGGGCATAACGTAAACCTCGTTGGCACGGTTGTGTCATGGGCAGGGCACAGCCGAATTCGGCCTGCACGAACCCGCAGCAGCAGGTCAAACACCTGCTGCCAGATGGATGCAATGTCAGATCGGGTCAGAGCGCCTTGGCCCGCTCACGCAACACATACTTCTGGATCTTGCCTGTGGAAGTCTTTGGCAGGAGCGTGAAGATCACTGTGCGCGGTACTTTGAATCCGGCCAGATGCTCACGACAGAAACTGATGATGTCAGCCTCGCGAACGTCCTGGTGATCAGCCTTCAAGGTGACGAAGGCGCAGGGTGTTTCGCCCCATTTCTCATCGGGACGGGCGACCACGGCTGCTTCCATCACACCCGGGTGGCGATAGAGCACCCCTTCAAGCTCGATGGTGGAAATGTTCTCGCCGCCCGAGATGATGATGTCCTTGAGCCGGTCCTTGATTTCGACGTAACCGTCAGGATGCCAGACGGCCAGGTCACCGGTGTGGAACCAGCCGCCTTCGAACGCTTCGGCAGTGGCGCTCGGGTTCTTCAGGTAGCCCTTCATGACGGTGTTACCGCGAATGAAGATCTCACCGATCGTCTGGCCGTCACGCGGGGTTGGCTCCAGCGTTGTGCTATCGCCGACCATCAAGCCTTCCAGCGTCGGGTAGCGCACGCCCTGTCGCGACTTGATCTGCGCCCTCTCCTCCAGGGAAAACTCATCCCATTCGGCGTGCCAGGCGCAGACCGTCACCGGGCCATAGGTTTCGGTCAGGCCAAACACATGGGTGACCTTGATGCCCATCTCTTCGACGGCACCGATGACTTTGGCCGGTGGCGCAGCGCCCGCGACCAAGGCATTGACCGGGTGATCGATGGCCGCTTTCGCTGATTCGGGCATGTTCACCAGTGCATTGAGCACAATCGGCGCACCGCACAGGTGAGTGACCTGATGCTCGCGGATCAGCGTGAGGATTTTCTGTGGATCGACCCGGCGCAGGAAAACGTGCACACCCGCCAGGGCAGTGATGGTCCATGGATAGCACCAGCCATTGCAATGGAACATCGGCAGGGTCCAGAGGTACACCGGATGGTTGCCTATGGCCCAGGTCATCTGGTTGCCCAATGCGCTCAGGTAAGCGCCGCGATGGTGGTAGACCACGCCCTTGGGGTTGCCGGTGGTGCCTGAAGTGTAATTCAGCGAAATGGCCTGCCACTCGTCGCCCGGCCATTGCCAGTCGAATGCCGGGTCGCCTTCGGCCAACAGCGCTTCGTAGTCAAGGTCGCTCGCGGCCTGACCTTCACCGTATTCCGGGTCATTGACGTCGATCACCAAAGGCGGGTGATCCAGCATGCCAAGCGCCGCCTGGATCACATCATGGAACTCGCGGTCGGTAATCAACACCCTGGCTTCGCCATGCTGCAGCATGAATGCGATCGCCTCGGCATCGAGGCGCACGTTGAGCGGGTTGAGCACGGCGCCGATCATCGGCACACCGAAATGCACTTCAAGCATCTCGGGAATGTTGGGCAGCATCACCGCCACCGTGTCGTCCTTGCCGATACCGCGACCGGCCAGCGCCGAGGCCAGGCGTCGGCAACGGGTGTAGGTCTGCGCCCAGGTGCGGCGAATCGAACCGTGGATGACGGCGAGGTGATCGGGATAAGTGCTGGCGGTGCGCTCGATGAAACTCAGCGGAGACAAGGCAATGTGGTTGACAGCCGAAGGGCCTAGGCCTTGGTCATAGATAGACATGTGCGGGTACTCGATGGCTGATTGTTAGCTCTATGGTTGACCTTGCAGCGTAGTCGCCGCAGTCACCTTCAAAGTCCGGATGACTTTATATAACACTGCGTCATTGATATGGAAGTAGAACCTACGTCGTATAGTATTATTACTATATCTATTTCTATTAAGTCCGAATCAATGCCGCCAACGCTCCAAGGCTGGTATATGCTTGGTTTCCCTGAGAAAGTGGACCCGCAATGACCCTGACGCCCGTTCGATTGCACAGTTGGTTGCGCCTGCAGCGCGAGGGTGTGTCTCTGGCCACCCGGGCCGATGCGCTGTGTCGGGCGCTGCAGGATTGCCCTGAGGTGCAGCGGGCGGTTTACCTGAGCTGGCAGCCCAATGCGCGGATCTACAGCCATGAGGGCGCCGCTCAGCATTTGCCGCCGGGACTTGGCGACCCGGCGCTGGCCAGCGACCAGTTGCTCTTCGAGCATCTGGTCGAGGCAGGCCGCCTGGACCTGGCTCAAGTCCGTCAACTCGATTGCTGGTTGTCCGGCCGGTTGCGCCGGGCCGCGATCAGCCATGGCCAGGTATTTGATCTGGCCTTGCAGCCGGGGCAGCCGGGCTTGTTGCTGGTGGAAGTGCGCGAGGGCGTGAGTCTCGATTGGCTGGGCTGGGTGCAGGATTTGCTGACGACGCTGCTGAGCAGCGTCAACGGCCTGCTGCGTGGTTCGCCACTGTTGGGTCACGATCCGCAACCGAGCCTGTTGCTCGATGCGCAAGGTCGACCGCTGGAGTTCAACGCGGCACTGATGGCGCTGCTCGCCGAGAAGTCACTGACCGATGTGTTGGGCTTTTTACCGGTCAATCATCGGGTGCTGGTGCGTGCCTGCCTGGATCAGCAACGCGCCGTCGAAGGTGTCGAGGCTCAGTTTGAAACGCAGATCCTGATCTGGACGTTCATTCCCGATCCCCAGGACAACCGAGTGCTCGCCCGTTGCCGTGACGCCACGGCGCAAGTGCTGGCGGAGCGTGAAGCGGCCACCGCACGACGGCTGTACCGGCTGATCATCGAAAACACGACTGACCTGATATCCCGTCACACCCCCGAAGGTCGCGTTATCGATGCATCACCGGCGTCCTGGACCCTGCTCGGTTACTGGCCCGAAGAGTTGCGCGGGCAAATGGCCCAAGGCCTGTTTCATAGCCAGGACCTGGCCGCTCTGGTGCAGCGCGCGCGCGATGCGCTGGAGCAGGATGGCTATCACACCATGACCTATCGCATTCGCCATCGCGACGGCCATTACCTGTGGTTCGAAACCGCCAGCCGGGCGATCCGCGAAACCTACACCGGGGCGGTGGTCGAAATCGTCAGCATATCCCGGGACATCACGGCCCGGGTGCAGGCCGAGGAGAACAAGCGACGCCTGGCCGAAGTGGTCGAGGCCAACATTGACCCGGTGTTGTTCATCGCTCCCGAGGGCCAGGTCACTTACCTCAATCCAGCCGCGCGACGCATCCTCGGGATTGATGAGCAACAACCCATGCCGGCCCTGGCCGCGTTGTTCGCAAGCGGCGACCTTGCGCGCCTGCAACGCGATGGCTGGAGGCGCGCCGAGCGCGACGGTGTCTGGAGCACCGATGCGCGTTTGCAACCACCGGGCGGGGGCACATCGGTGCCGGTGTCGCTGGTACTGCTGGCGCACCGTTCCGCCGGCGGTGAGCGTTATTACTCATTGGTCGCGCGCGACATGACCGAGCGCGAGCTGCGGGAAGTGCAACAGCGCCGTCATCAGGACGAACTGGCACACACCGCACGGCTGGTCACTCTCGGTGAACTGGCCTCGGGGATCGCTCACGAAATCAACCAGCCGCTGGCTGCCGTGGTCAACTATGCGAATGCAAGCCAGCGCTACCTGCAAACGCTGGATTCCAATCCCCAGGCCGCTGCCAGAGTGACCCAGGGCCTGGAACGCATTACCCATCACGCCACCCACGCCTCCGAAGTGATCCGACGGTTACGCTCCTTTTTGCGCAAGGGACAGCGTCGCATGCAGGCGCTGAACTTGACCGACGTCGCCCGCGAAGCCGTGCGTTTGTGTGCCTGGGAGGCGAGTAATTGCCAAGTGACAATCGAGGATCGACTGCCGGATAATCTGCCCCCCGTTTATGCCGACCGCGTGTTGCTGGAACAGGTGCTGCTCAATTTGTTGCGCAATGCCATCGATGCCAACCGTGAGCAACATCCCGGGCAACCCTCTGTGATCGTGATGGCCGTGGAGCATGGCAGTGGCGCCTGCGTGGAAATCAGTGTGCGAGACCAGGGGCCGGGCGTCAGCGAGCCGGAACTGGAACAGATATTTACCCCGTTTTACACCAGCAAGGCCGATGGCCTGGGGCTCGGTCTGTCCATGAGCCGCAGCATCATCGAAGGTTTCGGTGGCGAATTGAATGCCCGGCGCCAGCCTGTCGGGCTGCTGATGTGTTGCCGCTTGCCGCTTGCCGGCCCAACAAAACAACAATAGGAATCAGGTAATGGCAGGTGTAACGGAGCACGTTGTGTACGTGGTCGATGATGACCAGGGCATGCTCGAATCGACGGTCTGGTTACTGGAGTCGGTCGGGCTCAAGGCCTTGCCGTTTACCAGTGGCGTCGCGTTCCTCGATGCCTGCGATGCAAGCCTCGATGCTTGTGTGCTGCTGGACGTTCGCATGCCCGGTATGGGCGGGTTGAACGTGCAGGAAGAAATGCGTGTGCGCCAACTGAACCTGCCCATCATCTTCGTCAGCGGGCATGCGGATGTGCCGATCGTGGTGCGCGCGTTCAAGGCCGGTGCCCATGACTTTATCGAGAAGCCCTACAACGAACAGCTGTTGCTGGACAGCGTGCAACAGGCGCTCAGCAACTGTGCCGCCAACCGTTCGGGCAACCAGGGCCACGAAGCCTTGCAGGCGCGCTTGTTGACCTTGACCCCGCGCGAGCGCGATATCCTGTTGCCACTGGTGCAGGGTTACACCACCCGCGAAATCGCGGAGCAACTGGGCGTAAGTGCAAAAACCGTTGATCTGTATCGCGCGCGCGTCATGAAACGCATGCAGGCCAACACGCTGCCGGACCTGGTGGGCATGGCCATCGCGGCGCAGATGGTCGATCCGCTGAAGTTGCGTTGATTCCTCAGGACAGGTTTTCAAGCAGCTCCAGCGCCTGATCAAAATCGAAGCACTCCGCTTGCCGCACAACCCGAAGCAATTGCTCGGTCATCCGCGGGTCTGAAGCCAGCCCCTGCAGTTTGAGCAAGGCCGTCAGCGCCTGGGTGTCGCTCTCGGCCAGCAGAGACCGGACGTGGGCCAATTGCGCATGCCATTCGCTGTCCGGTGGCACGCTTGATGAGTCTGCGCACGATGTCGGCTCGCGGAGCACCGATAAGCCTTCCAGCACCGTTGTCAGGCAACGCTTGACCTCCACCAGCCGGTCAGCCAGGTCCTGCTCCGCCCCATCGTTCAGACACGCCTGCTCCAGTGCGGCGGCTGCATTCGCCACTTCAACGGCACCAATGTTGCCCGCCGTTCCGCGCAGGGTATGGGCCAGCCTGACCGTCGCCGAACGATCGCCCTGGCCTCGGGCACCCAGGAACTCGGCGCAAAAAGCCTGGTGGCTGGAGCGAAACTTGCGCAGCAGTCGCAGATAGAGCTCGACCTTGCCCATGCAGGTGCCCAGGCCCGCTTTCAAATCAATGCCGGGAAGGCTGGCTGGCAGGCTCGCCGCTGACTCCGTGGTGACCGGCGAAACGTCGGCCGACATCGCGCCACGGTCAGCTCGCGGATGTATCCACTTGGCCAACGTGGCAAACATGTCGTCGACGTTCAAGGGTTTGGAGATGTGGTCGTTCATGCCGCAGGCCAGCGCCCGCTCGCGGTCCCCCGCCATGGCGTCGGCAGTCATGGCGATCACCGGCAGATTCGCCCAGCGTGGCTGCTCACGAATCTTGCGGGTCGCGGTATAACCATCCATCACCGGCATCTGGCAGTCCATCAACACACCATCGAAGTCTGCGTCACGCTCCAGTTGGTCGAGCGCTTCTGCGCCGTGAACGGCCAGGCACAGCTCGATCCCGGCGCTCTCCAGCAGTTCACAGGCCAGCTCGCGGTTCAGCTCATTGTCTTCGACCAACAGCAGTCGCGCGCCACGCAGGCTGGCCATGGCACTGGCACTCTGGCCAAGTCGCGAGCTGGCCCGGGTATCGGCCTGGGGGATCTTGCCGAGCACCGTGCCCAGCGCCTCAAGCAAAGTGGACGGCGTCACTGGCTTGGTCAGCACCACCGGCAAATGAATGCCGTACCGACTGGCCTCTTCGCGGGCTTCCTCGCGACCGAACGCCGTGACCATGATGACCGACGGCGTTTGCGCCAGTTTGGCGGCCTGCATCTGCCGCACCGTTTCCACGCCGTCCATGCCAGGCATGCGCCAATCCATCAGCACCAGATCATAGGGCAGCACCTTCGCTTCGGCGTCCACCAGCATGGCCAGTGCGGCCCGGCCGCTTTGCGCGACGTCCACCTCCACGCCAAAACTGCGCGCCATGCTGGACAGGATCTCCCGCGCGCTGGCGTTGTCATCGACCACCAACACACGGCTGCCCAGCAATTCGTCGGCGGTCACCATGCGCCGTAAATGGCTGTCGCGCTGCACCCCCAGGCTCACCTCGAAATGGAAAGTGGAACCAAGTCCCGGCTCGCTCTCTACCCAAATGCGCCCGCCCATCAATTCCACCAGATGCCGAGAGATGGCCAGGCCCAACCCGGTGCCACCGTATTTGCGGGTGGTGGTGCTATCGGCCTGGCTGAAGGGTTGAAACAGGCGCGAGCATTGCTCGGCGTTCATGCCGATCCCGGTGTCGCGCACCCAGAAATGCAGCTGCACCTGCTCTCCTGCCGCGCCCCGGTGCTCTACGCCGAGCACGATCTCGCCCTGCTCGGTGAACTTCGTCGCATTGTTGCCCAGGTTGATCAGCACCTGGCCAAGGCGCAACGGGTCGCCGATCAAGGCGGTCGGCAGCTCGGCATCCGTGTTGAACAGCAATTCCAGGCCTTTGTCCTCGGCTTTGAGGCCGATCATGCTGGCAAAGCCGTCGAGCACGGCCTCGAGGTGAAAGGGAATGTGCTCCAGGTGCATCTTGCCGGCCTCGATCCTGGAGAAGTCGAGGATGTCGTTGATGATCACCAACAGGTATTCCGCCGAGCGATGGACTTTTTCGATGTAGTTGCGCTGGCGGTGGTCGAGCTCGGTTCGCAATGCCAGGTAGCTCATGCCGATGATGGCGTTCATCGGTGTGCGGATCTCGTGGCTCATGGTGGCCAGGAAGTTGCTCTTGGCCCGGGTCGCCTCTTCTGCGGCCTCCCGTGCGCGCTGCACCTCGGCCTCGGCGGTCTTGCGGTCGGTGATGTCAAAGTACCAGTTGGCCCCCATGCCCCGCTCCCCCAGCGTCATCGTGACGGCCGAAACCAGTACGTCGAAGCGCTCGCCTCCAGCGCGCTGCAGGGTGGTCTCGAAGTTCAGCACTGCACCTTGCGCTGCCGCTTCGAGAAAGCGCTGGTGTGCCTGCGGGTCGACCCAGAACTGCGCCGGATCCGCACCTTCGAGTTCAGCCAGACGAGTCCCGAACAGACTGTCGAACTGCGGATTGCAGTAGGTTGGACGGCCATCGACGTCCCTGATCACCATGGCCACCGGGCTGCTGTCGAGTACTGCGCGCAACTGTGCCTCGCTGGTCTTGAGTGCCGCCTGCAGCTGACGCCGTTCGCTCACGTCGCGCACCGAAGCGCACACGCATACGCCGTCCCCTTCCAGGCTCGGCAGATGCGACAGGCTGATCTCTGCCGAGAACAGACTTGCGTCTTTGCGCACGCCTTGCAGGTCGTCCAGGTTGGCCCCCATCTGGCGAGTGGCGCCGTGGGCCATGAAGCCCTGGCGCAGAGCCTCGTGGCGCCCTCTGCTGGCCAACGGCACCAAACGATCGATGGACTCGCCGAGCAGCTCACCGGCGCTATAGCCGAACAGCTGATCCAGTTGGCGATTGGTGCGCAGGATCTGTCCTTGGGCATCGACCACCAGCATGCCGTCCGGCGCCGCTTCGATAATCCCGCGATACCAGGCCTCGGTGGCGCGCAACGCCGATTGCTGGGTTTCCAGTGCCTGCGCCTGCTGCTCCAGTTGCAGCGCCTGTTCCGCCATTTCATTGGCCTGGCGACGGGTTTCCGCTAACAGGGTCTTGACCGCCTGATTGCGCTCCAGAATCGCCATGGCTGCGGCCAAACGTGGGGTGGCCTCCTGCAACAGCAGCAGTTCACGCTCGCCCAAGGGCTCCAGCCCAGCCAGTTCGAGCACCCCCAGCAACCGCTCGCCACGGACAATGGGTTGCAGCAGCAGGCAACGGGCCGGGACCTCGCCAAGGGGCGAGCGCAAACGCCAGTATTGCTCCGGCATCGCCTGAAACTGACGCGGCACGCGATCCACCGCGCACTGCCCCAACAGGCCATCGCCGAACATGACTTGCGCCTCGGGTGGCCGCTCGGAATCGGTGGCATAACGACCCATCAACAGCAGCGTGCCGGAATCCTCCTGCGCGCTGTACAGCACCCCTTGGCAGAATCCGTGCAGGCTGGCCATGCATTGCAGGAACACCTGCGCCAGTTCGGCCGGGGTTTCTGCCTGCTGCAGATCGACCTGCAATTGGGCGGTATGCGCCTTGATCCAGCGCTGGCGCTCAAGCTGTTGGGATTCGGTCTGCAGTTTGGCGATGGCCCGCGCCAGATCGCCGGTTTCGTTGTTAAGGTCAGTGTGGGGAATCGGTTGATCGAGCTGCCCCGCGGCCAATTGGTCTACCGCCACCCGCACCCGGTTCAGTGGATTGCGGATCGACTGGCTGACGACCCAGGACAACAGCAACGCCAGCGACAAACCACCGAACAACAGTACGTAGGTCAGCCTGGTGCTGTGTTCGGCAAACTCGGCAATGTCCTTGGCCGTGTCGCGAATCGAGGCTTCCTTGATCTGGACGATCGCGTACAAAAGGCCGTCGGCCTGCCGGGCAAGTTGCTGGAATTCACTGCTATTGAGCAGTACCAACGCCTTGTTCTGCTGGCCCTGGTCGATCGATAGAAAGGCCTGGTCGCTATGACGCTGCAACTGTTGCAGCAGCAGGTCGAGCTCGGCGAGGCGCGCCAGATTGTCCGCGCGCCTTAAGGTCACTTTGGCGCGGGCCACGGCCTGCTGCAGGCCTTCGCGGATACCATGCAGTTGCTGCAGGGATTCGACGCGAATCTGCGCGCTGTCGGTGCCCACCGCACGCTGCAGTGCTTGCATCATATGGGGCAATTGCACACGGGCTTCCTGCAAGTGCTCCATGCCGACCAGTTCCTGCAGATAGAGGTTCTGCATGTCCTGCTTCAGCGATTGCTGGGTGCGCAGGCTTTGCACGCCGAGCACCAGCACCAACAGCAGCAGCGCCGAGAACCCCAGGATCAGTTTGTGAAGCAGCGCGAGGCGCTCAAGCAGGGTGCGCAATCCGGCCATGACTATCCTCGTGGACCTGATGAAAACACTGACGAAGAGACAATCGCGGGTTCACGGAGCCTGGCCGATACGCTCCAGGGCAGCCCGCTTGCCGGCCATATCCTGGTCGGAATCGGCGAAGCGCTCGGCAATGGTCTGGAACTGTTCGAGGCAATCGAGGAAGGCATCGCAGATATCGGGGTCGAAGTGCGTGCCTCGCCCCTGACGAATAATCTCGACGGCCTGCGCGTGGGGCATCCCCGCTTTATAGACCCGACGGCTGATCAATGCGTCATAGACGTCCGCCACTGCCATCAACCGCGCACTGACGGGGATATCGTCACCCGCCAGCCCTTGCGGATACCCACTTCCGTCCCATTTTTCCTGGTGACTGTAGGCAATCTCCTTGGCCAGGCTGAGGAACTCGGCGCGAATGCCGAGCTGATCCTCGGCATGCTGGATGGCGTCACGTCCCAGCGTTGTATGAGTCTTCATGATCTCGAATTCTTCCTCGGTATAGCGTCCCGGCTTGAGGAGAATATGGTCGGGGATGCCGATCTTGCCGATGTCGTGCAGCGGCGCCGACTTGAACAATAACTCGATGGTGTCCTCGGTGAGAAAGTGACTGAAGCGCGGATGAGCACGCAGATGCTCGGCCAGCACCTTGATGTAATGCTGGGTCCGCCGGATATGGTTGCCCGTTTCGTTATCGCGAGTCTCGGCCAGTGAAGCCATGGCCTGGATGGCCACATCCTGGATCGCAATCACCTCGCGGGTCCGGCGCGCCACTTCCTTCTCCAGATAGTCGTTGTGATCGCGCAGGAAGTCTGCCGCCGCCTTGAGCTTGAGCTGGGTATCCACCCGCGCCAGGACCAGCGCCGGCCTGATCGGTTTGGTGATGTAGTCGACAGCCCCCAGTTCCAGGCCATGGATCTCGTCTTCGGTGTCGGCCATGGCCGTCAGAAAGATGATCGGAATGTCACGGGTACGCGGGTCGCGCTTGAGCCGCTGCGCGACTTCATGGCCGGACAGCCCGGGCATCATCACGTCCAGCAGGATCAGGTCAGGGAGTGCGTCGCCCTGTAGTACGCGCAAAGCCTTTTCACCGCTATTGGCGGCCTTGACCCGGTAGCGATCCTTGAGCAGATCCGTCATCAGCATCAGGTTGTCGGGCGTGTCATCGACCACCAGCAGGGTCGGCGGACTGTAATGACTCTGTTCGGCACTCATGGCGGGTGGCTCCCATGCCAGACTTTGACATCCCGAGGCAACACTTCCACTGCCGCCCCGGCGCAAGAAAGCTTAGCTGCTGTTCTCCAGGGCTGCCCGGCGCCGAGCCCGAACCAGAAGCGTCAGCCGTTGCCCTCATAGCGTGGGTCAGTAGTCTGTTTGAGGTATTACCCAAAGCTGACCTTGATTGACTATGACGCCAGGGATTTTCGGTCATCCGGATGGACCAGGCAGCACGACCGCCGCTCCATCCATCAACCGCAACGAGGAGCTTGATAGCTATGGAAAAAGTCATCTATCTGCTGTGGCGTGATACCCAAGTCAGTCCTGATACCTTCGCCCATCGCCTGCGCAGTGAGGTCGCCGGGCAATTGCAGGCACTCGGCGCCCGTGGTGTGCAATTGAACCTGGCCGATGCCGATGTGCAACCCGCCGCCGGCCTGCGCCAGGAAAACAACCGACCATTGCCCAATGGCAGCCTGTCGCTGTGGCTGGACAGTGCCAACGGGCCGGCTCGCCGCCCTTTCGATAACCTGATCAGCGCGGCAACGGCGCGCCTGGCCGCCTACCTGGTCTGCGAGTCGGTCGCCATCGCCAATACCCGCTTTCCTGCAACACCCGGTGAGCGTACCCACGGGTTTGCCCAACTGGCCCTGCTGACCCGCCCTCCACGCCTGACTCCCGAGGCCTGGCTGGACATCTGGCGCAACCATCACACGACGGTGGCCGTGGACACCCAAGCCAACTTCCAGTACGTGCAAAACCTGGTGGTGTCGGCACTGACCCACGGCGCCCCACGGATCGATGCCATCGTCGAAGAATGTTTTCCGCCAGCGGCCATGAGCGATCCCATGGCCTTTTTCGACGCGGCGGGCGACGAAGGGAAATTCCAGCGCAACCTGGCGGCGATGATGGACAGTTGCAGCCGCTTCATCGATTTCGACAAGATCGACGTGCTGCCCACCAGTCAGTACTGCCTGTAGAACCGGAAAATCGTCAAGCGTGTCAGGGCCCGGCATCCGGGCCCTGATGCTCAAGCCTGCCTCAGGGCTCCATCGAATGCGGGCGTCAGCCCCGACAACTCCAGCTTGCGGACAAAGTCGCCCAGACGCTGCTGCTTGTAGGCGTCCACGTCCATGTCACGGTAGTCGTAGAAACCCTGGCCGTCCCGCAAGCCATTGCGGCCGTTTTGCATGTTGTCGGCGATCACTTGTGGTGACTCGAAACGCGGTGATAGCGCTCCACTCAGGTAACGCGAGGCGTAGTACAAAATGTCGCCGCCGCCCCAGTCGATGAACTCAAGCAGGCCCAGCACCGAGAAGCGCAAACCAAAGCCGACGCGTACCGCCGTGTCGATATCTTCTGCGCTGGCCACGCCCTCTTCCACCATCCGTGCCGCTTCGTTCATCACCAATGCCTGAATGCGCGGCACGATGTAGCCAGCCACCGGGTTGCACACCACGGGCACCTTGCCGATGCGCTTGAGCAGTTGCAGCAGCCGTTCGACCACCTGCGGGCAGGTCGCTTCGCTGCGGCTGACTTCCACCAGCGGCATCAGGTACGCGGGATTGAGCCAGTGCGCGTTCACGAAGCGAGCAGGCTCACTGACCATTTCGCTCAGTTCGGTGACCAGGAAGGTCGAGGTGGTCGACGCGATGATGGTCGACACCGGCACATGCTCGCTGACCCAGGCGAAGGTCTCCTGCTTGACCGCGATGACTTCCGGCACCGCCTCGAACACCAGGTCGCACCTGCGCAATGCCTCTACGGCCTGGGATCTGGATTGCAGCGTCAACCGGGCTATCGCGATGTCGGCCTGTTCCAGCCGGAGCATGCCGAGGCGTACCAGCATCTGCAATTCGCTGCGGATGTTGTTGCGCACACGTTCGAAGTAGCCGTGCCGCTCATCCTCGGCGCGATCCTTGATATCGATGAGGGTGACCGGCAGGCCCGCATGGATGAACGCCAGGGCAATGCCCTCGCCCATCCTGCCGGCGCCGACCACGCTGACTTGGGGCAGCGCGGCGTTCATCAGTTGTAGCCCCAGGTCAGCAGTTCGGTCATCTGCGCCCGACTCAGCGTGGCCAGACCGAGGTTTTCCAGGGTGCGGCCTTCGGCGTAGAAATCCCGTGCAGCGACGACCGAGGCAATGCTCAGCAAGCCCTGCGCGACCGGCGTCGGCACACCGGCCCAGCGGCCGACGGACACCAGGAAGGACAGGCCCAGGCGGGTGTCTTCGAGCATGTAGCGATGCTTCTGCAGGTCGATGTCCTCGCGCCAGTCACCGCTGTCGGTCAACTTGCCATGGGCACCGCGACCGTACATCCACTCATCACCTTCGGTGGTGTTGTAGTGGTCGGCGAGAGGAAAGTGCGGCGCGCCGTAGGTCAGTGCTTCACGCACGGCCATGCGTTCGGCATCAAGCTGGTTGGTCACGCGACGAATCGACGGTTGGGTGCCTTCGTTGTGAATGTCCCAGGCCTCGAAATGCTCCAGCGGCCCGGCGTTCATCATGATCAGCGGCGGGTGGATGATGGGGCCTGCGTTCATCAACGCACCGCTCAGGGCGTCTTCAATCGGTTCGACGCTCGGGTAGGCTTCACGCAGCACCGCAAAAGCATGCTCGGACAGGTTGCTGGGGAATACACCGGTCGGCAGGCGGGTGGCATAGCCGCTGATCACCAGGTCGCTGGCGCCATGCTTGCGTACCAGGTACGGCAGCGTACCGGTTTCAGCGAAGGCGACCTTGCTCCGGTTGCCCGCATCGGCCATGGCCTTGGCAAACACGAAACTGCCAAAGGTGCCCGGCGGCAGGAACACCACCTGACCGTCGTGCAGGTGCGGCGCAACATGTCTGGCCAGGTCTTCGTGGGAGGTCGACGGCAGCGGGATGATCACCAGTTGCGCGTCGCCCAGGGCTTCGGCCAGGTCGTCGGTTAGCGACAGCTTGTCGCCTTGTTTACAGACAGACAACTGACGAGTGCCCCGGTAGTCCTTGATGGTCAGGCTGCCGATGGCCAGCAGCTCCTTGAGCGCTGTGGAATCTCGACGCCACAGGCGGGTCTGGTGCCCCTTTTCAGCCATTTCGACAGCAGCGGCGTAACAGCCGTGACCCCCACCCAGCACAGTAATATTCATGCAGATACTCCTTTTTGTCAGAGACTCGATCCTATCGAGCCGCACCGCCGCAGACTCCTCCGATTGCGCAGCCGAATGACCGATTGCGCAGGTGTCTCAATGTTTCTGCCGCCGCAGGGTGTCCGACGGCAGGCAACCATAGCGTTGCCGATAAGCGCTGGAGAAATGCCCGAAGCTGTTGATGCCATGACGCAACAGGATATCGGTGACGGTTTCGCCGGCCCTGCCCTGCTTGAGCGACTCGTGGATGACCGCCAGGCGCCGGTCGCGGATGTACTCGACCGGCGCCTGCTGGAGGAACTGGTTGAAGCCGTTCTGCAAGGTGCGCACCGAGACACCACACAGTTCGCTCAGGGTCGTCAGGCTGATCGGTTCGTCGAGGTGTTCCTCGATGTAGTCACGGGCCTTTTTCACGTGGTGCGGCAGCGGCGCGCGCGAATCGATCAACAGATCCGCGGAGTAGTTATGCGGCAGCTGCGTGAGCAGCAACTGCATCAGGTATTCGGACAGGCCGCTGGCGAGGCGCGAACCGTCAACGCCGCTGCCGTAGAGCCGGCAGATGTAGTCCAGGGTGTGATAGAGGCTGACGACGCCGGCGCCCAGGTGGTCGACGCTGACATCAAAGATCACCGACTGGCGCAGGCTGCGGCCGAGCAGGCGTTGCAGCTGCGTCTCCAGGGCATCACGGTCGACACGCAGGATCAGGTTGCGGCACTCGCCATCGGTGACGATGCGGCTTTGCGCGAACGGCGAGGAAACGCTCAGGTAGCCCGACTGCATCGCCGCGCTGCGCCGCCCGTGAGCCACTTCGCAATGCCCCTGCAAGGTGATGCGAAACAGGTACTGATCGGCAATGTCGCCGATGGTGATCTCCACCGGCGCGCCATAACGCAGGTCGAGCAGCGCCGAATCGCCGAAGAATACGCCGTTGAGCCGGGTGTAGATCGGCTCGTCACGCAGCACGTTGAAGCTGTGCGGGCACAGGTATTGGCTGACCTTGTCCTTGATCTCGCGGTAATCGGCCGAACTGAGCAGGCTGTGCCGTTCCAGCAGGTGTACGTCATTCAACATCAAGGATTCTCCTGACGTGGAGCGTCTCGGCCCCGCTCCCTTTGACAGGAGCGAGGCCGGGGCGCCGATCGTGGACTATGACCAATCAAGCCCGGGTCGGATACTCCCGGGCATAACTTTCGCGAAAACGACGGCAACCACGCCAGAGCAGCAGCACGGTCAACGCCGATGCACCAGCGATCACCAGCGACATCGACGACCCTACCGCCGCGGGCGATCCGAAGTAGCGGTCGGTCAACAGCGCCACCAGCGTGGTGCCCAGGCCCAAACCCAGCAGATTGCTGATCAGCAGGAACACGGCCGAGACCTGTGCGCGCACCTGGTTCGGTGCGAGGATCTGCATCGCCGCCGTGGACGCCGGCATCGGGAACGAGGCGAAGAACATCGCTGGCACCAACAGGGTCACCGACAGCCACAGTTGATCGACTTGAGAGAACAGCACGGCCGGCACCGCCATGCCGAGGGCACCGATGACGCCAGTGCGCATGGCAGCGTCCTGATGACCTTTCTTGGCCAGATAATCGGTGAGCCATCCACCGAACAACACCCCGCCGGTGTTGGCCACCAACAGCACGGTGCCAAGCATGTAGCCCGCCTCCATCGGCGACAGGCCGAACTTGCGGATGTACAGCGCCGGGCTCCAGCTCATCAAGCAGAACAGGGCCATGGCGTAAAATGAAAAGCCCAGGTAATGACAGGTGAAGGTGGCGCGGTGGCGGCCGAGGAAGCGCAAGCCATCACCCATCCCGACCTTCTTGACCCGCCCCTGCGCATCCACCTGCAGGCCTTTGCGCGCCGGATCGCGCACGGTGAGCCAGATCAACAGGCCGACCACGATGCCGGGCAGGCCGACAATGAAGAACGCCAGCTGCCAGGCCTTCATCGCACCGAGAAAGGCGACCTCGATGGTGTTCATGTCCTTGAGCATCGCGATCACATAGCCGCCCACCAGAAAGGCCAGGCCACCACCGACGAACGAGCCGATCGAGTAGATGCCCACCGCGCGGCCGAGTTTCTCCTTGGGGAACATGTCGCTGAACATCGAGTAGGCCGAGGGCGACAGGGCTGCCTCGCCGACACCGACGCCAATGCGGGCGAGGAACATGTGCAGGAAGTTCTTGCTCAGGCCGCAGGCTGCAGTCGCCAGGCTCCAGAACACCACGCCGACGGCGATGATCTTCGGTCGGGAGAAACGGTCGGCCAGATAGGCGATGGGCATGCCCATGAACGCGTAGAACAACGAAAAGGCCAGCCCGTGCAGCAAGCTGAACTGGGTGTCGCTGATCTGCAGGTCGGCTTTGATCGGCTCGATCATCAGCGCCAGGATCTGCCGATCCACAAATGAAAAGATGTAGGCGATCATGCACAGGCCGACCACATACCACTCGTAAATGTAGGTTTTCTTCTTCTGCAGGACCGCGTTATCGACCTGGATATTCACTAGTGTTTGCTCCTCTTGGAATCCGCTCATGCGCGCAGCGGTGCGCAGAACAACGACTGGAAAGTTGCGGGGCAGATGCAAAGGACAAAGGGTTCGAACATGGTCAGGCCTCTTATTGTTATGGGGGCAAATCCCGGGTGGACCGGGCTTACCAGAACTTCCAGGTGTAGGTCGTGGCGACACGGAATTCGTTGTAGTCGTAGCCGTACTTCTGTTTCACGTCGATGTTGCGCAGGTCCAGCCCCAGGCCTTGCAGCGCCCCGCTCTGGACCACGTAGCTGAGACCCAGAAAGCGTTCGCTTTCCTGGTTGTCGCTCAGGTTGTTGCCACGGTCCCAGTTGGTACCCTTGATATAGCGGGTGTAGAGCTTCAGCCCAGGCACGCCCATCCCGGCAAAGTCATAGCTGTAGCGCGCCCCCCAGGACTTTTCATCCGGGCGGACAAACCCCAGGGACGACCAGTGCACCAGGTAAGGTTGCGGGATAAAACCGTTCATCGTCGGGAACACGCTGTCACCGAGCATGCGCTGGTAACTGAGGCCAAACATGTGGGCGCCTTTGAGCAAGGTGAACAAGGCACCGTAGGAACGGTTGTCGATCTCACCGTTCAACGCATTGCCATCTTCATTGTTATTGAAGTAGCGCAAGTCGGTTTTAAGTTTGTAGCCACTGCCCAGGTCAGCCATATGCATCAGGCCGAAATAGTGTTGCTGATAAATGTCGTGCAACACGCCGTAGAAATAACTGGCTTGCAAGTTCTTGGTAATGTCGTAAGTTGCGCCGCCGAAGTCCAGGCCGTCACTGTCGAGATTATCGGTGGAGCCAAACTTGTATAGCTTCTCGTGGTTGGAAGATTCCCGTGTCACGGCGGACCAGAACCGGCCACCGGTCATCGTCAACCCATCGACTTCCCTGGACTCGACCACGGCCCCTTGATAGATCGTATCCAGTTGCCGACTGGGGTCATCGGACGCCACCGGCAGTTGTGGACGAAGGTCACCAACCTTCAACTCGGTCTTGCTGTAGCGCATCTTGAAGGTTGCACCGGCGCGACTGTAGTCATCGGCCGTCTGCTGGTCGCGGACGCTGTACGGCAGCGAACCGTCATTGCCCGACGAATCCAGGCGCACCGCGTACTGCGCATCCACATCAAGGCCGATTGCCAGGGCCGTGTCGGTGTAACCGGAGGTAAACTGCGCATCGAAACCCTGGGACCAACTATGCACTTCGGAAACCGGCGCATTGGTATTGGTGTAGTTACGGTGCAAGTAGAAGTTTCGCGTATCCACTTTCAAGTGACTGTCATCAACAACATCGGCATAGGCTGTCAATGGCGAACAGATAATTCCCAACACGCCGGCAATACCGAGCCCACGGCAACATTGCTTTACCTGATACATCTAACTTCTCCACATCTGTATGTGCTGGGCACTGTATTTATAGGAGCAGATTCGAACTAAAAACTAAAAATGCCGGCAGCCGAACACCGAGCCCTCTTGAGCAGGAAGGCGGATTGCATCAGGGATATAAAGAACGATGGGTTCGAGCATTGTCAGGCCTATTGTTGTTATGGGGTAAAGCGCCAGACGGGCTCAGTGGAACAGCCCGCCAAGACGACACGCCTCTTGTCTACCCAAGGTAAGTGAGTAGGCGCCGCGCCGATATCGAGATGAACAGCATCCGTTGGGGGGAAAACTTCAACCCGGCTAAAGGTTTCCCTTAGTCGACTCAAAGGCGCAGGGCACGCGGTGGGAGATGGCAAGCCTGAATTGCATAAGCCTTCCTTAAGCGAGGTCTTGTTGTTGGATGGGCCCTAAGCTAGCGATTGCCCTGCCTGCCAACCTCCCCGATTGCGCAGGCGATTCTCCAATTGCGCAGCCTGATGCAGACTGCCCCAGGACTGCAGCCTGGGAGCCCCCTGCAGCAACAGCACTTCGCCGCGCCATTCGGCGAACTGGAAGCCCATCCCCTGTCGCCGGGCCATCCGGAGGCGGACAAGCTGCTGATGCTCTATCGCAATCTCGAGATGGCTATTGCAAAGGCTGGATTGCAGCGCTCCGGGTACCGGCGAACGCGCTCGTGCCAAGCCAGCGCCACAGGTTTTCCGCATCCTGCACAGCGCCGTCTACACGCAGCTCTCGCGACTGAAGAACCTCCCTTGGTGTGCGGTCGCCGCTCCACACCTCGGTCAACGCACGCACGCTGGAGTCCACGACGAGCGTTAGTTCGCGTCCGGGGTCGTCGCGGCACAGATCTGCCACACCATGTTCGACCACGAGCCACCACTCTTGCTCGCCGGACCGCGCGTCGCGAAACCTGAAGTGAATGACCACCGCCCGGGACGGGAACATCTCGATGCGCGCGAACCGGCGCACGTCCCACATGAGCAGGCCCGCGTCGAGTTCGTTATCGCGAAGGCGACTACCTATCCAACGCGCGCCCCAATGCCCTAGCGCCATGATGATGGGGCGCAGTTCCTCGCCTGCCTCGGTCAGGCTGTACTCCCAGACTTTGCCCGTGGCCGTGCGATGTACGACACCGATATCTTCCAGGTGGCGCAGCCGCTGTGCCAGCAAGCTGGTGGACATACGTGGTACGCCGCGGTGCAGTTCATTGAAGCGTTTACTGCCGCACAGCAGCTCGCGCACGACCAAAGGCGTCCAGCGCTCGCACAGTGCTTCAGCACCGCGCGCGACCGTACAGAACTGACCGTAGCTTTCATCCATCGCCCGTACTCCGCAAATACAACGCTTCAGATTCTGAACTAGCCTCGCGGTATCGCCACGCGCACGCTGAAACCTGCCAAAGCCACCGTATCAGGAGAACGCCATGACCAAGATAGCCATCATTCAGCGGCCGCCAGTGCTGCTCGATCGCAGCGCGACGATCGCCCGAGCCGTGCAATCGGTCGCTGAGGCTGCGGCGGCTGGAGCCTCGTTGGTTGTTTTACCCGAATCGTTCATTCCAGGTTACCCGTCGTGGATCTGGCGGCTGGCGGCGGGAAAAGACGGGGCTTTAATGGGCCAGTTACACACGCGTCTGCTGGCCAACGCCGTTGATATCGCGAACGGTGACCTGAACGAATTGTGCGAGGCCGCCAGCACTCATGCCGTGACAATCGTGTGCGGCATCAATGAATGCGAGCGGCGCAATGGAGGCGGCACGCTCTACAACAGCGTAGTCGTTATCGGTTCGAACGGTGAAGTGCTCAACCGGCATCGCAAGCTGATGCCAACGAACCCCGAGCGCATGGTCCATGGTTTCGGTGATGCGTCAGGGTTGCGTACGGTCGATACACCCGTCGGCCGCATTGGTGCGCTCATCTGCTGGGAAAACTACATGCCCCTGGCGCGCTATTCATTGTATGCCCAGGGAGTGGAAATCTATGTCGCCCCCACGTACGACACCGGCGATGGCTGGATCAGCACGATGCGTCACATTGCACTGGAAGGTCGATGCTGGGTGATCGGCAGTGGCACCTCGTTGCGTGGCAGCGACATTCCCGATGATTTCCCGGCTCGCATGCAACTGTTTCCCGATCCGCTAGAGTGGATCAACGATGGCGACTCGGTGGTGGTCAACCCTCAAGGCCGGATCACAGCCGGTCCATTACACCGTGAGGCAGGCATTCTGTATGCGGACATCGACACCTCACTCGTGGCGCCAGCGCGACGGACGCTCGACGTCACCGGGCACTATGCGCGCCCTGACATTTTCGAACTGCAGGTGCGACGCACGCCGGCGACAGCGGTGCGCCTCATCGACGAGTGACGCTAACCAACGCTAAGGCGATCCATCCCAACTTCGACGGTATGTGTAATAACTGATGAAGGAGTCATTCCATGAGCATTCAAAGGTCTTACAAAGGCAGTTGTTTTTGCGGCGCAGTCGAGTTCACCGTCAGCGGAGAGCCGGCCGCAATGGGCTATTGCCATTGCGAGTCGTGTCGACATTGGTCAGCAGCGCCGGTCAATGCCTTCACGCTGTGGAAACCCGAGGCGGTGCAAGTAACTCGGGGGGCTGACAACATCGGCACCTACAACAAGACACCGCAGAGTTATCGCAAATGGTGCAAGAGTTGCGGCGGGCACCTCTTCACCGAACACCCAGGGATGGGGCTCATCGACGTGTATGCCGCTGTCATCCCGGATCTCGCGTATTCGCCAGGGGTTCACGTGCACTATCAGGAGGCCAGGCTGCGCATCAAAGACGGGTTGCCCAAGCTGAAGGATGTCCCCAGCGAATTAGGGGGATCGGGCGTCAGCGTGGACGAATAGTGCTAGCACGGTAGCGTGCGGCGATCCGACCTTGCCTGATTACGCCAGTTGCCATCTGTTCGGCAATGTCATGACTACCGGTTAACTGAAATCCAGGCCGCGTAGTTTTTCTTCGCGCATGCCGGCTTGAGTAAGGACATTCAGGCTGCAGCCATTAATTCCATTGGTTATGTGGGTGAGGAGCATTCGTTCTATTGCGCGCGGCATGGGTGGCTAATCTACGGAGGTTGAGGGGGGCAACCGTCAGGAAGGTGCAACCATATGGACGCAAATCCGATCGAAACCGACTATCTGATCATCGGGGCTGGCGCGACGGCCATGGCCTTCGTCGATACGCTACTCAAGGAAACGAATGCACGTATCGTGATGGTGGATCGGCACGGTCGACCTGGCGGGCACTGGAATGATGCCTACCCCTTTGTCCGATTGCACCAGCCCTCGGCCTTCTATGGCGTCAACTCACGGGAACTGGGCAGCGCAACGAAAGACACAACGGCACTGAACGAGGGTTTGTATGAGCTGGCCTCCGGCGCCGAGGTGATGAGCTACTTCGACCAGGTGATGAATCAGCAGTTTCTGCCGTCAGGTCGGGTCCGTTACTTCCCCATGTGCGACTACACCGGCGACCGTATTGACGACCACCGGTTTACCTCGCTGATCAGCGGCGTAAGCCATCAGGTGCGGGTGCACAAAAAGGTCGTGGACGCCACCCATGCCCAGACGGCGGTGCCCTCGACCCACCCACCCAGATACAAGGTGGAACCCGGCGTGCAATGCGTGCCACTGAACGACCTGCCGAAGATCCAGCACCCACACACTGGCTACGTAGTGGTGGGATCGGGCAAGACCGGGATCGACGCCTGCCTGTGGTGCCTGCAAAACGGTGTTGCGCCCGAAAAAATCTGCTGGATCATGCCAAACGATCCGTGGTTGATCGATCGGGCCAACTTGCAACCCGGCCTCGACAGCTTCGAGCGAACAATCGGCGGCCTCACGGCACAGCTCGAGGCTATCGCAGCCGCGGACTCGATCCCGGACCTGTTCTCCAGGCTTGAGGCGGCGGGCCAGCTGTTGCGCCTGAATACGTCCGTCGAACCCACTGCTTACCGCTGCGCCACCGTCACTCAAGCGGAATTACGCGAGCTTCGACGCATCGACAACATTGTGCGCCTGGGGAGAGTGAGCGTTATCGAGCCAACGCGCATCGTGCTCGAGCAGGGCAGCATCGCCACGAGCCCAAATGCTCTGCACATTGATTGCAGCGCCAGTGCCATCCCGACACTCCCTGAAATGCAGGTGTTCGACGGCGGCAAGATCAACCTGGTGATGGTAAGCAGCTGCCAACCCTTGTTCAGCGCGGCCTTGATCGCTTATGTGGAAAGCCACCTGGACGATCAAGCGCAAATGAACGCGTTTTGCACAATGGTCCCCCCGCCTCACGTCCCCACGGACTGGATCAGAATCTGGGCCGTCTACCTGGGTAACCAGCTACGCTGGGGAGAACATGAAGGTCTGTCCCGCTGGATCAGGCAGTCGCGTTTGTACTTCATGACGGCGGTGGTCA
Organism: Pseudomonas sp. BF-R-24; assembly: GCF_019947335.1. NCBI lineage: Bacteria > Pseudomonadati > Pseudomonadota > Gammaproteobacteria > Pseudomonadales > Pseudomonadaceae > Pseudomonas > Pseudomonas sp. BF-R-24. The sequence goes on from NZ_JAGYGG010000007.1 coordinate 183,254, forward strand.
GGGGCTTGCAAGAAACCGACACCGAGAAACTGGCACAGCTGCGTCGGCTCTCTGTCAGCAGGCAACAGGCTCTGACGAATCTGCCGCGTTTGCTGGAGGCCATCGCTTGAATCGCAGGAAGCGCACATGAACGAGCCACACCTCGAACTGCTCGACATCAATGGCATCCGCATGCAGGTCGCCATCCAGGGCTCCGGTCCCTTGGTCTTGCTATGCCACGGATTCCCGGAGCTGGGGTACTCGTGGCGCAACCAGCTTGCTGCGCTGGCGGCCGCCGGCTACAGAGCGGTAGCGCCCGACATGCGCGGCTATGGCGGCACAGATGCGCCGGCCGAACCCGACGCCTACACCACGCTCCACCTGGTAGGCGACATGGTCGAGTTGGTCAACGCACTCGGCGAACAGCAAGCCGTGATCGTCGGCCATGACTGGGGCGCGCAGGTAGCCTGGGGCGCAGCATTGATGCGACCCGATCTGTTCCGCGCGGTGGTCGGCATGAGCGTTCCCTTCTCGCCACCGACGCGCGTGGAGCTCCTCAGCGCGCTTGCCTCGCGGGGTATCAGCGACTTCTACATCCAGTATTTCCAGACGCCGGGTGTGGCCGAGGCCGAGTTGGAAAGGGACGTCGAGTCGTCGATCCGGCGCATCTACTTCAGTGGCTCGGGTGACGGACCCGATTGGCCGGTGTTCGGCCGGCTGCAGCCGGGCCAGGGCTTCCTCGGCGCGATGGTCGAGCCCGAAACCCTGCCAGTCTGGCTAAGCCTTGAGGACATTGCCTATTACACCCGCGAATTCACCCGCAGCGGATTTCGCGGCGGCTTGAACTGGTACCGCAACATGACGCGCTCATGGGCACTTCTGGCACCTTGGCGCGGTTGCATTATCCGGCAGCCGTCGATGTTCATTGCCGGGAGCCGCGACGGCGTGCTGAAGTTTCCCGGTTCCCCGCGGCAGATCGAAGCCTTCGCGCAGACACTGCCGGGACTGCGCGGGTGTCATATCCTCGAAGGTGCCGGCCACTGGATACAGCAAGAGCGCGCGACAGAGGTCAATGAGCTGCTACTGCGCTTCCTGAAAGAACTCTGAATTGATTTAAAATTGGAGGGAACCATGAACAATCTCATCGCCACCGACGAGCCACCTGAAGCCGTTCGCCTCATGGTCAGGGTTTACGCCTACTTGCTACTCGCAGGATTTGCGTTTGTTCCGGCCTATCTGATTGGCTACTTATACTTTTTTCAGGACCCCACGCTTACATTCGAGAATCACCTGTTCCATATAGTTGCGATCACGACAGCCACCCTGGCCGGCTCGTTTGTTACGTACGTAACGTGGCGCTGCTATCAGTCATCGGGAGATCCGCTGCTGCGATGGATGACGCTTGGTTTTCTCGGCTTTGTACTGATCTATGCATTGCATGGCGCGTTCACCGGGCAAGCACACCACAATATCTGGCTCTTCCTGCTTTATGGACCGGCCTCTCGCCTGGTCATGTCGATTCTGCTGTTAGTCGGAATGCTGTCGTACCACCGCCCACCTGTTGCCGCGGACCAACGAATGAAGGCCCGCCCGTGGTTGACCTGGATAGGACTGTTCCTGCTGATTGACGTGGCAGTGGCGTACGTCGCGAATTCGCCGATCGCCAGCAATCTCGCGGTGCGCCTATCGATGGAAGGTGGTGCCCTCGTTCTTTCCACATTGACCGTGACAATACTCCTGCTGCGCCGTATCCGTTCGCCGCTGATGACCATTTTTATCATCTCGGTCACCGCGTTCGCGCTGTCCTCTCTTGCCTTCATCCTTGCACGTCCCTGGAACCATATGTGGTGGCTCGCTCATGCGATCTTCGCCGGTGGATTCTTCATGTTGAGCTATGGGGTAGTGCAAGCGTTCCTCACCACGCGGTCGTTTTCGAAGATTTACAGCCAAGAGGAGTTGATGGTGCGTCTTGCCGAAGCGATGGCGTATGCCGAGAGCGCCCTGCAGGAACTCCAGCGCACCAATCAAGAACTCGGGCACCTTGCGGCGACCGATCCACTGACCGGCGCTGATAATCGGCGTCGATTCATGGAGCGGGTCGAAGTCGAAATTGGCCGGACCAAACGCGGCGGTGCGCCGTTCTCCGTGTTGGCACTCGATCTGGATAATTTCAAGTCCATCAACGATCGCTTCGGGCATCAGGTTGGCGATGACATCCTGAAGAGTTTCGTGGAGAAATGCCTCGATTCGATCCGCCCGTATGACGGTGTAGCCCGAGTGGGCGGGGAGGAATTCATGATACTGCTACCTCAGACTTCACTTGAAGGCGCGCACGAAATCGCTGAGCGTCTGCGAAGCACCGTTGCAAATAGTTCTTTTCATGGCCAGCAGCGGTCAACCGTGGTCACAGTGAGCATCGGCGTATCGCAATCCGGTCGCGACGGCGACACCATCGAGGCAATTCTGCGTACAGCCGATCAACGCCTGTATCACGCTAAACACGAAGGCCGTAACCGTGTGGTCACTACCTTCAAAACCAGCCTCCAACCTATGCCTTGACCATCGTCTCGAAGTCGCTGAAAGCGTCGGCACCGATACCCCGTGTCAGTGTTTCGGACTGTGCGACAGATCTCGAAAAAAAGTCGCAAGCCCCACTTCGCTTCGGGGCTTGCGACTCATTGGTGATACGCCCCTCAAGCTCCCGGGACATTTTCTACGGCCAGGCCAGCCGTGTTCATTGCGGAACGTGCGGGTCTAGTTGTGTACCTCAACCGCGTCGAAATCCGGAGCGTCCGGGGCGTCCGGGGCGTCCGGGGCGTCTGGTGCGTCTGGTGCGTCAGCCACATCGTCTCGGGCATCTTTCGCCTCAACTTTGGCAGCCTCTCTGGCTGCTTTCGCGTCAACTTTGGCTACGTCCCTGGCTGCATCTGCAGCAGCTTTGGCAGCATCTCTGGCTGCATCTGCGTCTGCCTTGGCGGCGTCCCTCGCTGCATCTGCAGCGGCCCTGGCAGCATCTCTGGTTGCATCTGCGCCGGCTACGCCAGCAGCTTTTGCGGCGTCTCTGGCTGCATCCGCCTCAGCTCTGGCGGCGTCTCTGGTTGCATTTGCACTAGCTTTTGCCGCATCCCGGGCTGTATCTGCGTCGTTTTTGGCAGCGTCCCGGGTTGCATCTGCGGCATCGTTGTCATTGTCATGCGCTTTGCCCGGGCCTTTGTTCCCGGCAACACCACCATGGTCAGCGTCGCCGCGCCCCGGGCCTCCATGACCATCACCGTCATGGCCTGCAGCACCATGATCGCCACCCTCTCCGTGGTCGCCACCGCCGTCACCACCGTGACCGCCGCCTCCGGAGCCTCCACTACCGGAGCCACTGCTGCCGCCACCGCCGCTGCCGCCACCATGGCCACCACCGCCGTCACCACCATGACCGCCGCCACCGGAGCCACCACCACCGCCGCTGCCGCTGCCGCTGCCGCCATCTTTGGCATACGCGCTGGAGAAACTACCGATGTAATCGGGCACCAGGACAGTCGATGCCGACAGAACTCCGCCAATTGCCAGAGCCAACAAACATTTTTTGAGCTGCATGTTGCAACCTCCGCTTGGAGTTGCGTCGTCATCTCCGTATCGAACGCAATGTCCAGTGAGTTCCCGGCCGCCCATTGGAGCGGCCAGCCAACCGGCACGGTCATAAATCTGCAGCATTAACGAGCAACTGCGGTTTCCGCACGATCCTTCAAAGCCAGTCAGTAACATTTCGCGGGAAATATTCCCACGTTTATGTTGGAGGGGTGCGTTCAGCACGAGTTCAAAAAAATGAGTATCAGGACCAAAGCGTGCGTTGAGCAAAAACTTCAACCTGACCCATTGGAGCATCGCCCCTCAGCCGATCGACCTTCGGTAGCAATCGGCCATAAACGCTCATTCACAGCGGGTGTATCCCACCGAACGTCGAGACCATTCACTGCGAAGGGGGTAAATTTTGGAGGGGGCCTTGCGCGAGTCGTGTCTATAATTTTTCAGATATCGGCCCAATTGGTCAGTGAACACAAATGCCCGCAGATGACGAGTCGCTGCCCAGTTCTGACGTTCTCTTCGACGAAGCTGACTGCGGCTTACTGCTTACCGCAGAAAATGGCGAGATCGCACAGGTCAACCTGACATTCTGCCGCTGGTTAGGCTACCGGCGAGACGAGCTGCTCGGTCGTCACATCCAGGACTTGATGAGCCTCGAGGGAAGGACGTTCCACAAGATGTACTGGGCCCCCCTCATGCAGATACAGGGCGTAGTGGCTGAGGTGAAGTTCGATCTCGTTCACGACAACGGACATTCCATTCCAATGATGCTCAGCGCCATCAGCTGTGAGCATTCTGCTGGCATATTTCATGAAATGACGCTGTTCAAAGCTGCGGATAACCAAAGGTACGAGCGCGACCTGCTCAATGCCCGAATGCTTGCCGAAAGGCATTTGGCGAAACACCTCAAGGACCAACGCGTACTGGATATGACCCAGGACAAGTTGCGTATCACGTACGCTGCGGCTGAGGACAGGGCTCTGTTCGCCGAGCAGCTTATCGGGATTGTCAGTCATGACCTGCGCAACCCGTTGTCGGCCATAAAACTGGCGGCGGAACTGCTGGGCCGCAGGGAAATGGATGCCAAACAGGTCCAGATACTTGGCCACATCACCCATTCGGCTGAGCGTGCGCAGCGCCTGGTGGCCGATCTGCTGGATTTCACCTTGACTCAGGTCGGACGAGGTATCTCAGTCCTGCCCAACCCCGTCGATTTACACGAACTGGTGGCCGATTGCCTGGACGAGTTGAGCCTGGCCTTTCCCGGGCATAAGTTGACCCATCTGCGGTATGGGCAAGGTGATTTTTCTGCAGACAGTGATCGGCTCTATCAGCTCATCGGCAACCTGGTCGCCAATGCAGTCGCCTACGGCGCCGCCGATAGCGAAGTCACCGTTTCTACATGCTTTGAAGTTCAAGCGATCATTATTACCGTGCACAATTTTGGCACCCCGATACCTGAGGTGTTGCTAGGGGATTTGTTCGAGCCGATGATCCGAGGCAGTCATGACAATGCCGAACTCAGAAGTGTCGGGTTGGGTTTGTTCATCGTTCGGGAAATAGTACGGGCGCACTACGGCGAAGTGGCTGTAACTTCTACTCTCACCGCAGGTACAACATTCACTGCAACCTTTCCTCGCACTTTAAATCAGCTTGGAATCGCCCCTCCATTGCCAGCCGACGATAGCCTGGCGTGACTGGCCGCTGTGGGTTGTGGATTCAACCGGTTGAATCCACAACCAAGTGCGGCTTCTCAATCACTGATCCGCAGAACCCGTAATGGCGAAAATGTTGCAGGGCACTTGATACAGAACATGCTCCGTCGTACTGCCCACCCATTTGCCCAGTCCCTTGCGATGCGCATTTCCCATGACGATCACATCGGCCCGGTGATGCGCTGCAAAGTCGGCCAGCGCTTTGCCAGGGGGTCCTGCAACGAAGTGTTGCCGCTCAGTGGGTACGCCATAGTGGTCGGCCAATGCGATAAATGTCTTTTGCAGTGACTTGCGTACATCGCTGCTGAAGCCTGGCATCGTCACTGCACCAGCGCCTGCGTCGGATATATGTGTCAGCGATAGATCGTAGGCATACAGCAAATGCAACTCCGCATTGCATTGCATCGACAACCCGTTCGCCGCCTGGATGATGCGGTCGTTGATGCCAGTGATCTGAGTCTCGGGTTGTGACGGATCAACTGCCGCCACTACCACCCGTGGAAGTGGACACCTGAGTTCGCTGACCAGATGCACAGCCACCGGACATTCGCGCAACAAGTGCCAATCCAGAGGCGTAATGAAAACGCGTTTGAGCGCTGACTCGTGTTGCACGTCCTTGATAACCAGATCCGGTTGCATTTCTGCCACATGCCGAAGTATTTCTTGCAGCGCGGTGCGCGTAACCAGCACTTCGGTGCTCACTGCAACTCCGCGTCCGCGGATTAGACCGGCCTCATCCTTCAGCCACTTTTCGTTTTCTTGCTGACAGGCCTCACGAAAACGCGCACCGGCGCTCATCAAACCCAAGAGGTTGGAGTCTTCGATGAACACCGTGATATGCAGCGCTGCGCCAGTGGCTTCGGCAATGGCGACAGCTCGCTCCAACGCCGGGGTGTGACGCATGACTGGACCGGCTATCAGAAAGAGTCGTTGATACTGGCTCATGTAACACCTCCAAATGCTTCGGGATATCTAGCTCCCCCAGCGTTGTCGCCTGTCACACCACCGACGATTTACTATCGCCTCAACTATCTGGAACTATCAATATACGCCTGGATGCCATCTATCCCCTACTTGGCCGAGTCAACTTTTTCAACAGAATCGACCGACTGCTGCCGGTCGCCGTTGCCGATGTTCGACCGAAAGCCCACTGTCAGCGCGTTGTATTTGAGTCGCCCCGATTTACTGGACGCATGACCAGTTGAATCCACAGTCGTTTACTGGCGCCGTTAGCTATTTAAGCAGTGGCCCCTAGAACTTTTCTCTATTTATCGGTCTATGTGGATAGCCACATCCGTTCGGTAAACGCGAACCCGCAGGCTCCCCCACAAATCAACCAGAGGTTGTCTTCGCTCATGAAATTCCATGACCCACGGATGGTGCTCTTCGGCCTGTTCGCGTTCGCGGCAGTGGGCTCGGCATCAGCAACACAGATGAAGACCTCAACCCCTGTTTTCGCACCTGAAGTCGCAGTCGTTCAGGTGCCGGCCCAGACTTCCGGCAATCCTTGGCCGACCTTGGCCAGCATGGTCGGCAAGCAACCAGGGCCGTTGCTTGCCCATGACGACCGATACTGGCATGACGGCCGCTGGCACTCTCGTAGAGACGATTGGCGCCGTGACGACTGGCGTAGAGATAACTGGCGCAGAGAGCAGGCCCGCCGCGAAGCAGAACGCCAACGTTATTGGGAACGCCACCATGATCGGGCCATGCGGCACCGCTATGAGGACGATCGCCGCTACTATCGTCGCTAGTGCGACGCCAAGGGCAATTCGCCTGCAACACCGGCGATGCACCGCCAACCTGCGAAACCGGCCCGAAACAGCTGTACTCGCTCATCGGGTTGTAGAAGCTGGCTAGAAACGTCGACGAGGTACGAGCGACTCCCTTTCGCCCTCCTCGGCGGCGTTGAAGGCAATATGCAAACGATCATGGTTATGCTGCCGCCCTCCTCCAGTTCCGATGACGCCGAGCCACCCCATGCGAATACACACGCGGCAGGCATACGCGTTATGTTATATCTTATATAACCATGAACTGTCAGTCGCCACTGGCAGAGCCGTCCACCCCCTGCTTGCGACATTCGATGACAACTTCTACTCACATCCCCCCCATCAAAAGCTTGAACCAACGCCTGCTGTCCATTGATGCCCTGAGGGGATTGGTAATCCTCCTTATGCTGCTGGATCACGTGCGCGAAACGTTCTTTTTGCACCGTCAAGTAGCAGACCCCATGGACATCGAATCCACTGAGCCGGCGCTGTTTTTCAGCCGCACACTTGCTCATTTGTGTGCGCCGGTGTTCATACTGCTCACTGGACTTTCCGCTTACCTGTATGGCCAAAAGCACCAGGGCAAGGGCGATGTGTCAGCCTTTTTGTTCAAGCGCGGTCTATTGCTGGTACTGCTGGAGTTCACCCTGGTGAATTTCGCCTGGACATTTCAGCTCCCACCTACGGCAATCTACATGCAAGTGATTTGGGCCATTGGCATCTGCATGATTGCCCTGGCCGGACTGGTTTGGTTACCCAGACCCATGCTGTGCTGCCTGGGCCTGGTGATCGTGGCCGGGCACAATCTGCTGGATAATGTGCACTTCGCGACAGGCTCGCCCATGCATATACCCTGGGCCATTTTGCATGATCGCGGCTGGATCGATGTCTGCGACAGCTTACGTCTGCGCACCTCTTATCCTGTGCTTCCCTGGATCGGTGTGATCGCCCTTGGATACAGTATCGGCCCCTGGTTTTCTGGCCAGGTTTTGGCCGCGGAGCGTCAACGTACTCTGCTGCTTGCCGGGGCCGGAACATTGGTCGGATTTGTCGCACTGCGAGCAGTCAATGGTTATGGCGAGGTGCATTGGGTCGCCCATGAAGGCATCGCGCAAACCCTCATGAGCTTCTTCAACATTACAAAATACCCGCCCTCCCTGTTGTTCCTTTTGCTGACGTCGGGCATTGGCCTGTTACTGCTTCGTGCCTTGGAACAGGCTCAACAACGCAAGTGGGTCAATGCATTGGCAGTCTTTGGCGCGGCGCCGATGTTCTTCTACTTGCTCCACCTTTACGTACTCAAGACGCTGTATCTGGTCAGCGTGGCGTTGTTCGGATTGAACCAGGGAAATTTTTTCGGTTTCGACAGCATTTGGGCTGTATGGCTGACGGCGGTGCTCCTGGCTTTATCCCTGTATTTACCCGTGCGCTGGTTCGCGGCATTGAAGGCACGCCGTCGCGATATCAGATGGCTCAAATACTTCTGATCAGGACATTTGCTCACAAAAGTGGCCCCTGGAGAGCAATGCCAGTCAGGTAAGCGTTTGAACGCCTTCCAGAGGGATGGTGGCCGGTCGTTGGATCAGCGTTCACTGAAGATCAAAACTGTGGGCGGCAGACTTGTGGCAACGGGTTATCAACGCGTAAGTTGATGACCTGCCCTTAACGACACGCCGGAGTTGATCCATGCGCATCGCCTTGCTGTCCGACATGCACCTGTCCGTCAATACGATCCCGTTTCCCGTCGTGGATGCCGATATTGTCGTGCTCGCCGGGGACATCGCCCGGCCGGCCAAGGCTATCGAGTGGGCCAGAGCCTGCCCGGTTCCACTGCTGTACGTGGCAGGCAATCACGAGTTTTATGGCAGTGACCTGGTCTCCACCTACGAACAGTTGAACAGCCTGACGCAAGGTACGCAGATCCACATTCTGGAACGTTCGGAGTACATCCACGAAGGCGTGCGTTTTCTCGGCTGCACCTTGTGGTCGGACTATCGCCTTCTCGATGGCCCCGAGGACCGGGCGCTGGGCATCGATCTGGCGACCCGGCTGATTCGTGACTTCAGCCACATCAAGATCGCCCCCGATTTCCCTGACCTGTTCACGCCGGCCATTTCCCAGCTGGTGTTTCTGCAGACGGTCGCCTGGCTGGAAGACTGCTTCAAGCGCGACAGCAGCACACCCACGGTGGTGGTCTCTCATTTCGCTCCGACAAAGTCGAGCATCAGCCCGACCTTTGCCGGTTCGCCGATCAACTCAAGCTTTGTCTCGGACCTCGAAGCGCGGATCAAGGACTGGCAGCCGGCACTGTGGCTGCATGGCCATACCCATGGCAGCTTTGATTATCGAGTGGGAAACACCCGCGTGATCTGCAACCCCCGGGGCTATGCCAAGAATGGCATCAATGAAAATCCTGATTTCGATGATGCCTTCGTGATCGATCTGGATCTGTGAAGCGACCCTCAAATCAACAGTTCCAGCGTATCGAACAGTTCGACATCTTCCGGCCGTGTCGACCGGGCGCGGCGGCGGATGACCTGGAACAGGCAGTCGACGAAGCATTGCCCGGCGACCCCCAACTGGGCATTGCGCGGGGTGACGATGCCGATGGTGTCGGTGGCGAAGGTTTCCGCCAGCGCCAGGCGCCCCACCCGTTCGCGGTAGCCCGGGATGGTGAGCATCGGCTCCGGGAAATAACTGAGCATGTCTGTCTGCTCCACCAATGAAAGCGTCAACTGCGGTGAATGCGCGCGGTGGATGTGTTGCATATCGATCTGCGCACCGTGTTGCCAAAACAACTCGGTCATCAAACCTTCATGGCTGGCATCCGGGTAGTTGACCACCCAATCCTGATCCAGCAAATCGTGGATCGAGCGGCTGTCGCGCCGTGGATGCTCATGGCGGGCCACCACGGCCATGCGGTAAGACAGAATCTGCTCGCTGACGAACTCCGGGCGCGGCAGCAGTGATGACACCAACCCCACTGCAAACTCCATGGTGCCGTCGCGCAATCGCGGCAACGTCACCGCCATCAAGCCTTCGAAAATCTCCAGGCGTACCCGTGGCATGCGCTGGCGGAATAGCGTCACGACCTCGGGTAACAAGGTCATGCCCATCCACGGCGAAATGCCGAGGCGCAACTGCCCTTCGGCCTGGTCGCTCAGGTGTGCCAGTTCCAGTTGCGCGCGTTCGAGTTGGCTGAGCATCTGCCGCGCATGCTGCAACAGTGACTGACCGTAGGTGGTCAGCACCACACCGCTGGCATTGCGCAACAGCAGTGGCAGGTTCAAGTGTTCCTCCAGCTCGCGCAACGCCTTGGCCACTGCCGTCTGCGACACCCCCAGTTGCCGCGCCGCCGCACGAATGCTGCCGCAGTCGGCAATCATCACCAGCGCCCGCAATTGATGCAGCTTCATCCCTTCCTCCTGATGCACCAGGGTGTAAACCAGCGGTTTTCAGCCCACCTTTTTTGCGACTGCCGCGACATTCGCCAACTCATTAGCATCACAGGGTATCAGTCCAACAGCCGAAAACGACCAATAAAAACGAGGAGAATCTGATGACCGATTTGCCCGCCCTGCCCGGCATTCGTGCACTCGAAGAAGAGATGATCGCCCTGCGCCGACACATCCACGCCCATCCGGAATTGAGCTTTGAAGAGTTCGCCACCGCTGACCTGGTGGCGAGCAAGCTCCAGGCCTGGGGTTACCAGGTACATCGCGGCCTGGGCGGCACCGGTGTGGTCGGGCTGTTGCGCCAAGGCTCCAGCGGCAAAACGATCGGCCTGCGCGCCGACATGGATGCGCTGCCGATCATCGAGCAGACCGGGTTGCCCTACTCCAGCCGCCACGAAGGCGTGATGCACGCCTGCGGTCACGACGGGCACACGGCGATGCTGCTGGCGGCCGCCCGTTACCTGGCCGAGAGCCGAGAGTTCGACGGCTCGCTGGTGGTGATTTTCCAGCCGGCCGAGGAAGGCGACGGCGGCGCTCGGCGCATGCTCGATGACGGTCTGTTCGAGCTGTTCCCCTGCGACGCGGTGTTCGCGATGCACAACATGCCAGGACTGCCGGTGGGCAAACTGGGCTTCCTCGCTGGCCCGTTCATGGCCTCGACCGACACCGTGACCATTCGGGTCGACGGCGTTGGCGGTCACGGCGCCATGCCGCACAAGGCCGTTGACCCGGTACTGGCCGGCTCGGCCATCGTCATGGCATTACAAAGCATTGTCTCGCGTAATGTCGCGCCGCTCGACACAGCGGTTGTGACCGTCGGCGCGTTCCACGCCGGGATTGCCGCCAACGTGATTCCCGATCACGCCGAGTTGCAGTTGAGCGTGCGTGCTCTCAAGGCGCAGGTGCGTGACGAGCTGATTGTACGGATCACCGCCGTGGCCGAGGCCCAGGCTACGAGTTTCGGCGCCCGCGCCACGGTGACGGTCGACGAGGCGCAACGCTTCCCGGCTCTGTTGAATCATCCCGAAAGCACCGAGTTCGCCCGGCAAGTAGCGCTTGATTGGGTGGGCGAAGACGGCTTGATCGCGAACATGCAACCGCTGACCGGGAGTGAGGATTTCGCCGTGATGCTGGAGCGTTGCCCCGGTTGTTATTTGCTGATCGGCAACGGTGATGGCGAAGGCGGCTGCATGGTGCATAACCCCGGCTACGACTTCAACGATGACTGCCTGCCGACAGGTGCGAGCTACTGGGTGCGGCTGGTCGAGACCTTCCTGGCCTGACCTCATCCCTATCGCCCTCGTCTTCTGGAGTTCGTCAAATGTCCACTCCCGTTTCTACCGCCATGCCTGATACCGCTGCGACCCGGCAGCCGATTGGTGCGAAAGCCATCGCCGCCATCACCATCGGCTCCGGTCTCGAGTTCTACGATTTTTCCGTCTACAGCTTCTTCGCCACGCTGATCGGTCGCCAGTTTTTCCCGGTCGAGAGCACGCTCGGGCAATTGCTGCTGTCCCTGGCGACCTTTGGTGTCGGTTTCGGCATGCGCCCCATCGGTGGCCTGGTACTCGGCGCCTATGCCGACCGGGTCGGGCGCAAACCGGCGATGATGCTCACCCTGTGGCTGATGGCGCTGGGTTCGCTGTTGTTCACCATCGCCCCCACCTATGCGCAGATCGGCGTCTTCGCACCGTTGATCATTGTGCTGGCACGCCTGATCCAGGGCTTCGCCATCGGCGGTGAGGTCGGAGCCTCTACGGCAATGCTGATGGAACACGCCGATGACAGAAGCCGCGGGTTCTACGGCAGTTGGCAGCTGTTCAGCCAGGGCTTGAGCTTTCTGCTCGGCGCACTGGTGGCCCTGACACTGAGCTCGTCCCTGCCGCCCGAGGCGCTGGAGAGCTGGGGTTGGCGGGTGCCGTTTGCCCTCGGGATGCTGGTGATCCCGGTCGGCATTTATATCCGTCGTCACCTCAAGGAAACCGCCGCCGAACAAGGTCATGAAGCGTTCTCCAGCGTGCGGGTGATCTTCACCGGCTACCGTCGCCTGATCGTGACCGGGGTGCTGTTGGTGATCGGTAGCACCGCGTCCAGCTACATCGTGCTCGATTACATGACCAACTACACGGTCACGGTGCTGCACCTGCCGATGACCATGGGCACCACCGCCGCCTGCCTCGGCGCGCTGGTGCAGATCAGCCTGTCGATCTGGGCCGGCCGGCTCAGCGACCGTATCGGCCGGCGCCGCACCATCGCTCTGGGCAGTATCCCGATGCTGTTGCTGATCTATCCGGCGTTCATGCTGATGAACCAGTTCCCGACGCTCGGCATGCTGCTGGCCGTCTCGTTGGTCACCACCCTGTTGCTGGTGTTGATCACCGTGCCGACCCTGGTGTTGGTCACTGAACTGTTCCCAAGGGCGATTCGCGCCACCGGGTTATCGATCATCTATTGCCTGGGTGTCTCGGTGTTCGGCGGCTTCGCGCAGTTTTTCGCCACCGGTTTGATCGGCCTGACCGGCAATAACAACGCCCCGGCGCTGTATGTCATGGCGTGCCTGTGCCTGACCTTGATCGGGCTGGCGATGGTCAAGGAAACGGCCGGCAAGCCACTCGATTAGGCCGTTGTGACCATGACGGGCGTATGCGTCGGATTCTTTCAAACCGCGTATACGCCCAACGCCTTCAACAACACCGCGTATTGCATTTGCCCCGGCCAAAACGCGCTTCCTGGCGTTCGCGGAAAAACATCTCATAGCTCATGACTGGCTCGCCCGGACGGTTGCGGGCCATTTGTGCCACGTAGTTGTCGTACTCGGGAACGCCCACCATCAATCGGGCGCTCTGGCTGAACAATCTGGCAACCTGCTGCAGTTTGCGGAACATGACTGATCTCTCTGTATGCGTGGGACCTGCCCCATGAAACCGCGCTCATGTATCTGCACTGTGTCCACATCGGGCGCCTTTGTATTTTCATGTATCCAGGCTCGCACCCGATGGAACGCCGGCAACCCGCTACACTTTCCTCGCTCCGCCGCGGCACCAAAGCGGTCAAGACCCCTGACTACTGATCTGGAGGTATCCCATGAGCGACAGCAGCGAACTCACCACCTTTACCGGCTGGGCCGCCACCGCAGCGGGCGCGCCACTGGAACGCTACAGCTACGATCCCGGTCCGTTGGGCAACGACGAGGTGGAAGTCGCCGTGGAATATTGCGGCGTCTGCCACTCCGACCAGTCGTTGATCGACAACGATTGGGGTATCAGCCACTACCCGTTTATCCCCGGCCATGAGGTGGTCGGCCGTATCGTGCGGCTGGGCGACCAGGTTCGCGGTCTGGAAATGGGGCAACGGGTGGGCATCGGTTGGTACAAGGGCAGTTGCATGCATTGCACGTCGTGCATCGAAGGTTCCCATAACCTGTGTCGCACCGTGCAACCGACCATCATCGGCAGCAACGGCGGCTTTGCCGACCGCATTCGTTCGCACTGGGCCTGGGCCCTGCCGATCCCGGCCGGACTCGATCCGGCAATGGCCGGGCCGCTGTTCTGCGCCGGTTCGACCGTGTTCAACCCGCTGTTGGAATTCGGCATCAAGCCCACTGACCGGGTCGGCGTAGTGGGTATTGGCGGTCTCGGTCACCTGGCGTTGCGTTTTCTCAACGCCTGGGGCTGCGAAGTCACGGCGTTCACCTCATCGCTGAGCAAGCAGGACGAAGCCAGGCGCCTGGGCGCGCACAAGGTGGTCGCCTCGACCGATACCAATGCGCTCAATGCCATTGCCGGCACCCTGGATTTTCTGCTGGTCACCGCCAACGCCAACCTCGACTGGAGCGCCATGCTCGCCACCCTGCGCGGCAAGGGTCGCCTGCACTTTGTCGGCGTCGTGCCCGATGCCATACCGATGCACGTGTTCGAGCTGATTCCCCAGCAAAAAACCATGTCCGCCTCACCGGTCGGCTCGCCCGCCAACACCGCGACCATGCTGGAGTTCTGCGCACGCCACCAGATTGTGCCGCAGGTCGAGATGTTTCCCATGAGCCGCGTCAACGAGGCCATCGATCACTTGCGCAGTGGCAAGGCGCGCTACCGCGTGGTGCTGGACGCCAGTCAGTGACCTTGTAGGAGCTGGCTTGCCAGCGATGGTCGTTAACGATAACGCGCGTGAGCTGGATAAACGCGGCGCATTTGAGTCCATCGCCGGCAAGCCGGCTCCTACAAATCCCCTCAGGGATTGGCTACCTGCGCAGGCGCCAATGGCATGTGCGGGTCATTCCAGGTGAACCGATAGGCTTTGCCGGCTTCTGGTGGGAGGCATTTGCCGTTATCGGCATCCGCGCCCACGATCGACCAGTTCGCCCGGGCGATTTCCCCCAGTTCACGGGCCGCTTCGGGTTTGAAGCACTGGTTCAGTACGTCATCCGGCACCAATGCGTAGGCCTTGGGGTGTTCGCGCAGATACAGCGCGGCCTTTTCGATGGTCGAATTGTCCATGCCGAAATGCACGATCGGTTGCCGGGCGAACAACCAGTGCCCCTCCTCCCAGTTGACCAGCACCAGATCGGCGCCCCGGGTCATGGACGCCGCCTGGGTCATGAGCACCTGATCAACGTTGGTGCCGTCCTTGAGCGGTTCGATGAAACCACGGGCGAACCACAACGCGAACCAGGTCGCCACCAGTGCCGGGAACACCCGGCGCATACGCGGGTGCCGTTTGAACCAGCGCCTGAGCAGCCACGGGATCAACGGCGCGGCGACCAGCACCAGCCCAGGCAGCGCCGGGTAGATGTACAACTTGCGCTTGCCTGTGCTGATGCAAAAAAACAGCACCACCAGCACCACCCAACCGAGCAACACCAAGACCCGGCCGTCGCGTTTTTGCAACTGACGGCGCCAGGCCGGCACCAGCCATGGCAGCACCAGCACCAGTGGTAGCCAATACTGCGGGATTACGTTGGTGAAGAAATACCAGAACGGTTCGCGGTGATGCCACGCGGCGGCATAGCGGCCCGCGGTCTGGCGCAGGAGGATCTCCCGTGCATAGGCAACTTCGTCCGCGCTGCCATTGAAGAGGATGGACAAGGCCAGGGGCAACAGCCAGATCGCGATGGCGCCAAGCATCAGCGCAAACCCGAGCAACCACTTGCGCGCCTCGCCCGGCATCGCCACCACACCGGGCCAGCCTTTGCGCACCCCATAGGCGTAGGGAATCAGCAACAGTGCCGGCAGGAAACCCACACCTTTGGTGATCACGCCAATGCCCATGGCCGCGCAGCCCGCGTAGAACCAGCGCCACGCAGGTCCCAGCAGCAGGTGCCGCGCCAGACCGTACAGGCCCAGGGAGGTGAACAGAATCAAGAAACTGTCGATCTGACCGGTGCGCAGGATGCTGTAGGTCTGGTAGGTCGCCAGGTACAACAGCGCGGCGTTGCGCCCGGTACGCTGGGTCCACAGGCGACGGCCCAGGTCATAGACCATCGCCGTGACCGTCACCGCCGAAAACAGTCCCGGGATATAAAGCGCGATGTTGGGTTTGCCGGTCAGCCAGGTGAAGAACGCCACCGTCCACATGAAAATCGGCGGTTTGTCACCGTAGATCTCGGCGGCCCGGTGCGGGATCAGCCACGAGCCGTTCTGCAGCATCTCCAGCGCGACACCGAGGAAACGCTCTTCGTCCACATTCTGAGCCTGACGCAACCCCATGCCCGCGCCGATCAGCAACAGGGCAAGCAGCATCAGCCCCAGGCACTCGACCCTGGGCGACAACGATCTACGCATTGCTTATTCCTTTGCGCTTCTGCTTTTGGCAATCAATTGCAGGTTGCGAAAATAGACCAGGGAGCCAAACGCCTGCCCGACGATGAACACCGGGTCCTGGCGGTAAATGGCGTAGGCGAGCAACAAGGTGCTGCCGACGATGCTCAGGTACCAGAAGTTGGTCGGGATCACGCTGCGTTTCTTGTACTCGCTGTACAACCACTGCAAGACAAACCGCCCGGTAAAGGCAGCCTGCCCGGCAAAGCCGACCAGCAACCACAGGGTTTCACGGGTCAGAATCATCCTTCGAGCTCCTGGGCCTGGGTGTTCAGGCGTGTGCGTTTGATCAGCCACCAGACGCCGATCAGGTCAAGAATGCCGACCAGCGCACGGTCGAGGTTGCCGTATTTCGATACCCCGGCCGTGCGCGGACGGTGGTTGACCGGGTGCACGATCATGCGCCCGTTATGACGCTGGATCAGCGCCGGAATATAGCGATGCATGTGGTCGAAGTACGGCAGGCGCAAGAACGCCGCGCGCTCGATCAGCTTCAGGCCACAACCGGTGTCCGGGGTGGCGTCCTTGAGCAGGCGGCGGCGCAGGTTGTTGGCGAACCGCGAGGCGTAGCGCTTGCTCGCGGTGTCACGGCGATTGACCCGGTGCCCGGCCACCAGTTGTACATCGACCTTGCCCGGTTCGCCGCGCACCAGCGCCAGCATGCCGGGAATGTCCGCCGGGTCGTTCTGGCCGTCGCCATCGAGGGTCGCCAGCCACTGCCCGCGTGCCTCACGGGCCGCGTGGTACAGCGAGGTGCTCTGCCCCAGCGACCGCTCGTGATGCAGGATGCGCAAGGTGTTCAAGCCGTTTTGGCGGATCTGCCGCAGTTCCTGCAGGGTCGAATCGGTGCTGCCATCGTCGACCACGATGATTTCGTAAGCCTCATCGGCCAGCGCCACGCGGACTTCTTCAAGCAATGGCTTGAGGTTGTTCGCTTCGTTCTTGGCGGGAATCAGTACGGATACAAAAATGTCTTGGCTCATGGGGTCTCTCTCGCCTTTTTTGATTGTTCGAGATCAGAGGCGAACGCTTCAAATTTGATAGAACTGCCGATACCACTTCACGAATTCACCGACGCCGGCTTCCAGCGTCACCTGCGGGCTGAAGCCCACCCAATCGGCCAGCGCCGAGACATCGGCCCAGGTCTTGACCACGTCACCGGCCTGCATTGGCAAGTAGTTGCGCCGGGCCTGCAGATCCAGGGCTGATTCCAGGCACTCGACGAAATCCAGCAACGCCACCGGCATGCCGCGACCGATGTTGAAGAGCCGGTTGACCCCGGCGACAGAGCCTTCCGGCACCGGAGGCCTTGGCCGCAGTCGGGCGATCCCTTCGACAATGTCGTCGACAAAGGTGAAGTCGCGGTACATCTGCCCCTGGTTGTAGATGTCGATGGGCAGGCCTTTGAGGATGGCGTCGGTAAACCTGAACAGCGCCATGTCCGGACGACCCCAAGGGCCGTAGACGGTAAAGAAGCGCAGGCCACTGGCTTTCAGGCCATACAAATGGCAGTAACTTTCAGCCAGCAGTTCATTGGCGCGCTTGCTGGCGGCGTACAGCGAAACGGGATGATCGACCGGGTCCTCGACACTGAACGGCATCTTGCTGTTGGCGCCGTACACCGAACTGCTCGAGGCGTAGATCAGGTGCTCGGGGCGATGGTGCCGACAGGCTTCGAGCACATTGAGGAAACCCACCAGGTTCGATTGCCCGTAGACATCCGGGTTGTCCAGCGAGTAGCGCACCCCGGCCTGGGCCGCCAGGTGCACCACCTCGGTAAAAGCGTGTTGTTGAAACAGGCTCATCAGGGCAGGTTTGTCGACGATGTCCATTTTCCGGAAGCGAAAACCCGGCAGAGTCTCCAGCACCTTGAGACGTGCGTGCTTGAGTTCCACGTCGTAATAGTCGTTGAGGTTATCGATACCAACGACCTCCTGACCCTCGCGGCACAAGCGCTGGACCGTATGAAAGCCGATGAAACCGGCCGCACCGGTGACCAGTACGGTCATGGGAAACGCGCCGGCGACTGCGTCGCGATCGACGCGAGATGACTGATCCGAACCCTCGTCAACTTCATGTGTAGTCCCTGCTTATGGCTTCATTCGCGCACGGTTGCGTTATGAAGCTTATAAAACAGACACATTTCAGTTTGGATAACGCCTCGCGCCACCTCGAAAAAATAAAATATCCGGCCGAAAACACCGCGGTTATCTGGCCGATCCGCCATGGGGTTTGTAAAACCGGAACAAACCGATATCCACGGTCCTGATGTATTGCCTGGCCCAATCCGGCTTGACGGTACGATCATGGAAATACAGGGCACCCTGGGTGCGATCCGGCAGCTCCTTGTTCAGGGCCTTGCGCGCGATTTCCTTGGCCATCGCGTAAGGCACTTCTTCCTGGACCGAGTCGGACTTACCGTCGCACCACCAGGAAAACTGGCAACTCTTGGTTTCCGAACCCTGCTTGACCACTTTGCACACCGTGTCCGGAAAGCCCTCATGGCCCAGGCGATTCATGACCACGTTGGCCACTGCCTCCATGTCGGCGGCGTCCTTGCCCTTGGCTTCCCAGTAAATGGACCGGGCCAGGCAGGTGATCGCATCGTCCAGTGGCGCGGCGCCGGCCGGGTCGACGGCCTGGACTTCGGACGGGGTAATGGCTTCTGCCTTGGGCGCTGGTGCCGGGTTGTTGCTCTCGGCGGCTTTCTGTTCCAGCACCTCGGCCTTGTTCTCGGCCGATTCCTGTTTTTGTTCTTGATCCGTAGCGGATACCGGGCCGGCAAGCAACGTCAGGGCAAGGCAGGTGGCGATCCAGTCGAAGCGCATGGTCGGTGTCACTTGGTGAGTGGTTCAATTGAGTCTAGTAGTGAAATGATTTCGCCCACCCCACTACACTCTGGATAAATCCGTTGTGTTAGATGGGCCAACTTCGCGCATCATGGGCGCAATCTGCTCAAGGGGGATTTTCATGGGTTTCATTTCATCCGCAATGCGTTTGGCCGGTATATCACTGAGCCTGGTATTCGCCGCCAACGCCGTGGCGGCCGACGAAGCGCAATTGATCGAATCGATCAACGTCTACCGTAGCCAACCGCAGCGCTGCGCAGGCCAGGCTTCATCGGAGCTGCCACCCCTGTCGGCCGACCCGCGCCTGGTGCTGACCGCCCCGAACATCGGTAATCTGCAGCAGGCCATGGTCACTGCCGGTTATCCCATGAAGAATGTGCAAGCCATCAGCCTGTCCGGGCCTCGCGATGCCGCCTCGGCGATGAAGGCGATTCAGGAGAGCTTTTGCCAGATCGTCCTCGACCCGCAATTCGTCGATGTCGGCGTCAGCCGCCAGGACCGTGAATGGCGCATCGTGGTCGCACGGCCGTTGTTGAGCGCACGCCTGGGCGACGCGCAGGCCGAAGGCCAGAAGCTGCTGAGCGAACTCAACGCAGCACGCACCCGGCCACGCCAGTGCGGCGCGCAGTCCTTCGCCGCCGCGCCACCGCTGGCCTGGAACGCCACGCTGGCCACCGCCGCCGAAGGCAACGCCCGCTCCATGGCCAACAACAACTACTTCGATCACAAGGACCGCGATGGCCGCACCCCGGGCGACCGCGCGGAACTGGCCGGCTACGACTTCCAGCAGATCGGCGAAAACATCGCCGCCGGCCAAGACACCGCGCACAAGGTGGTCGAAGGCTGGCTGGCCAGCCCCGGCCATTGCGCCAACCTGATGAACCCACAGTTCCGCGAACTGGGCGCGGCTTACGCCACCGACCCGAAGAGCGATGCGGGGATTTACTGGACGGCGATGTTTGGGGCGCAGTGATGACAAGACTCTGAATGTGTCGCGGACGGGCCATCCAACGGGGAACCTGCAGGAGCGATGCTGGCTCACGAAGGACATCAACGATAACGCGGGTTGTCTGAAAGCCCGCGTTGTCCTGGCGTTTTTCGCGAGCAAGCTCGCTCCTACACGGAAACGAGCTCAATTGCGATCAGGTCGGCCGACGGGGCAGATCAAGATCAAAAGCCAGAGCTACCTCGTACCTGCTCGCGATGGACGTCAACGATAACGCGGGTTGTCTGAAAGCCCGCGTTGTCCTGGCATTTTTCGCGAGCAAGCTCGCTCCTACACGGAAACGAGCTCAATTGCGATCAGGCCGGCCGACGGGACAGATCAAAATCAAAAGCCCGAGCTACCTCGTACCTGTAGGAGCGAGCCTGCTCGCGATGGACGTCAACGATAACGCGGGTTGTCTGAATGCCCGCGTTGTCCTGGCGTTTTTCGCGAGCAAGCTCGCTCCTACACGGAAACGAGCTCAATTGCGATCAGGCCGGCCGACGGGACAGATCAAAATCAAAAGCCCGAGCTACCTCGTACCTGTAGGAGCGAGCCTGCTCGCGATGGACGTCAACGATAACGCGGGTTGTCTGAATGCCCGCGTTGTCCTGGCGTTTTTCGCGAGCAAGCTCGCTCCTACACGGAAACGAGCTCAATTGCGATCGGGCAGGCAGGCCGACGGGGCAGGTCAAAATCAAAAGCCCGAGCTACCTCGTACCTGTAGGAGCGAGCCTGCTCGCGATGGACGTCAACGATAGCGCGGGCTGTCTGAATGCCCGCGTTGTTCAGACGTTTTTCGCGAGCAAGCTCGCTCCTACAGGGAAACGACTTCAATTGTGATCAGGCCGGCCGATAGGCCGCCTCGGGCGCTTTTGCGGTACACGCCCCCTCGAGAGGCCGAGTGGAGGTTCTGCGTAGTGGGCAACCCGGCATGGATGCCGGGTTAGCCGCCGCCGGCCATGGATGGCCGATGGCGTCGGGCCCACGGAGCAGGACCGGAACGAGGGCATGCCGAGCCACAGCGAGGCACCGAACGTCAGGGGCAAGAGCCCTTGGTTACTTGGGGCTTTTCCAAGTGACCCGCTGTAAAAGCGGAACCATAGGTGGCCGTTACCGCAGGAATGGATATTCACCCAATCCAATCCCATCCAATCCATACATACGCATCAAAGTGAACTGGAACTCTTTAATGACTTGCCATCAGTGGCTACTCATCCCGGCAGCATGCATCAACATCCGCAATGCCCCCGCCACCACTCCCAACGCAACCACACTGCCCAGCCAGATCAACACCAGCCACCCAAGGCGCTTGTACCAAGGCGCCGGTGCCGGTTCACGGGAATCAATGGTAGCCATCGCCAATCCTCACTTTGCCGCGGAACACGTAGTAGCTCCAGACCGTGTACATCAGGATGATCGGCAGGATGAACAGCGCGCCGATCAGGATGAACAACTGGCTGGTTGGCGGTGACGCCGCTGCCCACAGGCTGATCGACGGCGGCACGATGTTCGGCCAGATGCTGAACGCCAGGCCGATGTAACCCAGGAACACCAGCATCAGGGTGAAGGCGAACGGCCAATGGGTGTGACGTTGGCGCAGGGTCCTGAGCAGGCCGAACATCGCCAGCAAAGCCAGCGCCGCCAGACCACCGAACACCGCCAGGTGCGCATGGGCAAACCAGCGCGTGGCGATTTCCGGATGGAGGATGGGCGTCCATACACAGATCACGCCGATCACCGCCAACAGCAGCCAGGCCAGGGGCCGGGTGAACAGGCGCATACGCGATTCGAGCATGCCTTCGGTCTTGACCAGCAACCAGGTGCTGCCGAGCAGCGCATAAGCGACGATCAGGCCGACACCGCAGAACAGCGGAAACGGTGCCAGCCAGTCCAGCGAACCGCCGGCGAACTGGCGATCGACCACCGGGATGCCGGCAATGTAAGTGCCGATCACCACGCCCTGGGAAAAGGTCGCCAGCAGCGAACCGCCGATGAACGCCATGTCCCAGATGTGACGCTTTTCAGGGCTGGCCTTGAATCGGAACTCGAACGCTACACCGCGAAAGATCAAGCCGCACAACATCAGGATCAGCGGCAGGTACAGCGCTTCCAGTATCACCGAATAGGCCAGCGGGAAAGCGCCATACAGTGCCGCGCCGCCCAGCACCAGCCAGGTCTCGTTGCCATCCCAGACCGGTGCCACGGTGTTCATCATCACATCGCGCTCCTTCGCATCCGGGATCAGCGGAAACAGAATGCCCAACCCCAGGTCGAAGCCGTCCATGATCACGTACATCATCACGCCGAAGGCGATGATCACGCCCCAGATCAGCGATAAATCGATACCTTGAATACCCATGACTCAACTCCCTTCCTTCAATTGACGCGGGCGTCGGTTTCGAGAATTTCAGCGCCGGCGGACAGCGGCCGGCGCGGTGTGACCAGCTGATCGGAGTGCCCGTCGACCGGATGCCCGTGATGGGGCTGCGGTCCTTTGCCGACCAGTTTCATCATGTAGCCGATGCCCACCGTGAACACCGAGAAATAGATCACCACGAACAGCGCGAGCGAGATGCTCAACTGCGCGACGCTGTGATTGGACGCGGCATCGGCGGTACGCAGCAGGCCATACACCACCCACGGCTGGCGCCCGACTTCGGTGGTGATCCACCCGGCCAGCATGGCGATCAGGCCACTTGGCCCCATCCACAACATCAGGCGCAGGAACCAGCGATTGCGGTAGATGGCGCCGCTGCGGCGCAGGGCCAGGCCGAGCACGCCGGCCAGCACCATCA
Organism: Pseudomonas sp. BF-R-24; assembly: GCF_019947335.1. Classification (NCBI taxonomy): domain Bacteria; kingdom Pseudomonadati; phylum Pseudomonadota; class Gammaproteobacteria; order Pseudomonadales; family Pseudomonadaceae; genus Pseudomonas; species Pseudomonas sp. BF-R-24. The sequence goes on from NZ_JAGYGG010000007.1 coordinate 206,196, forward strand.
ACATGCCCAGCCCGGCCATGACACGGAAACTCCAGAAGACCACCGTCGCATTGGGTCGGTCCTCTTTCGGGAAGCTCTTGAGCGCCGGGATCTGCTTGTCGAGGCTGTGGGTCAGGATCAGGCTGCCCAGGTACGGAACCTCGATGGCGTACCTGGTTTTCTCGGCCTGCATGTCAGGGATGCCGAACAGCACCAGGGGCGTGGCTTCGCTCCCGTTGTTTTCCCAGTGCCCTTCGATGGCAGCGATCTTCGCCGGTTGATGCTCCAGGGTATTCAAGCCGTGGGCATCACCGACCACCGCCTGGATCGGGCAGACGATCAAGGCCATCCACAACGCCATCGACAGCATCTTGCGCACTTGTTTGGTGTCGTTGCCGCGCAGCAGGTGCCACGCCGCCGACGAGCCGACAAAGAATGCCGTGGCCACGAACGCGGCAATCGCCATGTGCGCCAGGCGGTACGGGAACGACGGGTTGAACACGATGGCCAGCCAGTCCAGCGGCATCACCCGACCGTCGACGATCTCAAAACCCTGGGGCGTTTGCATCCAGCTGTTGGACGCAAGAATCCAGAAGGTCGAAATCAGGGTGCCGATGGCGACCATGACCGTCGAAAAGAAGTGCAAGCCACGCCCTACCCGGTTCCAGCCGAACAGCATGACCCCGAGGAAACCGGCCTCGAGGAAGAACGCCGTGAGCACTTCATAGGTCAGCAACGGCCCGGTGATGCTGCCGGCGAAGTCGGAGAAACGGCTCCAGTTGGTGCCGAACTCGTAGGCCATGACCAGCCCCGAGACCACGCCCATGCCGAAGTTGACGGCGAAGATCTTCGACCAGAAATGGTAGAGATCGCGGTAGGTGTCGTTGTGGGTTTTCAGCCAAAGCCCTTCGAGCACCGCCAGGAAACTGGCCAGCCCGATGGTGATGGCGGGAAAGATGATGTGGAACGAAACCGTGAACGCGAATTGAATGCGCGCCAGGTCCAGTGCCTCCAGGTTAAACATGTCGATATCCTCATTGCGGCTGAAAAACGGCGGCACACGGCCGGGCCACCGTCAGGCCGGGGGCCTGCAGCCAACACAAGTCGAAAGGGTTAGGTGAGCGGCACCGGGCCGCCCCCGGTGCTACGCGGCGGAAGTCGAAATCAGGTTGCTGGCCTTCGCCTGCTCCAGCCGGATGGCGATGAACTTGGAAGTCGGGGTGAAGGTGCGGTCACCGTAGCTTTCCAGCGGCACCAACGGGTTGGTCTCGGGGTAGTACGCCGCTGCCTGACCAGCCGGAATGTCGTAGGCGATCAGGGTGAAACCGCTGACCCGACGCTCGCGCTCGTCATCCCACAGCGCCACCAGGTCGACCTTCTGCCCAGGCTCAAAACCCAGCCGGCGAATGTCCTGCTCGTTGGCGAACACCACGTCGCGCATGCCGTACACCCCGCGATAACGGTCATCCAGGCCATACAGCGTGGTGTTGTACTGATCGTGGGAGCGCATGGTCTGCAGAATCAGGTGTGGCTTGACCGTCAGGTTGCGCACGCCCTCGCTGATCAGGTGCTCCGGCAGCACGCTCGGCGTGAACTGGGCCTTGCCGCTGGCGGTTTTCCAGATGCGCCTGGCCGCGTCGTTGGGCATGTGGAAACCGCCCGGATGCAGCAAGCGCTGGTTGAAATCTTCGAAACCGGGAATGGTGTCGGCAATCATGTTGCGGATGCGGCCGTAGTCGCCGATGGCCCAGTTCCAGTCGATCGGGTGCTTGCCCAGTGTCGCGGCGGCGATGCCGGCAATGATCGCAGGCTCGGAGCGCAGGTGTTTCGACTTCGGTTTCAGTTGACCGTGGGAGATGTGGATCATGCTGAAGGTGTCTTCCACGGTGACGCCTTGCGGCCCTTCGGCCTGGATATCGATGTCGGTGCGGCCCAGGCACGGCAGGATCAGCGCTTCACGGCCGGTGACCAGATGGCTGCGGTTAAGCTTGGTGGCGATGTGCACGGTGAGGTCGCATTTATGCAACGCGGCGTGGGTGCGTGGCGTGTCGGGGGTGGCCTGGGCGAAATTGCCACCCAGGGCGATAAACACTTTCGAACGCCCCTGCTCCATCGCGCCAATCGCCATCACGGTGTTGTGACCGTGCTCGCGCGGTGGCTTGAAGGAGAAGCGTTTTTCCAGGGCATTGAGCAAGTCGGTGGGCGCCAGCTCGTTGATGCCCATGGTGCGGTCGCCCTGCACGTTACTGTGACCGCGAACCGGTGACAGGCCTGCGCCGGGGCGGCCGACATTGCCGCGCAGCAGCATCAGGTTGATGACTTCCTGCAGCGTCGGCACCGAGTGCGTGTGCTGGGTCAGGCCCATCGCCCAGCACATGATCACCCGCTTGGACCGGGCGTACATGCGCGCGGCGAGTTCGATGTCCGCCAATGGCATGCCAGACTGCTGCTCGATGTGCTCCCAACTGGTTGCGTCGACTTCGCCCAGGTAGGCGCCCATTCCCGAGGTGTGTTCGGCGATGAACTCATGGTCGAACACCGGTTCGCCGCCGCTGACCTGAGCTTCGCGCTCCCACTGCAGCAGGAACTTGACCATGCCGCGCATGACTGCCATGTCGCCACCCAGTGCCGGGCGGAAGTAGGCTGTGTTGGTCGGCTCGGAGCCGTTCAGCAGCATTTCGATCGGGTGCTGTGGATGCTGGAAGCGCTCCAGCCCGCGCTCTTTGAGTGGGTTGATGCAGATCACCTGTGCACCGCGCTTGACCGCTTCGCGCAACGGTTCAAGCATCCGCGGGTGGTTGGTGCCGGGGTTCTGACCGATGACGAAGATCGCATCGGCATGTTCCAGGTCGTCAAACACCACGGTGCCTTTACCCACGCCGAGGCTTTCGATCATGCTCACCGCACTGGCTTCGTGGCACATGTTGGAGCAATCCGGAAAGTTGTTGGTACCGTAGGCCCGGACGAACAGCTGATAGAGAAAGGCGGCTTCGTTGCTGGCCCGGCCCGAGGTATAGAACTCGGCCTGGTCCGGCGATTCCAGCGCGTTGAGGTGCCGGGCGATCAGCGCGAACGCTTCGTCCCAGGTGGTTTCCACGTAACGGTCGGTGGTCGCGTCATAGCGCATCGGGTGGGTCAGGCGGCCCTGATACTCCAGCCAGTAATCGCTCTGCTCGGCCAGCGCCGAGACACTGTATTTGTTGAAGAAGGCCGGGTCGACCAAACGGCCCGTGGCTTCCCAGTTAACCGCCTTGGCGCCGTTCTCGCAGAACTTGACCATGCCGTTTTCCGGCGACTCGCCCCAGGCACAACCGGGGCAATCGAACCCGCCGTTCTGGTTGGTCTTGAGCATGGCGCGAATATTCTTCAGCGCGTTTTCACTGCCCAGCCAGTTTTTGGTAACAGCAATCAGCGCGCCCCAACCAGCGGCGGCACCTTTGTAGGGTTTGTAGCGGTCGACTTGAGACATGGTACTTCTCCGTGACCTGATTCAGGCCATTGATCGTTTGACGGAGAAAGCATATGAACAGGGAATAATTATTGTCTAATCGCTATTTATGACCACATGATCGAGGATATTTATCATCGATATTTGTTGTTGTTTATCATTAGCTTATAAGATTTAACCAGCCGTTAACGTTGCAACTTTATCCATCATAGATGCACTCGATCAACCGGTTACTAATAGTGATTGGACGGACCGACAAGTTGCTCTTAGCCTGCGCACAACAAATCCGTTTTCAGCGCTCCTACACCTGCGCTCAATAAATCCGTTATCGGCGCAATATTTGTAGGAGCGAGCTCTGCTCGCGATGGACTCCAGAGCACCGCGTTCAGCCAGCAAGCACGCGTAATCGTTAACGACCATCGCGAGCAGAGCTCGCTCCTACACGGAACATTCATTCAATGCGTGCCAAGCGAGGGTGTCATGTCAGAACAAGTCTTGATCGATGGATTCTCCCGGCGCGTGGATTATCTGCGGATGTCGGTCACCGACCGCTGCGATTTCCGTTGCGTGTATTGCATGGCCGAGGACATGCAGTTTCTGCCCCGCCAACGGGTGCTGACGCTGGAAGAGATTTATCAACTTGCACAAAGCTTCGTGGCGCTGGGCACCCGCAAGATCCGCCTGACCGGTGGCGAGCCGCTGATCCGTCCGGGCGTGGTGCAGTTGTGCGAGAAGATCGCCGCCCTGCCCGGCCTGCGTGAACTGTGCATGACCACCAACGGTTCGCAGCTGGCCAAACTGGCCGGGCCGTTGTTCGAAGCCGGGGTCAAGCGTCTCAACATCAGCCTCGATTGCCTGGACCCGCAACGTTTTCGCGAACTGACCCGCACCGGTGACCTGGCGCAGGTGATCAAAGGCATCGACGCAGCCAACCAGGCGGGATTTCGCAACACCAAGCTCAATTGCGTGGTGATGAAAGGTCGCAACGACCATGAGATCAATGATCTGGTGAGCTTCGCCATCGACCGTAACCTCGACATCTCCTTCATCGAGGAAATGCCGTTGGGCACCATCGACGAGCACAGCCGCGCCGAATCGTTTTTCGCAAGTAGCCAGGTCCGCGAACGCATTGCCGAACGCTACACTTTGATTGATTCCGCCGAGTCGACCCAAGGACCGTCGCGCTACTGGCGCCTGGCCGAGGCGCCGCAGATTCGCCTGGGGTTCATCTCACCCCACAGCCACAACTTTTGCGGCACCTGCAATCGGGTGCGGCTGACCGTGGAGGGACGTCTGCTGCTGTGCCTGGGCAATGAACACTCCGTGGATCTCAAGGCGGTCTTGCGCAGCCACCCCGGACAGCCCCAGCGCCTGGAAAAAGCCATTATCGAGGCGATGAAACTCAAGCCTTATCGACACAACTTCGAAGTGAACGACGATGTTCAGGTCATTCGCTTCATGAACATGACGGGCGGCTGAAACCCATGATCGTGAGACCCAAACCCAACCTGATCGGCGTACTGACGTCCCTCAAGGGTTCGATTGCCAAACGCATCGCCTGGCGCAGCCTGATGGTGACGCTGCTCGCCTCGGCCATCGTGCTCATCGAAACCTTGCATCCCAGCTACTTTTCCAAGGTCAGCGCCACGCCCTTCACGCTGCTGGGTTTGTCGCTGTCGATCTTCATGAGCTTTCGCAACAACGCCTGCTACGACCGCTGGTATGAAGCGCGCAAGGCCTGGGGCGATGTGATCGTGGAGATCCGCTCGATGATTCGTGAAACCTTGGTGATCAAGGACACCGCTGAGCGCCACACGATCCTCAGCAACCTCTGCGGCTTCGCCCATGCCCTCAACGCGCGCCTGCGCCAGGAAAACGAAATGGCCGCCAGTGGCGACTGGCTGCACCCGATGCCCAAGGGCAACACCACGGACATCAGCGGGCAGATCCTGATGCAGGTCGGTCAACAGTGCTCGTCACTCAACGAGTCCGGGGCGATCAACGACTGGCGCTACACGCTCATGGCCAACCATTTGACCAGCCTGACCCATGCCCAGGCCGTCTGTGAACGGATCAAGAACACCCCGCTACCCTTCCCCTACACCCTGCTGCTGCACCGCACCATCTACCTGTTCTGCATCCTCTTGCCCTTTGCCATGGCCGAACCCCTGGGCTGGCTGACACCGATTTTCACCGCGATTGTCAGCTACACCTTTTTCGGCCTGGATGCGATTGCCGATGAACTGGAAGACCCCTTCGGCCGCGACGAAAACGACCTGCCCACCGATGCCATCGTGCGCAATATCGAGCGCGATGTGCTGGCGGCCCTGGGTGTGACGGAACTGCCACCGCAACTGGAGCCGGTGGATTTTGTGTTGAACTGATTTTCAGGAAAAACGCAAAACCTGTGGGAGCGGGCTTGCTCGCGAAGGCGTCAGGTCAGTCAACCTCTCTGTTGAATGTGCCGGCCTCTTCGCGAGCAAGCCCGCTCCCACAGGTATTTCAGGTGTATTCAGAACAGCTCGCTGAAGGGAATAAATCGCGCCGTGTCGCCCGCTTCCAGTGTGCAGCCTTCCGGCACTTCCACCAGCCCATCGGCCCAGGATGCACCCAGCAACACGCCGGAACTCTGGTTCGGATAGAGCACCGCGCGACCGGCTTCGAGTTTCGCTCGCAGGTACTCGCGGCGGCTTCCGGGTTTGGGCCAGGCAAAGCCGACCCTGACCGGGAAGCTCAAAGGCTCGACGTCTTCGACACCCTGAATCCGCAACAGATAAGCCCGGGCCAACAGACCGAAAGTGACCAACGCCGAGGTCGGATTGCCCGGCAGGCCAATCACCGGCACGCGGCCGAAGTGGCCCACGGTCAATGGCTTGCCGGGTTTGATCGAGAGTTTCCACAGCAACGGCTTGCCGCACTCGCGCAGTACCTGGCCGAGGCAGTCGGCGTCACCGGCGGACACGCCGCCCGTGCTGAGCATCAGGTCCGCCGTGTGTTGCAGCTGTTCGAGCTTGAGTCGCGTCTGGCGTGGCTCGTCGGGGAGAATACCGGCCTCGATGACCTCGCAACCCAACGCATTCAACCAATGGCTCAACAATGTGCGGTTGCTGTTGTAGATGCTGCCGGGCTTGAGCGGTGTGCCCGGATCGACCAGTTCATTGCCGGTGGACAGCAACGCCACCCGTGGTCGCCGCACGACCTGCACATGGGTGCAGCCCTGCGCTGCCGCGACCGCCAGTTCGAACGGACCGAGACGCTTGCCGGCGCGCAGCAGCACATCGCCGACGCGGTTCTCCTGACCTTGTGGGCGGATGTTGCTGCCGGCGCTCAATGGCTGCTTGAAGCGGATACGTCCGTCATCCAGTACTTGCGTGTTCTCCTGCATCTCCACGCCGTTGGCACCCGGCGGAACCGGGGCGCCGGTGAAGATGCGCGCGCAGGTTCCCGGTGCCAGTGCTTCGGGGGCGTGACCGGCAAATACCTGTTGCGACACGGTCAGCGGTGCCCCGTCCCAACCGTCGACATTCAGGGCATAGCCGTCCATGGCGCTATTCGGCCACGGCGGCAGATCGAGGGTCGCCACCAGGTCATTGGCCAACACCCGTTGCCGTGCGGCACTGAGCGGCACCGCTTCACTGTCTTCAATCCACTGTGCCTCGGCCATTGTCAGCAACCGTTCGATGGCATCCTCCACCGGCATCAAGGGTGAATAGCTCATCCCCGCGTCCCGCAAGCCTGCATAGGCTTGAGGTGCGGTACGAAATTGCACGGCCGGTGGCGCGCGTCGAGTTGCTCGGCGAGGATGCCTTCCCACGCGGTGCGGCAGGCACCCGTGGAACCCGGCAGGCAGCAGACCAGCGTGCCATTGGCCAGCCCGGCCAATGCCCGGCTCTGCACCGTCGAGGTGCCGATGTCTAGGATCGAAATCGCCCGGAACAGCTCACCGAAGCCTTCGATCTGTTTATCCAGCAAACAGGCCACTGCCTCAGGTGTGCTGTCGCGGCCGGTAAACCCGGTGCCGCCCGTGATCAGCACCACCTGGATACCGTCGTCGGCAATCCAGTTCGCCACCTGCGCGCGGATCTTGTACAGGTCGTCCTTGAGCAGGTTGCGCTCGCTGAGGGTATGGCCGGCTTCCAGCAAACGACTGACGAGTAATTGGCCGGAGGTGTCATTGGCATATTCGCGGGTATCGCTAACAGTCAACACGGCAATATTCAGGGGTATAAACAATGCATCCGGTTTGACGCTCATGGGGTTCTCCGGCAGATATTGATTAAATGACTTCCGGAGACTAATTCGATAATTCAAGCCGTGTCTAATCACTCTAACCAACCAGACTATCGAGCCAATCTATCAATATAAAAAGACCAGAAACAACAGCAATGATAGAGCCCGTCGATAACACCTTAGATAGCAGTGATTGGACGCACACCGAAGACAATGAGATCGTCTCGGCTCACGATTTCTGCCTCGCCTTGTGTCTTGCGCGCCTGAGTCAATACTTAACCCTTCACTCCCCGCCAGCAGGTGCCGTCATGGACATCAAACAACTCAAGTTCCTGATCGCCCTGGAGCAGACCCGCCACTTCGGCCAGGCGGCCGCGCGCTGCCACATCACCCAGCCCACGCTGTCGATGCGCCTGCGCAACCTGGAGGATGAACTGGACCTGGTGCTGGTCACCCGAGGCCAGCGCTTCGAGGGTTTTACCGAGGCCGGCGAACGGGTGCTGGCGTGGGCCAGGACCCTGCTGGCCGCCCACGACGGGCTCTTCGCCGAGGCCGCGGCGTGCCGGGGCCAGCTCGTGGGCAACCTGCGCCTGGGGCTGGTTCCCCTCAGCAGCTTCAATCCGGTCACCTACATCCAGGGCCTGTCCCGCAGCTTTCCCGAGCTCAAGTACAGCCTGTCGTCTTTAAGTTCCGACCAGATCATCGAGGGCCTTGGCAACAATCAGCTGGACCTGGGCGTGTGCTACCTCGATCACGTCAACCCGAGCTATTTCGAGTTTTTCGAGATCGGCGAAACCCGCGTCGGCCTGCTGTACGACAATCGCCACTTCCATTTCGACGGCATGCAAATGAGCTGGGAGGACGCCGCCGAACTGCCGCTGGGGATGCTCAGCAACGGCATGCACTACCGCAAATCCATCGACCTGAGCTTTCGCAGCCGCGGACTGGACCCGCAACCGATCCTGGAAAGCGATTCGACTTACCAGTTGCTGCAGGCGATTCACGAGGGTTTCTGCTGCGCGATCATGCCGCTGGACAGTGGCCTGGAAGAGCCCATCGAACACCTGGCGTTCATCGAACTGCCGGATGCCAGCGTACTCGCGCCCCTGGGCCTGGTGATGCGCAAGACCGAACCGCGTTCGGCGATTGCCGAAAAGTGTTTCGCCGAAGCACGAACGTTATTCAGCCGGACTGACTGATCAAGTTTCGGCTTTATATAAAACCGAACCGGACATGTTTGCCCAGTTTGATAGACATCACCAATCGGCACATCGGAACAAGCGATTGGACGCTGTTTAAAGTTACCCGTAGCCTGAACTTAATTCAGCGCTTCGAGGTTCTTTTCATGTTGTGCCAAGTTGAACAAACCGATGTTCGAAGCGACACCAATGCCCCCGCGCCCCAACCGTTGAGGGTGAACTTTCGCGAGTACGACAACGCCGCGTCAGTCTGTCAGGCGGCACTGGCATCAGAGATTGCCCTGGCAATCACGTACAACGGTCTGAGTCAGGCGGTGATGATGGTGTCGCCGGGCAACCTCGAAGATTTCATCCGTGGCTTCAGCATCAGCAACGACATCGTTGAGGACCAGAGCGAAATCTACGACTTGCGCCTCACCCGATTCGACCAGGCCGTTCAAGCCGACGTGCAGATCTCCAGCCGCGCATTCTGGACGCTGAAGAACCATCGTCGGCAAATGGCCGGCACCAGTGGCTGCGGGCTGTGCGGTGTGGAAGCGCTGGAGCAGGCCCTGCCGAAACTGGAGATTCTCGAGTCGGTTGCCCTGCCGCCCGCCGAACATTTCATCGACATCCGCAACCGCATCGAACAGGCACAGCAAATGGCCCGCAGCAGCGGTGCGCTGCACGCGGCGCTGTACTTCGACCCCCAAGGCAACGCGCTGATCTGCCGCGAAGACATTGGCCGCCACAACGCGCTGGACAAGTTGATCGGTGCCCTGCAACACGCCGGCATCGACAGCCGTTGCGGCTTCACCGTGGTCACCAGCCGTTGCAGCCTCGAACTGATCCACAAGGCCGTCAGGGCCAGGCTCGGTACGCTGGTCAGTCTGTCGGCACCCACCGCCCTGACCGTGCAATGGGCAATCAAACATCGCCTCAACCTGATTCACATCCCCCACCGCAACGCACCACGCATTTACAGCCCGGCATGATGCCTTCACCTGATCACCGCGCTGGCAAGCGCAGGAACCTCCCATGACAGACATTTCAGATGCATCGCCCGATGGCCTGACCCACCTCGACAGCCAGGGTCGCGCCAACATGGTCGATGTCAGCGAAAAAACCTCGACGCTGCGTGAAGCCCAGGCCCAGGCCTGGGTGCGGATGCGCCCGGAAACCCTGAAGCTGATTCAAAGCGACGGCCACCCCAAGGGCGACGTATTTGCCGTGGCGCGGATCGCCGGAATCATGGCGGCAAAGAAAACCCATGAGCTGATCCCGCTGTGCCACACCCTTCTGCTCAGTTCGATCCACGTCGAACTCAAGGCCTGCACTCCGGACAGCGTGAAAATCCTCAGTACGTGCCGCGTCGAGGGCCAGACCGGGGTCGAACTCGAAGCCCTGACCGCCGTCAGCGTGGCGGCGCTGACCCTCTATGACATGTGCAAGGCGGTAGACCGGGGCATGGTCATCGATGACATCCGCCTGCTGAGTAAACAAGGTGGCCGCTCCGGTCATTTCAAGTTCGAGGACGCACAATGATCCTGATCAATTACTTCGCCCGTTACCGCGAGCAGCTCAACCTGGGCGGTGAAAAACTACCCCTGACCGACAGCCTCAAGACCATCGAGGACGTGCGCCGACTGCTGATGGCTCGCGGTGAGGTGTGGAGCCAAGTGCTGGGTGAAAGCAACCTGATGTGTGCACTGAACCAGGAGCTGTGCCATCCAGACCGGGCGATCGAGGACTATGACGAGATCGCCTTTTTTCCACCGGTCACCGGGGGTTGAGACATGTCGGTTCGGGTCCAGCGTGAAATGTTCGACGTCGGCCGGCTGATCGACAGCCTGCAGGCAAACGATCCGGGCGTGGGTGCCGTGGTCGACTTCGTCGGCTATGTGCGCGACATCAATCAGGGTGAGGCGGTCAGCGGGTTGTTTCTGGAGCACTACCCGGGCATGACCGAACGTTCGCTGCAAAAAATCGTCGACAATGCCAGGGCCCGATGGCCATTGAGGGCCGTGCAGATCGTGCATCGGATCGGCCCGTTGTCAATCAGCGAGCCGATCGTGTTTGTCGGCGTCAGCAGCCCCCATCGTCAAGCCGCTTTCGAAGCCTGTGCATTCATCATGGACTACCTGAAAACCGACGCACCGTTCTGGAAACGCGAAGACGTGGCGTCCGGCGCACGCTGGGTCGATGCCCGTGACAGCGACCGGTCAGCCGTCGAGCGCTGGGCAGATAGGCCGCATGAGGCGGCTATGCAACGCGCTCCGGCCTAGCTACAGTCATCGGCTCAAAGCTTTTCTGCACAAGGAGTTTCCGCTTGAGCCCCACGCCCTCCCCGATCACGCAACAGGATGTACTGCAACCCCGGTCCATCAGCCTGCGCGAAGCCTTCCTGTTCTGGCTCAAGCTTGGTTTCATCAGTTTCGGCGGGCCGGCGGGGCAGATTTCGATCATGCATCAGGAGCTGGTCGAACGCCGGCGCTGGATCTCCGAGCGGCGCTTTCTGCATGCCCTCAACTATTGCATGTTGCTGCCCGGGCCTGAGGCTCAGCAGTTGGCGACCTACATCGGCTGGCTGATGCACCGGACCTGGGGCGGTGTGATCGCTGGCGTGCTGTTTGTATTGCCGTCGCTGTTCATCCTGATTGCGCTGTCCTGGGTGTACATCGCCTTTGGTGACGTGCCCGTGGTCGCCGGACTGTTCTACGGGATCAAGCCTGCGGTCACGGCAATCGTGGTGCAGGCGGCTCACCGGATCGGCTCGCGGGCGCTGAAGAACGGCTGGTTATGGGGCATCGCCGCCGCGTCCTTCGTGGCCATCTTCGTGCTCAATCTGCCGTTTCCGTTGATCGTGCTCGGCGCGGCGGTCATCGGTTATTTCGGCGGGCGACTGGTACCGGAAAAATTCAGGACCGGTGGCCACAGCGCTGCGAAACGCTCCTACGGCCCGGCAGTGATCGACGACGACACCCCAACCCCCGGACACGCCCGCTTCAGTGGCTGGAAACTGGCGCGTCTGGCCGTGATCGGTGCGATCTTGTGGACACTGCCCATGGCCATGCTCACCGCACTGTTCGGCTGGGAAGGCACGCTGACCCAGATGGCCTGGTTCTTCACCAAGGCCGCGCTGCTGACCTTTGGCGGCGCCTACGCGGTGTTGCCGTACGTCTACCAGGGCGCGGTCGGCCACTACGGATGGCTGACGCCGACGCAGATGATCGACGGCCTGGCGCTCGGTGAAACCACGCCGGGTCCGTTGATCATGGTTGTCGCCTTCGTCGGTTTTATCGGCGCCTACGTGCATCAGGTCTTCGGCCCGGATCAGGCCTTCGTTGCCGGCGCCATCGCCGCGACGCTGGTGACCTGGTTCACCTTCCTGCCCTCGTTCCTGTTCATCCTCGCCGGCGGGCCGTTGGTGGAATCGACGCACAACGAACTCAAGTTCACCGCGCCACTGACGGCCATTACGGCCGCCGTGGTGGGCGTGATTCTCAACCTGGCCTGTTTCTTTGCCTACCACGTGCTGTGGCCCAAAGGCTTCGAAGGAGCACTGGACTGGCCTTCGTTGCTGATCGCGATAGTCGCGGGCGTTGCATTGCTTGGATTCAAGCGCGGGGTGATCGAGGTGTTGATCGGCTGCGGGTTGATCGGCCTGGGTGTGCACCTGATGTTCTGAATCAAACATTTACACGCGCCGCAATCCTCCCTAGTATCCAGCCATCCCACGGATGGCTTGTGCTACTGGCCACCGACGATTTCCGCCGCCGGAAACCTGCGCCATGCGTACTTTGCCGTCAGAACAGCACCTGCTGAACCTCTCGATCCAGGCCACCTCGCTGCTGGCCGTGGACGGCATTGCATGAAGCGCATCGTCAACCTGCCCATGGCCCTGCGCCGCTCCAAACTGCGTCACTCCGCACGTCCGCCGGATAGCGCCCTGCTCGCCTGATCGGCGAGCCCCCTCCTTCGCTATCCCTGCGTTTGCTCAGCGTATGCAATCCCTGTGGGAGCGAGCCTGCTCGCGATAGCGGAGTGTCATTCGAAATCAACTGTGAATGGCACACCGCGTTCGCGAGCAGGCCCGCTCCCACGGGTTGCGCACTTTGACTGACAGGCATTGAGTTTCTTTCAATTTCGTGTGGACACCGACATGACTCAACGTTGCAATTCCTACTACACCGCCACCCTCAACCAGGACACCGATTACCCGACGCTGCAAGGCCGGCACCGGGTTGACGTGGTGATCATCGGCGGCGGATTCACCGGTGTGGCCACCGCCGTCGAGCTGGCGGAAAAAGGCGTGAAGGTCGCCATCGTCGAAAGCCACAAGATCGGCTGGGGCGCCACCGGGCGCAATGGCGGCCAGGTCACCGGCAGCCTGTCGGGCGATGAAGCCATGCGCAAACAGATGCGCCGCACCATCGGTGATGAAGTCGATGATTTCATCTGGAACCTGCGCTGGCGCGGGCACCAGATCATCCGGCAGCGCGTGGAAAAATACGGCATCGCCTGCGACCTCAAGCACGGCCACCTGCATGCGGCGTACAAACCCGCGCACATGGCCGGCTTGCGCAAGGATTACGAAGAGGCGGTGCACCGTGGCATGGGCGACGAGGTCAGCCTGCTCGACCGCAGCCAGGTGCGCGATCTGCTGCAAAGCGACCTCTACCACGGCGCGATCAAGAACACCCGCAACATGCACCTGCACCCGCTCAACCTGTGCATCGGCGAGGCCCGCGCAGCCGAAAGCCTCGGTGCGTTGATCTTCGAGAACAGCGAAGTGCTGGAGATCATCCACGGGGACACGCCTGGAGTGCGCACCGCCCACGGACACATCGACGCCAACCAGGTGCTGCTGGCTGGCGACGTCTACCACAAGCTGGAACCGGGCAAGCTCAAGGGCAAGATTTTCCCGGCCATGGGCGGCATCGTCACCACTGCGCCGCTGGGCGATCTGGCCAGGCAGATCAACCCCGAAGACCTGGCGGTCTATGACTGCCGCTTCGTGCTCGATTACTACCGCCTCACCGCTGACGGTCGCCTGTTGTTCGGGGGCGGCGCCAACTACAGCGGCAAGGATTCGCGGGACATCGCCGCCGAGCTGCGTCCGTGCATCGAGCAGACCTTCCCGGCGCTCAAAGGCGTGGCCATCGATTACCAGTGGAGCTGCGCGATGGGCATCGTGATCAACCGCATCCCGCAACTGGGCAAGCTCTCGGACAACGTCTGGTATTGCCAGGGCTACTCCGGCCACGGCATCGCCACCACCCACATCATGGGTGAAATCATGGGCCGTGCGATCACAGGAAAACTGGAACAGTTCGACACCTTCGCCGCCTGCCAGCACATCCGCGTGCCCATGGGCGACCTGCTCGGCAACCCGATGCTCGCCGCCGGCATGTGGTACTACCAGATGCTTGAGCGACTGCGCTGAGGTTACTGGCCAATACATTCAACATGGATGTTGTTTGTGCTGGCCTCTTCGCGAGCAGGCTCGCTCCCACAGGGATCGATGTCGACCACAGATATCGAGGCAGGCCAACAACCCTTGTGGGAGCGAGCCTGCTCGCGAAGGAGCCGGTATTTTCAATACATCTGCCAGCAAAAAATGCTCAAGCCTGCACCACCTCAATCCCCAGCCCCCGGTAGTCTTCAACATTGCCAGACGCCACATGCCGTTCGGTGATCAGCGTGTGCACGCGGTTGCAAGGCGCGACGACAAAGGGTTCCACCGCCCCGAGTTTGTCCGCCGTGGTGACGGCAATCACGTGAGAGGCACAGTCGAGCATCGCCTGTTTCACCGGCACCTCATCGAAGTGCAGTGAGCTCAAGCCCACCTGCGGGTGAATCGCGCAAACCCCGGTAAACAGCAGATCGGCCTTGATGCCCGCCAGCAACCGCAGGGTTTCGTGACCGCTGGCCGACATCGTCGCCGGGTTGAGCTGGCCGCCCGCCAGAATCACCTTGATGCCTTTGTATTCGGACAAGGTGATGGCGGTCATCGGCGACGCGGTGATCGCGGTAATGGCGATGTCCGCCGGCAGCGAACGCGCGATCTGCAAGGTGGTAGTGCCGGAGTCGAACACCACGATCTGACCGTCTTGCACCCGTCGCGCAGCCAATTGCGCCAGATGGGTTTTCACCTCATCGGTTTCACTGATCCGGGTGAAATAGTCCTTGCCCGTGTCCTTGGGACGAGGCAACGCCCCGCCATGCACCCGCTGCACCAGGCCGACACTGGCCAGTTCCGCCAGATCCCGGCGGATGGTGTCTTCGGACACCGCGAAATGCTGGCTCAACTCCGAGGCCATGACCTTGCCGTCTCGTTCGAGGATCAACAGGATTTTTTGCCGGCGTACGGATGGAAGCTCGGCAGCGGAATGGTTGTCGTGCATGTTTTTGCCCGTTTATGCGTGAAATTGCGCTCTTCGGCGAGATTAGCCAAAGCACGGGACAAACACAAACGGGCGGCCAGGCAAACACCTCCAAGTATCATTTTTTTCGATCTTTCAAATCATTACGCCGAATTTTTTATTTTGCTGTGACCTGTTCAAGATGGCGCCGTCACTCATGTTTCGGATGGAAACCTCATGAATATCAATTTTGCTTTTGCGTGCATGATCGTGGTCTCGTTCACGATTGCGCTGGTACACGCCTGATCGACAGGTCGTGAGACGTCAAGTTGTGCAAGGTCGCGGTAAAACGCCTGACAGATCAGAAATATGCTCTATAACCAGTGGTGACATGATTTCCGATCAGGGGAACTGGAAGACTCCTCCGGAAGTTGATCTCTAAAAAAGCTGCGGACAATTGAGTGCCCGCCAGGAGACACCACCGATGAAAGCCCTGAAAATCGCCGCCAGTGATGGCACCTCCGAATGTTTCCTGAACACCCGGGAGGTGGTCCCGCTCAGTCACACCGACTTCACCGACGTCGCCGTGGCTGTGGTGTCGGTCAATGACGTGCTGGCCGGATCCCTCGACACCATTCAGCGCACCGGTTTTGATATTCCGATTTTCCTGGTGCCGTCCCCCGGCACCAGCACCCGCCCCCGGGAGGTCTACAAACACCTCAATGACGTGCTGCTGCAAGTGAACGGCATCTTCGACCTGTCCCCCAGTAACGTCGAATACCATGGCAACCAACTGGAGACAGCGGCCAAAGCCTATGAAGAAAGCCTGCTGCCGCCCTTCTTCGATTCGCTCAAACGGTACACCGAGGCGGCCAACGCAACCTTTGCCTGCCCCGGTCACCAGGGCGGCCAGTTCTTTCGCAAGCATCCGGCGGGGCGACAGTTTTTCGATTTCTTCGGCGAGACGCTGTTTCGCGCCGACATGTGCAACGCCGACGTCAAGCTCGGCGACCTGCTGATCCACGAAGGCCCGGCGCTGCTGGCGCAGAAACACGCCGCGCAGGTGTTCAACGCCGACAAGACCTACTTCGTGCTCAACGGCACCTCGGCGTCGAACAAGGTGGTGACCAACGCCCTGTTGACCCCTGGCGATCTGGTGCTGTTCGACCGCAACAACCACAAATCCAACCACCAGGGCGCGCTGTTGCAGGCCGGCGCCACGCCGGTGTATCTGGAAACCGCGCGCAACCCCTACGGCTTCATCGGCGGCATCGACGCCCACTGTTTCGACGAAGACTATCTGCGCGAACTGATCGCCGAAGTCGCCCCGGACAAGGCGCAACTGCCACGGCCGTTCCGCCTGGCGATCATTCAACTGGGCACCTATGACGGCACCGTCTACAACGCCCGGCAAGTCGTCGACCGCATCGGCAAACTGTGTGACTACATCCTGTTCGACTCGGCATGGGTCGGTTACGAGCAGTTCATCCCGATGATGAAAGACTGCTCGCCACTGTTGCTCGACCTCAACGAGAACGACCCGGGCATCTTCGTCACCCAGTCGGTGCACAAACAGCAGGCCGGTTTTTCCCAGGCCTCCCAGGTGCACAAGAAGGACCGCCACATCAAAGGCCAGGCGCGCTATTGCAACCATCACCGGCTCAACAACGCGTTCATGGCCCAGGCGTCCACCAGCCCCTTCTACCCGCTGTTCGCCTCGCTGGATGTGAATGCGCGCATTCACTCGGGCCGCAGCGGCCTGCGCCTGTGGGAAGACTGCGTGAAGTTCGGCATCGAAGCGCGCAAGTTGATCCTCGAAGCCTGCACCATGGTCCGCCCGTTCGTGCCGGATACCATTGAAGGGCGCGCCTGGGAAGACTATCCAACCGAAGACATTGCCAATGACATCCGCTTCTTCGAGTTCCATCCCAAGGACCGCTGGCACGCCTTTGCCGGCTACGCCGAGAAGCAGTACTTCATCGACCCGTGCAAGTTGCTGTTCACCACGCCGGGCATCGACCCGGTGGATGGCAGCTACACCGACTTCGGCATTCACGCCGGCATCCTGGCCAACTTCCTGCGCGAGAACGGCATCGTTCCGGAAAAATGCGACCTCAACTCCATCCTGTTCCTGCTCACCCCGGCCGAAGACTGGGCGAAGATGACCCACCTGGCCGCGCAGATCGCCCGTTTCGAACGCTTCATCAGCGATGACGCGCCGATGAGCCGGGTGCTGCCGGCCATCTACGCGCAGCATCAGGAGCGCTATCGCAACTACACCATTCGCCAGCTCTGCCAGGAAATGCACGACCTGTACCGCCACCACAATGTGCAGCAGTTGCAGAAGGACATGTTCCGCAAGGAGCACTTCCCGAAAAAGGCCATGAACCCGCAGCAAGCGCAGATCGAGTACATCCGTGGCAACGTCGAACTGGTGGCGCTGGCGGATGCCGACGGGCGCATTGCGGCCGAGGGTGCGTTGCCTTATCCGCCGGGGGTGCTGTGCGTGGTGCCGGGGGAAATCTGGGGTGGCGCGGTGTTGAAGTACTTCCTGGCCCTGGAAGAAGGCATCAACCGCTTGCCCGGGTTCACACCGGAGCTGCAGGGCGTGTACCTGAAGCAGGAAGGCGGTCGTACCCGGGCGTATGGGTACGTGATCAAGGCCTGACGGCATGCAGCAGGAGCTGGCGTGGGCCGGCTCCTGCCCAATGCATCGATCAGAATTTTTCCGGGATGTACTTGAACGGATAGTTCGGATCCCGATAGTTTCCGGGACTTTGGCGTTTGGGCAGTTTCACTTTTGCCCGCGGTATTTCTTCATAAGGAATACTGTTCAGCACATCACTGATGATGTTCAGTCGCGCCCGTCGCTTGTCATTCGAGTTGGCGACCCGCCACGGGGCGAATTCGGTGTCGGTGAATTTGAACATGTCGTCCCGGGCACGGGAGTAGTCGTACCAGCGGTTATAGGACTTGAGGTCCATAGGTGACAGCTTCCAGATCTTGCGCCCGTCGGTGATACGCGACTTGAGGCGTCGGGTCTGCTCCTCCTGGCTCACTTCAAGCCAGTACTTGATCAGGATGATTCCCGATTCGACCAGTGCCTGCTCGACGCGCGGCACCCCGGTGAGAAAGGTGTGCACCTGCTCGTCGCTGCAGAACCCCATGACCCGCTCGACACCGGCGCGGTTGTACCAGCTGCGATCGAAGATCACCACTTCACCGGCCGCCGGCAGGTGCGGCAGATAACGTTGCACATACATCTGGCTTTTTTCCCGCTCGGTCGGTGCCGGCAGCGCCATCACCCTGAACACCCGCGGACTGACCCGTTCGGTCAACGCCTTGATTGTCCCGCCCTTGCCGGCGCCATCACGGCCCTCAAAGACGATGCAGACCTTGGCGCCCGAGTGCTGCACCCACTCCTGCAGCTTGACCAGCTCGACATGCAGCCGCCCCAGTTCCTCGAGATAATCCTTGTTCTTGAGCTTGCCGCTTTCGACCGGTTTGCTTTTGGTTGCCGCCTTCTTCTTTGCCATGCCCGTTACCTCCTTCAATGCGTTACACAGCGTCCGGAACGCGCCCGGCCGCGTTCAGTCAGCGTCGACTGCGCTGGTAATGTTCAACAGCCTGTTCCAGGTTCAAGAACATCCGGGCCTCGCCCAGCGTATGGCCCAGGGGTGCCTTGATGACCATGTCCCATACGCTGGGGCTCATGCCCACCAGCCACAGTGAAATGCCCTTCTCACTCATGCGCTGCTCCGCGCCGGTGAGCATTTTCAGCGCGGTGTATTCCAGGTCGAACACACTGCGCAGGTCCAGGACCACGACCTTGGGGTTCGCCACGTCAATCAGCGGCCGGATCTTGTCGGCGATGCGCTCGGCATTGGCGAAGAACACCCGTCCTTCGGGCCTGAGCAACAGCAATCCGTCAAAGTGTTCGTCGTCTTCGTTGTCGGTGGCCTGCGGACGATAGACGTTGGTGCCGGGCTTGCGTCCCAGTACGTGCACGGGCGGGTCCGAGACCTGGTAGGCCAGGGCCAGCAACGAGACGATAATCGCCACGACGATCCCTTGCAGCGTACCCAGCAGCATCACGCCGATCATGGCCACCACGGCCCAGGCAAATTCGGTACGGCGAACCGACAGGATTTCGCGAAATTGCGCCGGTTCGATCAGGCCCACCGAATACACGATCACCACGGCGGCGAGCGTGGCGTTGGGCATCAGGCCAATGAGCGGTGCCAGCAGCAGGCAAGTGCCCAGCGCCAGTGCGGCGGTGACCAGTGCGGCCAGTTGCGAACGGGCGCCGGCCAGACGGTTCACTGCCGTCTGGGTGGTCCCGCCACCGGCGACCATGGCCCCGAGAAACGCGCCACCGATGTTGGCAACGCCTGTGGCCAGCAGTTCCCGATTCGGTTGTGGCGCGGGCTCGTCACTGCGGGCGAAAGCGCGTCCCGCCGCGATGGTTTCGGTGAAACTCATCAGCGCGATACCCATCGCCGAGGACCACAGGGTTTCGGCCATCGACCAAACCGGCAGGGTCGGTGCGGGCAACCCGATCGGCACCACGCCGACGGCGGACACACCAAAGCGCTCCAGGCCAAACAGGCTCATGCCGATGATGCCAAGCGCCACCGCAATCAAAGGTGCGGGCAGCCGGGGCGTAAAACGCTTCATGCCCACCAGCAGCAGGACCATGAACACACCGACCGCCACGGTCGGCAGCGAGGCATGGCCGACGCTCTGGACCGTGGCCACCAGATTGTGCAGGAAACC
This sequence comes from Pseudomonas sp. BF-R-24, assembly GCF_019947335.1. NCBI lineage: Bacteria > Pseudomonadati > Pseudomonadota > Gammaproteobacteria > Pseudomonadales > Pseudomonadaceae > Pseudomonas > Pseudomonas sp. BF-R-24. The sequence goes on from NZ_JAGYGG010000007.1 coordinate 226,172, forward strand.
GCCTTTGTCGATGTGCGTGCCCAACAGCTTGGGCAACTGGTCGAGTACGATGACCACGCCGATGCCGGCCTTGAAACCCACCAGTACCGGCTCGGAAATGAAATTGGCGACGAAACCCAGGCGCAGCAGCCCCGCGACAATCAGGATCGCGCCCACCATCAGGGCCAGCGTGGCGGAACCGGCGAGCAAGGTCGCCGCATCGCCATCGGGACTGATCTGGCCCAACGCGGAGCCGGCAAGAATGGCCAGGGTGGTCGTGGTGCTGACGCTAAGCGGGCGCGACGTGCCGAGCACGGCATAGATCACCATCGGCACCAGCGCCGTGTACAGCCCGACCTGCACCGGCAGGCCGGCAATGGTGGCGTACGCCAGCGCCTTGGGAATGACCACGGCCGCTGCCGTCAGCCCGGCGACCACATCGCTGCGCAGCCAGTCTGGCCGGTAGCTGCCGAGCCACTCCGGGATCAACAGGCTGCGCAAGGTTCTCCGCTGTGGAGTGCCTGGAATCCGCTCTTGCGGATGGCTGCCTTGTTGATTCATCGGTCACTCCAGTGGCAAATCTTCCATGCGGATGATGAGTGGGCTCGACAGACCGCACAATCCTTTAACTGCACGCGCAACCATTGCAAACCCTCAAAGGCATCGAAGCGCGTGTGCCGGCGGGCAATCAGCTCAGGTTGAGGAAATTCCAAGGGTGGGGCATGGGTTGAATACACCGGCAAACGTCCGGGCAATCGGGCTCGGTAGATTACAAATGTAGCCGGTTTGCGTGGCGATGAAGGGATTCGTTGATTGAGCCCGAATACCTCCAACACGTCCTTCCTGAAAGTGGAAGCCTCGTATGGACGACGTCATGAAAGCGATAAATGAGCTATACCCGCTAATTCTCCCCATTGCAGTTCTTCAACTCAGGAGTTTGGCAATGAAGCTCAAAACCTCACTGGCAGCACTCGTGGTTGCGGCAAGCCTTTTCGGCTGCACCACTTCTTCGACCCACGGTGTGAACGTTAACCTGGTCGCCACCCGGCAAAACGCCGGTCAGATCGGCACCGTCACCTTGACCGACTGGGACAAGAAAACCGGACTCAGTTTCTTCATCAGCGGTGCTCCAATGGGGGTTACGCTGCCCCTGCGTCTTTACTCTTTCATCAATAACGGCACCTGCCAGCAACCCGGGTCAGTCGCCTACGCGATGAACGACACCGTCAACACCGAACGCCAACCCGTACGCGGCTGGTCTTTTACCAGAACCGCGCCTGTGCCGTTGCAAACCCTGCTTGACGGCAAGTATTCGGTGGTCGTGCGAACGGCTTCGACCGATGGCAACGTCGATATTTTTTGCGGGGATATCAAGGCAACAGAACCAGTGAAATAGCCGCGGCCATTGCAGGCCGCCCACGCCCCGGTACCGCTCGTGCCACCCGTTGTGCGGTGCGAGCGGTGGCGTCGGGTGAACGGAGCCGGCGACGACAGTGGCAACAACCGGTAACAAACCTGTCATTAGTCACTGATAACGTCCTAGCGCTTTCCCGAACCGCATCCGTTCGAACTCCGATCGGCAGTTCCCCGTACCGGGCTTTGCCCAACCGCTCAAGGTGACACTACAGGTGTACTCAAGCACGACGCGCAAGCAAATCATCATCAGGTCCAACGACATGAGCTGTGACGACTTTGGCGCGTTGTTCTTGAACCTGTTCGGCAACCTTTACTCCGACTCTGCGCCGCCGCCAAAAAGCATCAGCATCGGCGGGGTCTACGGCAGACACGAAGGTGTCAGCTTTCGTCGCATGCACTTTCACGGTGACTTCACGGTGGCATTTCCCGCCCCCCTTGATGAAATCACGTTCGTCATTCCCACCGCCGGCAAGATCATCTTCAACCACGTCACCGAGTCGGTTGGCTTCGCCCAGATCGGCCTGGCCATCGACAAGGCCGAGGTCCGCTCGGCGCGCTTTGTCGACAATCATGCGCAACACGGGATCTCGATCAGCCGGGCGCTGATCACCGAACGACTGTCGATGTTGCTCGGCAAGCCGATCCTGCAAAAAATCTGTTTTGAGCCCGTGGTGGATCTGAGCGTACCCGCCTTGCAGGGCATCAAGGCGCTGGTGGACCTGGCCACCGGAACCGAGTTCGACCTGCTGATCAATACGGGCTCGCTGATGCCCTCACGCCTTCGCGAAATGCTGGTCGACGCGGTGCTCGAAACCTGGCCGCACAACTTCACCGAGGCCCTTCAGCGCCCCTCCCCACTGATAGCGCCGCGACATGTGAAACTGGCCGTCGAGTACATTCAGGCGCATCCCGACCGACTGGCCAGCGGTACCGAACTGGCGCAATTGACCAACGTCAGCCTGCGCGCATTGCAGGAGGGTTTTCAGCGTTTCATGGGCACTTCAATCGTTGCCTATCAGCGCCAGGTACGCCTGGAGCGCGCCTTTGCCGCGCTGTCCCAGGGTGTGTCGCCTTCGGTCACGGACGTGGCCTTGCAACACGGCTTCAGCAATGTCGGCCGGTTTTGCCAGTATTTCCAGAGTGCCTACGGCATCAGTCCCGCAGACGTGAGAAAAGGCCGGCGAACGCGACCCATGGCGACCAATTGAGGATGTGTGGGAGAAGGCGGAGTGTCAGCCGCCCTATTCGTTGGCTGTGAGTTGGCCTTCGCGAGCAGACTCGCTCCCACAGATTGCCTTGACTGATCGTCAGAACAGATAACTGGCCTTCAACCCGCCATTGAAGCCGTGGCTGTCGCCGCCACCACTGGCGCCGACTTGTGCCCCTACGCTCCACGGACCAAGGTTGGCCATGACGTTGACGCCACCGGTGAACTGGTCACGGTTGTCGAAGGCGGCTTGCTGTTCGATGTCCAGGCCCAGCAGTTGCCCTTCGCTGTCGACTTCATGGTCGCCCAACACATGCTCGTAGCCCACTTGCACACCCGGCACCACTTGCCAGGCACCGAGGCTGACAGGTGCAAAGGATGCGTTGAGGTTGGCCACCGCGCTCTTGCGGGTCTCGTGGATGCCGTCGACGTCCAGGGCCAGTTCGCTGCCCTTTTCCTGGAAGCCCGACAGGTTGACGCGGCTGACCCGCACACCGAGGCTCGGCTCGAGGGTCACGCCGTTCACCGGCACACGGTAACCCAGTGCCAGGGTCGCGCCGGTCAGGTTGCCATGACTGTCGCCCTTGGCCGTGCCCAGACCGCCGCCGAGTTCGCGCTTGCTCTCGTAATCGAGATAGCCCGCGCTGGCATTGGCATCCACAAACAGGCCACGTTCCAGACCGTTCGGCGCAAAGCGTGCGCCGACGCTGAAGAAGGTCAGGTCGGTATCGGCCTCGCCACCTGCACCACCGACATTGCCGCTGCTGTAGCCGAAGCCGGCATGGGCGCTGAGCTGTTCGGAAAAGCGCTGGGTCAGGCCAATCATCATGCCCTGGCTATGCTCGTTGCTGCTGGAGGCCTGGGACGAAGCATCCGTGCCCAGGTACCCCGCCAGTGCGGTGCTCCACAGGCGATATTGCCCGGCCTTGAGGTCGATGCCGCTGGTGAACGGCGCGGCGGCCTGTTCGATCATCGCGCCCTGACGCAGCAGGTAGCTCGCGGCGTCGGCGTGCACCTGACCGCCGACGGTGGACTCCACGCCCCCGAGGCTGCGGGCATCGATGGCCGACTGCAGGTAGTAGTTGTAGGCGCTGTAGGTGCCCGACAGGTTGCTGTTCTGCAGTTGCTGCAACAACTGCGCGCCGGCCGCGGCGTTGCCGGCCAGGTCCGCTGCGCCAGGCAGGCTGTTGTAGAACACCATCTTGCCGCGCAGCACGTAGATGGTTTCCTGGGACAGGCCGAGGCCTTGCTTGAGGTAGTTATCCATCGTGCCGTATTGCGCGGTCACCTCGTCCAGGCCGGCTTGCAGATAACTGGCCTCCACACCGATCAGCGGCCCATAGATGGTCGCCAGGCTCGGTGGCAACGCCGCCAGGGTCGCCTTGATGCGCGCGGCGGTGTAGTCGTTGGTCGCCAGGTAGTTGCTCATGATGGTGGCATCGTCGACCCCGGCGATACTTTGCAGCACGGCGGCGGTCCAGCCCGTACGGTCCTTGCCGGCGGTGCAATGGAACAGCGCGGCGCCGTCGACCGTGGCCAGTTCATTGAACAGCTGGTTGAACTCGCTGCGCATCCCCGGGTTGCGGACGAAATCACGGTTGGTGTCCTGCATCATGGCGGTGGCTTCGGCGGCGCTGTGGAACGCAACGTTGGTGATGTTCGCACCCGACGTGGAGCCACCGATGATGTCGATGTTGGTGTACGTCGCACCCGTGGGCATCGTGTCGGGCGTGGCGGCGATTTCGGTTGGCGTGCGCAGGTCGTAGACCGCCTTGATGCCCATACCGTTGAGGGTTACCAGATCCGCCGCCGATGGCGTCAGCGCGTTGGAGCGGTAAAACACCCCGCCACGCATGGTGCCGTCATTGGCCGTGGAATACGCGGTGGCAAGACCGGCGACATCGCGCAAGTTATCGATGCTCTTCAGGCGAGGAGTGTTGAGGGGGACAGTCTCGGCCGCCTGGGCGGCAGCGATGGACAGGCTCAAAACAGACAGCGAACACACAAGTCGTTGGAACACAGTGCAGCCTCATTGAAATCGCGTTGGGCTGACTAATATCTACAATGAAATGGCGTTGAACATGACAAATCGCCCACGAACGCAAATCACTGCGCGATGTGTCCCGGCGGCTCGTTTTCTGTCCGTGTAATGCCCGCTGGGGGGCTGGTTGTGAGTGATGTGCCTGGCGGGGAACGAGGTGTGTGGTGGCCGGTGGTCAATTTCCAGGTATAAAAAAACCCGCCTTCCAGCGGGTTTTTTGCTTTTCAGAAACTGATCTGTCGCCGCGAACTCAATGGGTTTTTTTCGAGGTCGACTGCCCGGCTTTACTCAAGCCCTTGGTGTTGTGCTCACCCGGCGTCGAGGCCGAAATAGCCCTGGCCTTGGAGATGCCGCGAGTATCTTTGGAATGGGCGATGCCTGAGGTCGTGGTGCCATGACCGTTATCATCGTTGCGCTCACTACCGTAGTGGTTCCCGCTCAGGCCATGGTCGCGCACGGATTTGCCGGCATGGTCGCTGTCCAGCCCGTTGCCGCGACCGTTACTGCCGGAGTGGCCTGTGCCGGCGTGTCCGCCCCCCATACCGCCGCCGTGGCCTGCGCCGTTTCCGCCGCCATTTCCGCCACCATTACCACCGCCATTTCCG